>JALYSZ010000261.1 GCA_030854525.1 Chloroflexota bacterium | reverse complement strand
CTTGCTGCCTCTGACCGAGTAAATCTCCCCCGTGCTGGTCCCAACCCAGAGGGTGCTCGTCGAGTCGACAAGAAGCGCGGTAGTGGCTCCGCGACGCGCGAAAGGCACCTCGTTCACACGCGACGTCCTCGGATCGAAGGTGCCAACAGTGCCGCGTGCGTCGTCCGCGTAGTAAATGCGCCCCTGGCCGTCGATCGTCAGCGCGCTGATCCGTGCTCCCGCGAGATCGATCGAGTTCATCAGCTGCGTTCTCGGATCGAAGACGAACAGGTACGACGCATTGCGCAGACCAATCCACAGCCGGCCATCGATGCCGACCGCAACAGCGGACACAGGACTCAGGACATTTGTTGCGAAGCGACCCTCGACGCGCCCGCTGGCGGTGTTCACGACGTTGACTTCACCGGAAGCTTCGTCGACACCAAAGATGTAGGAGCCGCCAGCGACCCAGTAAGAGACTTTCGCTCCCTTGTGAAGGGGGCCGACGTTGAACAGGTCGCCGGTGTTCATGTCAAAGGAGCTCACGTTGTCGGATTGGTCAAGCAACCACAGCCGCGAGCCACTACCCGCGACGAATTGAGGCTGGATTCCGTTGGGCAGAGCTAGGTTGTAGACGCCTGCGGAAAGCACGCGTGCCCCCGCCAGAACATTCGGCCCGATCGTTGCCGCCGGGGCGGCCGGCGCACTGGACGCCTGGGGCGTTACGGACGACGGGGCTTGTGTTGGCGACGGCGACGCATTTGCGGCTTGGGTGGGCGTAACGGTCTGCGCCGTGGCGACCCGGTCTGGCATCTGAGCTGTGTCGAGCCGACCGTTGTTCGCAACCACAAAGCGATTTGTGGATTCGTCGTAGATCAGGTCCCCGCCGGTGACCGCAACCTCGGTGCTGGCGAAGACGGCGCCCTCTCGCGTGATTTTGGTCACGCTCCCACGTCCGCCGAGGTCAAGGAGTACGAGGTAGCCACCGTCCGGGAGCGCGATGAGCGCTCGGGGAATCCCGCTCAGCTTCAAGGCTTCAGGTGCGCTGAGTCCCGCGAATGTGAGTAAGGAATCGGAGCCAGACGCCGAAAGGACCGCGAGGTCGTCGCCACGTTTCGAAAACGCCGCGCTCACCCCGCCGGCAAGAGTATCGAGGACCTTGTATGAGGAATCGACGACCTCGGTCTGATCCGTGGAAACGAGCGCGCTGCGACCGCTCCGCTGGTCCGGCACAACCAGACGCGGTGCGACGCTGAATTCGCGAACGGTCTCGAGTTGCTTGGTGGCGCTGTTGATGACCGCAACGGAGCCGGCTGATGTCCCCGGAGCGGGTGACCTAGTCGAAGTCGTGACAACGATGTTGTTGGTCGCGGGGTCGACGCTGATGCTCGTCGGCGTCCCTGCCACTGCGACCACTGTTGCCCCGACAACTGTGTTGCTCGCGGCGTCGATCTCGGTGACGCGCTTCTGTGACGAGTCGAGGACGAGCACGCGGTTCGCGACGGCGTTCAACGCGAGGGCGGTGGGCTTACCCCCGACCGGGATGCGCGTCTTGAGATCGTTCGTGCCGGGATCGCGCGCGTCGACCGCGGCACCCGCAGCGTCGAGCACGTAGAGGGTGTTGTTCCGCGAGTTGAAGACGATCTGCTGGATGGACGCGACGATCGCGCGTTCGCCAGTCGGGCTCGGCACGAGTGCCGTCTGCGGCCGAGCACCGCCGGTTTGGAGGCTCGCGACGACGATGGCGAACACGGCCGTCACCGCTATGAGCGCGCGTGCCGCGATCCCACGGACGGGTGCCGGACGGTAGGTGCGCCGGCTCCGAGCGATCGCGTAGATCGCGTCGTCGATCCGCGCCGAGGGCGCGATGATCGGCAGGGCCTTGATCGCTGACGCGAGCCCGGACCAGGTCTGAAGGCTGGCGCGGCAGTCCTGGCAGCCGCCGAGGTGGCGCTGCGCGGCGGCCTGCTCGCCCGCGCCGGTCTCGCGGTCGAGCCCGGCTGAAAGAACTTCTAGAACCTCGTTACAAGCGAGCATTGGCGGCTGCCGAAGCTCGTCGTCGAGGCGGGCCGACACGGCGTAATCGGCCGAGCAGGACGCGCAGTCCGTCAGGTGCTGGCGGGCGTGAAGCTCGGCCTGCGCCGAAAGCTCGCCGTCTAGGAGGGCGGAGAGCTCCTCAGCGGATACATGGACTATCCCCATCTCTGGTTATGACGGGTGAAGGG
>JALYSZ010000259.1 GCA_030854525.1 Chloroflexota bacterium | reverse complement strand
GCCAGCTCGCGCTTCGGCATCCGCGCGAGAACCGTGGGGTTCGCGATCTTGTAGCCGTTCAGGTGGAGGATCGGCAGCACCGCACCGTCGCGGATCGGATCGAGGAACTTGTTCGAATGCCATGAGGCGGCCAGCGCCCCGGTCTCCGCCTCGCCGTCCCCGATCACGCAGCACACGAGAACGGCCGGGTCGTCGAAAGCGGCGCCGTACGCGTGCGCAAGCGAATAGCCAAGCTCGCCACCTTCGTGGATCGAGCCCGGGATCTCGGCGGAGACGTGGCTCGGCACCCCGCCGGGGAACGAGAACTGCCGGAAGAGCTTGGTCATGCCCGCGGTGTCCCGCGACACATCGGGATAGACCTCGCTGTAGGTACCTTCGAGGTACACGTTCGCGAGGACCGCGGGGCCGCCGTGGCCCGGACCCGCGATGAAGATGGACGCGAGATCCCATTTCTTGATCGCGCGGTTCATGTGCGCGTAGATGAAGTTCAGTCCCGGCGTCGTGCCCCAGTGTCCGAGGAGGCGGGGCTTGACGTGCTCGGGGCGCAGCGGCTCCCGGAGGAGAGGGTTGTCGAGCAGGTAGATCTGCCCGACAGCGAGGTAGTTCGCCGCCCGCCAATACGCGTCGATGTGGCGGAGCTCATCCCCGCTGAGGGACGCCTCGCTCGGTGCCTTCGGCTTCATCGCCATGTCGTTTCTCCCTTTGCATCGGGTGCGACTCGCGTCGGCGCGGCCTAGGCTCTCGCCCGGATGCAGCAGCGTGTACTTGTCCTGAACGCCGGCTCTTCAACGCTCAAAGCAAGTGTGCTCGCGCAAGGTTCCGAGCAAGCTGAGGCCAGCGTCACCGTTCCCATGGCTGGCATTGGAGAGGCAGCAGAGGCTTTCCGTCGCGCGCTTCGAGCCACGAAGGATGCGGGCGTGGATCTTTCCACGATCCGGGCGGTGGGGCATCGCGTCGTCCACGGAGGGTCGCTCTTCACACGCACGACGGTGATCGATGGCACCGTGCTCAAGCGCATCCGCGAGCTTGCGTGGCTCGCGCCGCTCCACAACCCGCTGGCCGCCGAGGTGATCGCGGCGGCGCGCATCGCGCTGCCTGCCATACCACACGTGGCGGCTTTCGATTCGGCATTCCACTCCACTCTCCCAAAGGAGGGGTACGTCTACGCGCTCCCATACGAGTGGCACTCGGAATGGGGGTATCGACGCTACGGATTCCATGGGCTCTCGGTCAGGTGGTCTGTCGAGCGCGCGGCGTCGCTCCTTGGACGCGACGATCTGGGCCTCGTGGTCGCCCATCTTGGCAACGGCTGTTCGGTCACCGCCGTGTGGCAGGGCGGCTCGGTAAGTACGTCGATGGGGATGACGCCTCTCGAGGGTCTCGTGATGGGAACGCGAAGCGGATCGGTCGACCCGGGCATCCTGATCTCAGCTCAGCGCGACCATGGCCTCGACGCGCGCGCACTCGAGGACGTCCTCGAGCACCGTTCCGGTCTGCTCGGGCTCTCGGGTCGAACGTCCGAAATGCGCGAGCTCCTCGCCATCGCACCCGCCGACGATCGTGCAGCGCTCGCGGTAGCGGTGTTCGAACGTTCGGCCGCCGCCGCGATCGCGGCAGCGACGACCGCTCTCCCGCGCTTGGACGCGCTCGTGTTCACGGGCGGGATCGGTGAGCACGCCATAAGCGTGCGGACGGGGATCGTGCGCCGTCTGGCTTCGATCGGCGTGCCGTCGGTCGGCGACGCGACGGTCGATGGCGACTCGGTGCTTGCTGCGACTCACATCGCCGTGCTCGTCGTCGTCGCTCGGGAGGATGTGGTGATCGCGCGCGAGGTGCGGGCGCTGGTCGGGTAGCGACCCCTTTTTTGGGGCGGATTCCACGCATTTTCTCGTGTCGGGTTGCAGAACAGTCCCTGATCCATGGGCCGCTCGGCACGCCCATATGGGCCGTTCGGTACTGCCCCGAGGCCGGTCCACCTGTGATTGTCATTAGTAACACGCTGCACAGAAGGAAAAAGAAATGAAACGCAGGACTCTCGACCTCATCCTCGCAGGCGGCGGCCTCATGGTTGCCGCGCTCCTCGTTGCCCTCGCATTCGCAGTCGGGACTCAGTACACCTTCGCAACCAACTACGTGAAGGAAGAGCTGAGCGCCCAGAAGATCCAGTTCGCGACCGCCGACAAGCTGACCGACGG
>JALYSZ010000232.1 GCA_030854525.1 Chloroflexota bacterium | reverse complement strand
GCGCCGCACCGCGGCGAGCCGGTCGCTGGAGACCTCGATCACGCGGAGCACGAGGCGCGTCGCGTGATCGGAGAAGCCGGAGTCGCCGAACACCTGAAGCGTCGCGACGCCGAAGATCTCTTCGGCGGCGATGAGCGGGTACTGGAGGACGGAGATCTTGCGCGCCTCGACCCCTTCGGGGCCGCGTACGCCGATCTCGCGAACGAAGCTGTGCCACCGGCGATCGCGCCGAGCCGCGTAGCACTCCGGACCATCGTCAACGGCCTGACGGCCCATCTCCGCCGAGTCGGGATCCGCGCCAACGACCTTGTAGCGGTATGCGACCTCACGCCGAACGCTGTTGAAGAGCGCGACTGAAAAGCCGTCGACGCCGGCGATCGCGGTGACCGCGTCGCGAAGCACGCGGCCGATCGATTTCGCATCGGTGAGCTCGTCGAGCGCGCGCGCCACTTCGTCGACGACCTGGCGGTCGCGCTCGTCCTGTTCATCTTTGGGATCGAGCACCGGCTCAGGCTCGGCCGACATGGCGGTAGCGGGCGAGGACTCCGGCTCGGACTCCGTTTCATCCGGCACGAGGACGAGACGCCGCGGCTCTTCGGGGGCCGGCGCAGTTGCCAGCGCGACGAGGGACTCGCTGCCGACGGCGGCGGCGATGAGCTCGCACGAGAGATCCAGTGCCTCGCGCGACCCGGCGGAGAGCTGCTCGCGGCTGATCAGCGTTCCAAGCAGCACGCCAACGGTCCGGTCCTGCGCGACGAGGCGCGAGATGAGAAGGCGCGGGGGCGCTCCGACCCATTCCGCCTGGTACGGCACAGGCCAGTCGAGAAGGATCGCGCGGTTCGCGGGGAGGGAGTCATCCGGCAGCTGGAGCGTGAGGAGGCGACGGTCATGTAGCCACGGCATCTTTCCGACCTGCGCTTCCACCGCGTCGCCGACGGCCGGCTGGCGGACGACCGCCGCGCCGATGAGGTACGGAACGCTGTTCAGGAGGATGCGGAGGGTCGCTTCGACCGGCGGCGTCATCCGGACGACGCTCAGAGGCGCGGGGTCGATTCGCGGCGACTCCATGCTCTGATTCATCTCCGGGTTTCGGGCCGTTTCGATGGCCACCCGCCTAAGGCCTCCCATGATCTCTGCGCTCTCCTCCGGTGTTGGTGATTGATTTCTAGGGCGCGTGACCGATTTGGCCCATCACCCGACGGGGCTAGATCGGCGGCGGGGGAGTACGGACGTACGGGCGGGGGATGGCGCGGGGCCCCTGCCCCGTCGGGGGCCCCTACCCCCGCTAGTGCGCGCCGGTCCCACCGTCGACGAGCAGGAGCTGCCCAGTAACGAAGCCCGCTTCGGTAGAGGAGAAGTAAACGACCGCGCCGGCCACATCCTGAGCGGTGCCGAGGCGGCCCAGCGGGGTGCGTGCGACCTCCATGTCGCGGAAGCCTGGATTTTTCCGCATTCGCTCGCGGGTCAGGTCGGTCTCGATGAGGCTCGGGCCGACCGCGTTGACGGTGATCCGGCGGGGCGCGAGCTCGAGGGCCAGGGATTTGGTGAGGGTCACGACGCCGCCCTTGGCCGCGCTGTATGCGATCCGCTCCACCCGCCCGAGCACGCCGTAAATGGACGCCACGTTGATCACGCGCCCGCCGTCACGGAGGACCGGCAGCGCCGCCTGGGTGACGAACGCGACGCCTTTGAGATTCGTATCGACGACCGTGTCCCAGCCCTCCTCGTCGAGCGACTCGAGGTCCGTCGGAATGTTCGTTCCGGCGTTGTTGACGAGGATGTCGATCGTCCCCCACTCGTGGGCGAGACGTTCGAAACACGCGCGGATGGACGCCACGTCCCGCACGTCCAGCGGAAGCGTGACGGACTTCCGACCTTTCGCTCGGATCTCGGCGGCGACCGGCTCGGCGTCACTCTTCCGCGATGTGATAGCGACATCGGCACCCGCGTCGGCCAGCGCGAGCGCGATCGCGCGGCCGATGCCGCGCCCACCCCCCGTGACCAGGGAACGCTTGCCGTGGAGGTCGAATGGCGCGCCCACTTCAGCGTGGCAGGATACGTTCGATGCGGACCGTCGCGGCGCAGATCCACGCCCCGGCGAATGAAGGGTTCCCAGATGTCCTGACCCCGGATGCCCTCGACTTTCTTGGGCGCCTCCATCGCGAGGTCGAACCCGTGCGACGCACGCTCCTCGAGAAGCGCGCGGAGGTCGCGGACCGACTCCGGAGCGGCGGGACGTTCGACTTCCTGGCCGAGACTGCGAACGTCCGCAAGAGCGCGTGGCGCGTCGCGGACGTGCCCCAGGACCTGCGTGTGCGAAAGGTCGAGATCACCGGACCGACCGACCGCAAGATGGTGATCAATGCGCTGAATTCGGGCGCTTCGGTCTACATGGCCGATTTCGAGGACGCCAACACGCCGACCTGGCGCAACATGGTCGAAGGCCAACAGAACCTCATCGACGCCGTCAACCGGACGATCTCGTTCAAGAATCCTGACGGCCGCGAGTACAAGCTCGCCGACAAGACCGCGACCCTCGTCGTGCGTCCACGCGGGTGGCATTTGGTGGAGCGGCACGTGAAGATCGACGGCGCTCCGATCTCTGGCGCCGTGTTTGACTACGGGCTGTACGTCTTCCACAACTCGAGGCGGCTGCTCGAGCGCGGGAGCGGACCCTACTTCTACCTGCCGAAGATGGAGAGCCACCGCGAGGCGCGGCTCTGGAACCAGATCTTCGACTGGACCGAGAAGGAGCTCGACCTCGGCCGGGGGAAGATCAAGGCGACGGTGCTCGTCGAGGTCCTGCCGCTCGCGTTCGAGATGGAGGAGACGCTCTACGAGCTTCGCGATCACAGCGCCGGCCTGAACGCGGGACGCTGGGACTACATGTTCAGCATCATCAAGAAGCTCGGCGATCGGAAGGAGTTCATCCTCCCGGACCGCGGTCAGGTCGCGATGACCGTGCCGTTCATGCGCGCATACACCGAGCTCCTCGTGAAGACCTGCCACAAGCGCGGTGCATTCGCTCTCGGCGGTATGGCGGCGTTCATCCCCAACCGGCGCGATCCCGCCGTCACCGAGAGCGCGCTCGCGAAGGTCCGCGACGACAAGAAGCGCGAGGCGACCGACGGTTTCGACGGAACGTGGGTAGCGCACCCCGACCTCGTGGAGACGGCGATGAGCGAGTTCGACCTCGCGCTCGGAACGAAACAGAACCAGCTCGACCGCCAGCGGCCGGAGGTCGACGTCAGCGCCGCGCAGCTGCTCGATGTCCGCGTGCCCGGCGGGACTATCACCGACGCCGGCTTACGCACGGACGTGAGCGTCGGTATCCAGTACATCGCGTCGTGGCTTCGAGGGACGGGCGCCGCGGCGATCAACAACCTCATGGAGGACGCCGCGACGGCCGAGATCTCGCGCTCGCAGGTGTGGCAGTGGATCCATCACGGAGTCACGCTCGCCGATGGGCCGCGGGTTACCGCGGAACTCGTGCGGGACGTGGAGCGTGAGGAGCTCGACAAGATCAAGAGCGCTGTGGGTGGCGACTCCTTTACGAAAGGCCGCTACGACGAAGCACGTGAGATTTTCGAAGCGGTCGCGCTCTCGAGTGAGTTCAAGGAGTTCCTGACCATCCCCGCGTACGAACGCATCGACTAGCCCCTAAGGCTCGATGTAGCGAGGCGTGCTCAGGGTCTTACGAAGTCAGCGAATGGGCGCGGTGTGACCGAGCACACCGGCGCTGCGTCATACTTCGCGTGTGAGCGGTCGCGGCATCGGAGCCGGGGGGTTCGATCCAATCCGGTATGCAACCGAGCGGTGCCTCGCGAAAGCTGCGGCGATCCCCCTAATTCTCGCGGTCGCCTGCACGTCGGCGCCGACTTCCTCAACCTCAACCTCAACCTCGTCGATCGGCACGGCCGCCATATCCGCGTCACCCAGCGCGGCGCCAGACAGCGTCCCGCTCGAGCTGCGTGTGGAGTGGAGGACCACGCTCGCCCCTGGCGGCCAGGAGACCGTGACGCTGACATTGACCGAGCGCTCCTACCTAATACGACGGGGACCCAACAGCGTCACGGGAAGTGTCGCCGTGAGCGCTGACGAGATGCGGTTCTTTGGAAGCAGCGTCTGCGACGGAACGGGCACGTATCGGTGGTCCTTGCAAGCCAACTTGCTGCAATTCACGCTGGTGTCTGAGCCCTGCTCCGGCCGCTCGCAGGTGCTGGATGGCCAGACTTACCGCCGAACCTGATCCACCACGCTCGGTAGCGGAGCCCGTTTGACCGCCGGTCGCAGAATCTAGCGAGCATGCGTGTCCCTGCAATGCTCAGAGAGGTCGCGGCAGGGAGTCTTTCCGGGATCGTCGTCGGGATCGTCGTGGGTGGGCTCGGCTCCCGTCTGGTCATGCGGCTCTCAGCCCTGGCGGCCGATAGCTTCGTCCAGGGCGTAACAACCTCCAACGGGAACCGCGTGGGCGAGATCACCGTGGGCGGCACGATCGCCCTCATCGTCTTTGGGGGCGTTTTCACGGGCATCTTCGGAGGCGTTCTGTATGCGTCGCTTCGCCCCTGGCTCGCGCCGTTCGGGCGTTGGCGCGGCCTCATCTTTGGCTTAGGCGTCCTCGCCCTGGGGGGCTCGCTGATCTTGGACGCGGCGAACAGCGACTTCGTCATCCTGCGACCTCCCCTCCTCAATGTCGCGATGTTCGCGGCGCTCTTCCCGATCTTTGGAATCGCGCTTGTCCCGGTCTTCGACCGTACCCTGCGGGCGCTTGAGAAACGCTCACTCACCTCGAGCGCGCTCGCGTTTCTGGGCCTGCTCCTCGCAGCGTTGCTCCTCGGGTTGGGGCTTGTGTCAGTGTTAGGTGCGCTCGCCTCGGGTCCATCACAGGTCGATCTGATCCAACTGCTCCAGCTCGGCGTCGTCGCCGCGGGTCTGGCTGCGCGAGCGGTGGCGCCCCGACCGGCCTCGCCCCTGTGGAGGCTCGCGACCTACGCGCTTCTGGCAGCGGCGCTGCTCGTCGGAGGGACCCGCACGTATTCGAGCGTCGTCAGCATCCTCAGCTAGCCCGGCTCCCGCTCAGTAGACGTCCGCCGATTCAGGCACGAACGTCCACGCGATCCCGAAGCGTGCCTCGACGAGCTGCGCCAGCGCGCGCACGCCGAAGGTCTCGGTCGCGTAGTGCGAGCCGGCCACGAGATTGATCTTCCGCTCCTTCGCGTACATGCGCGTGTACATCGAGATCTCGCCGGTGACGTACGTGTCGGCGCCGCGGGCCGCCGCTTCCTGAACGAAGGTCGTGAAGGGCGCGCCACCGCTCGCGATCGCGACCACGCCGAAGCGCTCGCTGTTCTCGTGGGCCTCGACGAGCGTCCCGAGCGCTGAGCGCAGGCGGTCGACGAACTGCTGGAAGGTGCCGCCCGTCGTGCCGATCACGCCGGCCATGCCGCCGTGGTACGGAAGGAAACGCTCGCGCACCCTCACGCTCGTCGCCTCCGCGATGCCATCGCCGTTGGAGATGCCCGGCGCGGCGTCGAGCGCGGAGTGGGCGCAGTAGAGCGAGATGCCGTTCTGTCGGAGCCGCGTGTGCTTTTCCTCGACAAGCTCGAGGTCGATGTCGGGCCAGCTGCGGTGATGCACGATCAGGAGATCGGCCTGCGCGCTCTTCGCCCGCGAGATCGCATGAAACGAGGTGCTCACCGCGGCCGCAACGCTCGTCACGACGTCCGAGGCCCGGACGATGAGACCGTTCGACTCGACCTCGTCAAACTTCCCAACCTCGAGACGCTCGTCGAGGAACGCAACGACCTCGTCGAGGCGGACGTGCTCGGTCAGGCGATCCGCTCGCTGAGGATGCGGTTGACCACGGCCGCATTGGCCTTGCCATTCAGCTTCTTCATCACTTCGCCGACGAGGAAACCCCGAATCAGGGTCTTGCCGGCCTTGTAGTCGGCCACCGCCTTCGCATTGGCGGTGATCACCTCTTCTATCGCGGTGGCGATCGCACTCTCATCGCTGACCTGCGCGAGCCCGCGCGTGTTCATGATCGCCTCGGGGTCGCCGCCGCCTTTCCACATCTCCGCGAAGATCTGCTTCGCCGTCGGGCCGCTGAGCTGTCCCCCCGCGATGAGACGGACGAGCGCGGCGAGCTGCTCTGATCCAACGGGCGACGCACCGATCTGAACGGTCTCCCGTTTTAGCGCCGCGGTGAGATCGCCGATCACCCAGTTCGCGATCGCCTTGGGCTGTCCGCGCTCGGCGTTTACGGCCGCCTCGTAGTAATCGGCGAGCGCACGGTCCGAGACGAGGATGCGCGCGTCGTAGTCGGAGAGTCCGTAATCCGACACGAATCGGGCGCGGCGTTCGCTCGGCATCTCCGGAAGTCCTTCGCGCAGCTTCGCGATGATGTCCGGCGACGGCGAGAGCGAGACGAGGTCGGGCTCGGGGAAGTAGCGGTAGTCCTCCACCTCCTCCTTTGACCGCTGCAGGTATGTGCGGCCGCGCTCAGGACTCCAACCGACCGTGATCTTCCCGGTCCGCGTCCGGATCTCGCCGCCCGCCCGCCACTCCTCCCACAAGCGATCGGACTCGTACGCGACGGACTCGCGCAGGGCCTGATAGCTGTTCAGGTTCTTGATCTCGCTCTGCGGCGGCCACATCGTCTTCCCGTTCTCCTGGAAGCGGATCGAGACATTCACGTCGAAGCGGCCGGCGCCTTCCTCGAGGCGCATCTCGGAGACCCCGCAGAAGATCAGGATGTCGCGCAACGCGCGCACGTACGCCTCGCCTTCGTCGGCGGAGCTCATGTCCGGCTCGCTCACGATTTCGAGGAGCGGCACCCCGGACCGGTTGAAGTCGACGAGGGTGTAGCGGCGGCCCGCTTCTTCGCCGTGCTTCAGCGTCCCGGTGTCCTCTTCGAGATGCGCACGCGTGATGCGCACCTTCTTTCCGGTCGGGAGCTCGAGCCATCCCTTCACGCTCAGCGGAAGGTCGTACTGCGAGATCTGATAGCCCTTCGGCAGGTCCGGATACAGGTAGTTCTTGCGATCGAACTTCGTGTGATCCGGCGTCTCGCAGTGGAGCGCGAGGCCGGCGGTGATCGCGAGCTCGATCGCGCGGCGGTTCGGCACGGGGAGGGCGCCGGGAAGCCCGAGGCAGACCGGACAGACCAGGGTGTTCGCCGGCGCTCCGAACCACCGCGCTTGGCAGCCGCAGAACATCTTGGATTCGGTCTTGAGCTCGACATGCGTCTCGATCCCGATGACGAGCTCGTACGGCGCCGCGCTCATGGAGTCGGCGGCGCGGACGTCCGCTCGGGCGACACGATCAGGCGGCTGAGATTCACGATCACCCGGTCGTCGCTCACCGAGACAAGATACTGGTCGAGACCGCGGAATCCGTTCGTCGACGCCCCGCGTAGGTCGAAGATCGGCGAGCCACGTTGGCCCGCGGCGGCCGCGCAGTCCGAGGCCAGGAATTCCTGGGGCGGCGGCGTCGGGCGGCCGGGCGCGGGCACAACACGACACTCCTCGCCACCCGGACGCTCAGCCCACCGGGCACGGAACGCGAAGACCTGGCCTTTCGCAAGCTGCACGAGATAGAAGGAGCGCGCGTCATCGATGACCGGTGGTCCCACGAGCTTTGGTCCAGCGCCGACGGCCGGCACCGTATCCAAACGAAGCACGAGCCGATCGCCGGGGACAAGCGCGGGCGGTGTCACGAACTGTGGCGCGGCAGCGAAAGCCGCGACGCCCGCAAGGAGGACGAGCCCGACGAAGAGGAAGATCCCTATGAGCGCGAACTGCTTCCATACCGGCGTGGGATCGAGCGACTCCGGCCCCGCCCAGTGCTCGGGCGGCTGATCCTCATAGCGCGTTCCCATCTAGTCGACCAGCGTACGGATGCGACGCTGGGCGGCACGGACAGCCCCGCGCACGAAGGCGCGCTCGTCGGTCGCGAGGAACTCGAGGATGTCCGGCGCTTTTTGTCCGAGACGCGCACCGCTCGCGGCCGAGAGCGACATCGCGACGTTCCAGCGCACGTTCTCGTCCGGGTCCTGCATCCACGTACGCAGGCGAGCGAGCGTGGCGTCAGGGTACGAACGGACGAATTGGTCGCCGATCGCGAAGGGGCCGAGGCTCTTGCGCACGTACTCTTCGTGGTCGCGCAGGGCCGGCTCGATCAGGCCGAGGAGCGGCTCGGCCCATTCCGGCGTGCGCGTCCGTGCCGCGTATTTCGCTGCAACGACGACGGCGCGACGGAGGCGGCTGTCCGGGCCACTCACCCACTCGCGCAGGTGCGGGATCGTGTCCGCCCATGCCTCGGTCAGCACTTGTCCCAGGAGCGCCGCGGCGGACTCGCGGACGGCCCAGTCATCGTCACGCGCGAGGCGATACCCCATGCGCGTGAGCTCGCGGAAGTGGGTACGCGCGAGCGGCCACGCGATGAGCGCGGCGAGCTCCTTGTCCACGCGCCGTGGGTGCGCCATGAGGCGCTCGGACCAGTCGAGGCGCACGCGCGGCGCCGGGCCGATCCGGTCGATCACCTTGACGGCGAGGTCGTAGTGATCCTTGCGCACCCAACCGTTCACCCCCGACTTGCGAAGAGTGTCGGAAGCGCCGAGCGGGTCCCCTGCCTCTAGCGAACGCTCGAACCGCTGGAGCCACTCGGTCGACGTGGAGGCTGTCTCGGTCGCCGTCACGCTCGCCCGACGAAGCGCGCGATTCGTTCGCATGCTTCCTCAATCTTCTCGAGGCTCGTCGCGTAACACGCGCGCACGTGACCGCGGCCCCGCTCGCCAAAAGCGCTCCCCGGTACGGTGACGACTTTTTCGTCGTGGAGTAGACGCTCCGCGAACTGCTCGTCGTCCATCCCTGTCGAGGTGATGTTCGGGAAGCAGTAGAACGCGCCCCGTGGCTCGAAGCAGAGAAGGCCGAGGTCGTTGAAACGCTTGAGCATCACTTTGCGCCGGCGGTCGTACTCGCCGACCATACGGCGGACCTCGTCCTCGCCGTTCTGCAGCGCCTCGAGCGCGGCGTATTGGCCGGCGGTCGGGACGCACATCACCGTGTATTGGTGGATCTTCATCATCTGCTCGATCACCTCGGCAGGCGCACACGCGTAGCCGACGCGCCATCCGGTCATGGCGTACGACTTCGAGAACCCGGCCAGATAGACCGTACGCTCCCGCATTCCGGGCAGATCGACGATCGAGCGGTGCGGAGCGCCGTAGACGAGGCGGTCGTAGATCTCGTCGGCGTAGATCAGGAGATCGTGTTCCTCGGCGAGACGAGCGATGCCCTTGAGATCGTCTTCAGTCAGCACCGCGCCGGTGGGATTGTTCGGGAAGCCGAGAAGGATCGCGCGCGTGCGCGGCGTGATCGCGGCCTCGACGTCCTCAGGACGCAGGCGGAAGTCGTGCTTCTCCTCGGTGGGGACCGGCACGGCCACGCCGCCGGCGAGCACGATGCCCGGCACGTAGGCGACGTACGACGGGTCGGCGATAATCACCTCGTCGCCGTCGTTGAGTGTCGCGCGTAGCGCGAGATCGACCGCCTCGGACACGCCGACGGTGACCAGGATCTCGCGATCCGGGTCGTACCGGACCCCGCGGAGCCTCTGGGTGTGGTCACTAATCGCCTCGCGCAGCGGCCGGATCCCGTAATTGGACGTGTACTTCGTGTGCCCGTCCTTTATCGACCGGATCGCCGCCTCGCGGAAACGCTCCGGAGTAATGAAGTCCGGCTCACCCACGCCAAGAGAGATCACCCCTTCGGCGCCCGAGACCAGATCGAAGAAGCGCCGGATCCCGCTCGCCGGGATGCGCGCGACCTTCTCGTTCGTCAGCGAACGACGAGTGGCTCTCATGCGGCTTTCTCCTTCGGCCGTTCGAGGTGATGCGGGGTGGCGCGCTCGTATGCGGCCGCCACACGGAACATGGTGCGCTCCTGATACGAGTTCGCGATGACCTGGAGGCCGACGGGCAATCCCTCGCTGAGCCCGCACGGCACCGATATGCCTGGCAGCCCCGAGATGTTGACCGGCAGCGTGAAGACGTCGTTCAGATACATCGAGAGCGGATCGTTGACCTTCGCACCGATGGGGAACGCGACGGTCGGCGACGTCGGCGTGACGAGCGCGTCGACCTTCTCGAATACTCGGTCGTACTCGTCCTTGATCAGCGTGCGCACCTTCTGGGCCTTCACGTAATACGCGTCGTAGTAACCGGCTGAAAGCGCGTAGGTGCCGAGGATCATCCGGCGCTTGACCTCCGGTCCGAAGCCTTTGCCGCGCGTGCGGCGATAGGTCTCGAGCAGGTCGGGCCCTTCGACGCGCAGCCCGTACCGGATGCCGTCGTAGCGCGCGAGGTTCGACGAGGCTTCCGCCGGCTGGATGATGTAGTAGACGGCGAGGCCGTGGTCGGTGAGCGAGAGCGAGACCTCCTCGAGCTTCGCGCCCTCGGCCTCGAGAACCTTCAGCGCGTCGCGGACGGCGCGCTCGACGCCGGGTTCCATGCCCTTGACCGAGAAGTACTCCTTCGGCACGCCGATCCGCATGCCCTTCACGCCCTTGTCGAGGTCCCGACGGAGATCGTCGTTCGGGAACTCTGTGACCATCGTCGCGTCGTTCGGGTCCTTGCCGAAGATCGCCTCGCACACGATCGCGACGTCCTCGACCGTATTCGCGAACGGTCCGACCTGATCGAGGGACGAGGCGAACGCCACGACGCCCCACCGGGGGACGCGGCCGTACGTCGGCTTCATGCCAACGACTCCGGTGAGCGCCGCGGGCTGGCGGATCGAGCCGCCGGTGTCCGTTCCCAGCGCGAAGAGGACCTCACCCGCCGCAACCGCGACCGCGGAGCCGCCGGATGAGCCGCCGGGGACGCGCTCCGCGCACCAGGGATTCTTGACCGGCCCGAACGCGGAGTTCTCGTTCGAGCTCCCCATCGCGAACTCGTCGAGGTTCGTCTTGCCGACCATCACGGCACCTTGGGCATCGAGCCGTTCGACGACGGTCGCCGAATACGCCGGGACGTACCCCTCGAGGATCCGTGAGCCCGCGGTGGTCGGGATCTTCTTCGTCCCGATGATGTCCTTGCACGCCCACGGGATACCGGTAAGGAGCGGCGCATCACCGGCGCGGAGGCGGGCATCGGCCGCACGCGCCTGATTCCGCGCGTGATCGTCGGAGAGGTGTAGCCACGCGTTGTGACGGTCCGCGTGCGAGCGCTCGAGCGCGATCTCCGCGAGCTCGAGCGCGCTCGTCTTTCGCGTGCGGAGCAGCTCCGCAGCCTCCCGGATCGACCGAGGCATGTTCACGGTCTCTCTTCCAAAACCTGCTGCACGCGGAAGAACTCGCCATCGCGTCCGCCCTTCGGCGCGTTCGCGAGGGCGTCCTCCCGGGAGAGTCCCGGACGGACCTCATCCTCCCGCATGACGTTCGAAACGGGTAGGACAGACGCGGTCGGCGACACCTTTTCCGTGTCGACCTCTTTCAGCCGCTCGACCGCTTGCAGAACCACCAACAGCTGACCCGTAAACCGCTCCACCTCGTCCGCCGTCAGGGCGATGCGCGCGAGCCTGGCGGCCTTTTCGACGACCGATCGATCGATGGCCACGAGATGAAGTCTAGGTGCCGGGAAGGCGTGAGACGAGCCTCGGAGCGAAGAGCAAGAGGCCAACGACCACCGACGTGATCGCGCCCAGGAGGACGCACGCCGCGGCGACATCCTTCGCCGCCTTCGCGGAGGGATGCCGCTCTGGCGAGGCCAGGCTGACCGCGAGCTCGAGCGAGGTATTGATCCACTCGAGTGCGAGAACGAGCGCGATCGTGATCGCGAGAACCGCCCACTCGACCGCGCTGATGCCAAGCCACGCGGCCAGGGCAACGGCCGCGATCGCGACCGCGATCTCGATCCGCGCGTTCCGCTGTGTGCGGAGGATGTAGGCGATTCCCTCGAACGCGTAGGCGAACGACCGCAAGAGCACACTCGTAGTGTGCGCGACACCGGGATCCTGGCGGCCGACAGCGTCGCTCGTCGGATAAACCGCGAGACCTTCCTCCTGCTCGGCGGCACCGCCGCGCTTCTGATGCAGGTGGCGCATCCGCTCGTCGCGGCGGGCGTCGATCAGCATTCCGACTTCCGCCGTTGGCCGGTCCGGCGCCTCGTTCGCACGGTCGATACAACGCTCGCGATCGTCTATGGCGAACGTGCCACCGCCGAGAGCGCGCTCAAGCGGATCGGCCGCAGCCACGGGCCCGTACGAGGCCAGGCGGCGGACGGCCGCGACTACCGCGCGCGAGACCCGCAGCTCATGCTCTGGGTGCAAACCACCCTCGTCTTGACCTCGGTGCGCTGGTACGAGGCGGTGATGGGACGGTTGAGCGATGCGGAGCGCGACGCGTACTGGGCTGAAGGAAAATTCTTCGCGGGCGAGCTCGGCGTGCCCGGGCATCTCTTTCCGGCTACATACACCGATCTCGAGAGATACGAGGCGGAGATGCTCCGCACGCAAGTCATCCCGGATACGACCGCCGCGACGGTGGCACGCGACGTGGTCCGTCCGTACCGGTGGCTCCCGCGAATCGCGTACTGGCCAAGCGACACGCTATCTGCCGCGCTACTTCCGGCCACTCTTCGTGATGCGTTCGGGCTTCGGTTCGGAGTGCGGCAGCGCGTCTTCTATCGGGCGGTCGTCGTGGCCGTACGAGCGCTCCGCGCGCTGCTGCCGGAATGGCTCACCGTCGTTCCGCAAGCGCGCCGCTTCGAGAAGGCGATGAGCCGGCGACGCGAGGAGGCGTGAGGCTGGTCGGTGCGATTGCCTTCGCGATCGTCGTCGGAGCCTGCAGCCCGACCGCCACACCGACCCCGCCGCCGGCAATGAACGTCCCGTGCGGCCCGAGCGAGGTCCTCACGCGTCACGAGCACGCGCATCTGACGATCGTCATCCGCGGCCAGCTCAAGACGGTGCCCGCGTTCATCGGGATCACGGCGACGCAGATCTGCTGGCTGCATATGCACGACACGAGCGGGATCATCCATGTCGAAGCCGACGACAACCGCACCTTCACCCTCGGTGACTTCTTCGGGGTGTGGCGCCAGCCGCTCAGCCAGACCGCGATCGACGGCGACCGTGCCGCCAGCGGTGAATCCGTTCAGGTGACGGTGAATCAGACCGTCTACACAGGAGCGCCGGCGACGATCGTCCTCAAAGACCACCAGGACATCGTCCTGCAGCTCGGCTCGCCTTTTTTGACGGTGCAGCCGTACGTCTGGCCGCCGGGGTACTAGGGCGCGGGCTACGCCCCCGGCGGATTCCCGCTCGGATCGAGCGACACGAAGTAGCTGTCGCACGCCATCTCGATGAGGTCCGGCGTCAGCTGCGCGGGCCGACCGAGGAAGCGGGCTGTGTCGATGAGCTGCTCGACGATGTCTCTGGGATGGCAGCTGCGCAGGCCGAGGTTCTTCTTGCGGTAGTGCGCGAGGATCTGGCTCATCGCCTCGGTCTTGTACTCGATCCCCTTGCGGGTGCAGATGCGCTTGAAGATCTCGTCGTACTGCTCGACCGACGGCGCCTCGATGCCGATCTTGTAGCGGATCCGGCGAAGGAAGGCCTCGTCGACGAGGTCGGCCGGGTCGAGGTTCGTCGAGAAAATGATAAGCATGTCGAACGGGATCTCGATCTTCTTGCCGGTATGGAGGGTGAGGTAGTCGACACGCTTTTCGAGCGGGACGATCCACCGGTTGAGGAGGTCCTTAGGCGAGACGCGCTGCCGTCCAAAGTCGTCGACCATGAAGATGCCGCCGTTCGCCTTCATCTGGAACGGCGCCTCGTAGAACTTCGAAGTGTCGTCGTAGATCAGGTCGAGGGTCTCGAGGGTCAGCTCGCCGCCGGTCATCACGATCGGCCGCTTGGACACGACCCACCGGTGATCGAAGCGCAGACGCTCCGCGACGACCGGATCGAGCGCGACCCGGTGATAGACCTGGTCGTAGACCTTCACGACCTGCTGGTCGATCTCGACCGCGTACGGGAGAACGACGTCGCCCTTCATCAGGGTGGCCAGGACTTCGGCGATGCTCGTCTTGCCGTTGCCCGGAGGGCCGAAGAGGAAGATCGACTTTCCTGAATTCACGGCCGGTCCGAGCTGTGCGAGCGTCTCGCGAGGGATGACCATGTGCGCGAACGCGCGCACGAGATCGTCCTGCGTCACATGCAGGTTGGCGATTGACTGTCGCTGAACGGCCTGGATGTACGTCTGGAGCGGGACCGGCGCCTTGCCGACGTACTGGCTCCGGGCGAGCGCTTCCTGCGCCTTCTCCGAGCCGCGATCGATGATCACGAACTGGTAGTTGGCGCTCGAAAGACCGGCACCGCCGCGGATCTCAACGAGCCGCTCAGTCTTCAGGAACTCCATCACGCGCTCGGTGACGTTGGTCATTGGAAGGCCAAGTGCGCTCGCGATCTCGGCCATGGTCATCTGGCCGCGCAGGTAGAGCGTCTTCAGCGCGAGGTCGGAGAGGAACCCGAGCGTGAGGCCGGTCTGCTCAAGGGTCTGAGGCTCGGGTGGGAGCGGGATTTCCGGGGCTGCAGGCTGGGCGCCGGTCGGGGTCGCCGGCGGCCGGATTTGCGTCGGCGCTTGATACATGTGGCCCCTTTCCCTTCGCGAGAGCTAGGGCAGCATACCGTCGAAGGTCTCCTCGTCTACGACTCTGACACCGATTTTGTTGGCCTTTTCGAGCTTTGATCCCGCACCGGGACCGGCAACGAGGAGATCAGTCTTCGCGCTGACCGATCCGGTGATCTTTCCGCCGAGCGAACGGACGAGAGCCTCGGCATCTTCGCGCGAACGCCGCTCGAGGGTTCCCGTGAAGACGACGGTCTTTCCGGCGAAGGGTCCGGCCGCGGCCGCCGGACGCGGAGCGGGCATCACCGGGGTGATCCCGGCGCGCACCAGCTTGTCGAGGAACTCCTGTTCCTCGCGGCGCGAGAAGTACTCCTTGATGCTCTCGGCGACGACGCCGCCGATGCCTTCGATCGACTGGAGCTCGTCCACCGAAACGCTTCGGAGGACATCGAAGACCGCGCCGAGATCGGCGTCTTTCGGCAGTCGCTCGGCCAGCCACCGCGCGAGGTCGTCGGCGGTCGAGTCCCCGACGTGGCGGATGCCGAGCGCGAGGAGAATTCGCGACAGAGGGCGGCGCTTCGCGGCTTGGATTCGCTCGTAGATGTTCGTCGCGCTCTTTTCGGCGAAGCGTTCGACGGTTATGAGCTTCTCAACGGTGAGGTCGAAGATGTCCGCGGGATCGCGCACGAGTCCGATCTCCATCAGCGCCTCGATCGTCTTCCAGCCCAGCCCTTCAATGTCCATCGCTCCTCGCGAGACGAAGTACCCGATGCGCTGTCCGCTCTTGGCGGGACACGTCGGATTCCCGCAGTAGTACGCGACCTCGCCCTCAGGGTGGACCACGTCACCGCCACAGACGGGGCACTTCGCGGGCATGTCGAACTCGGGGTACGTCCCCCCCTTCTCGCGCGCATCGGTCTCGACGCGCACGACCTCCGGGATGACATCGCCGGCGCGCTGGATCACGACGCGATCGCCCTTGCGGACGTCGAGCCTCCGCACCTCGTCGAGGTTGTGCAGGGTCGCGCGCTTCACGGTCGTGCCGCCGACGAGGACCGGGGCGAGCGCGGCGACCGGTGTGAGCGTTCCCATCCGACCGACGTACACGAGGATGTCCTCGATCGTCGTCGTGGCCTGCTCGGCCGGGAACTTGAAGGCAGTCGCCCACCGCGGGCTTCGCGCGACGTAGCCGAGCCGCTCCTGGTCGGCGATCTTGTCGACCTTTACGACCACGCCGTCCGTCCCGTAATCGAGGGTGTGGCGCTTCTCTTTCCACTCCTCGATGAAGCGGATGACGTCGTCGAGCGTTGTGGCCGTCCGCCAATGCGGGTTCACGCGGACGCCGAGCGTCCCCAGGCGCTCCAGAAGCTCCTTTTGCGACGCGACGTCCAAGCCCGCCGCGCTGTACGACCACATCGCGAGGTTCCGCTTCGCGGTGGCCTTGGGATCGAGCTGGCGCACCGCCCCCGCCGCGGCGTTTCGGGGATTGGCGAAGAGGGGCTCGCCGCGCTCGCCACGCTCCTTGTTCGTCGCGTCGAACGACGCGGTCGGGAGGTACACCTCGCCCCTGACGTCGACGCGGCCGTTCACCGGCTCGCGCAACGTCAGCGGGATGGACTTGATCGTGCGCAGGTTGCCGGTCACATCCTCGCCGACGAGCCCGTCACCACGCGTCGCCCCCTGCACGAAATTTCCGTCCATGTACGTCAGGTTCATCGCGAGGCCGTCGATCTTGAGCTCGCAGACGTAGCCGACCTCCTCGCGACCGAGGAGCCTGCGCACGCGCTGATCGAACGCGCGAAGCTCCTCCTCGTTGAACGCATTCGACAGGGACAGCATCGGCGCGGCGTGCTGCACCGGCGCGAAACGCGTCGATGCCGGTGCCCCGACGCGCTGCGTTGGCGACTCGGGAGTAACGAGCTCGGGATGTGCCGCCTCGAGCGACTGGAGCTCGCGCATGAGGGCGTCGTAGGCCTCGTCCGCGATCGTCGGACGATCGAGCACGTGGTATTCGTAATTCGCCTTCTCGATCTTCTCGCGCAGCTCGGCGACGCGCTTCTGCTGGGATGAGGCGGGCATGTACGGAATTGTCGGCGATGACGCGGTGTTAGCGTCGGGCGAGATGGCTTCCGCCCCGCCGGTCCCACCCGTGACCGAGATCGACCTACTGCCCTTCTCCGAGATCATCGACAACGCGCGCATCGATCACGAACGGGGACTCACCACGGGTGTCGTCGCCACGTCGAATGACGGTCAGCCCGACGTGGCGCTCAAGGGAAGCCTCATGGTTTGGGACAAGGACCACCTCGCATGGTGGGAGCGCGCGAAGCGCGAGACCTACGGCGCCCTCGCAGGGAATCCGAAGATCGCGGTGCTCGTTCGCAACCCGACGCGCGACAAGCGCACGCTCCGCTTCTACGGTGAGGCACGGGTCGTCGACGATCCTGACCTCACGCTCCGGATCTGGGACCGCGTGCTGCAGCTCGAGAAGGACACGGACAAGGAGCGCCACGGGGTCGCCGTTCTGGTCCGCGTCGACCGCGTGCGCGCTGGTCCGCTCGACATCCAGCGCCGGGCGTAGGTCGCCCGTTCACGGCGAGCCGGTCGCGCCTCCGACCCTAACGACGGCCGAACCCGCGGGGGCGTACGTGATCGGATCGACGAGCACGCCGTTGGTGCGCGCTTCCCAGTGCACGTGGGGTCCGGTCGACACACCGCTCGATCCAACCGACGCGATGCGCTGTCCCGCGACGACGCGCTCGCCGAGCTCGACGTTCGTCGCCGACAGGTGGTAGTCGCACACCTCGAGACCCCAGTCGAGCAAGACGCACACCGAGAGCCCACCTGAGCCGCGCCATCCGACCTCGGTGACAGTCCCCGAGTCGCTCGCGACGACCGCCGATCCGTAGGGCGCCGCGATGTCGATGCCGGTGTGTCCCTGCGAGAAGAGCTGCGTGACGATCCCTTCGGTCGGCCACCGGATCCGCGGCGCGAACACGCGCGGAGCATCTCTCACGACGAGGCGGAACCCTGGGTAGCGGCCTTGCGGCATCGGAATCAGCAGGACGCGGCCGGTGACGACGTCGGCAGGCTCGAACGCGACGCTGTTGACCGTTCGAACCGTGTCGGGATCCACGCCGAAGCTGGTCGCGATGCCCGCGAGCGTCTCTCCGTCGCGAACGACATGAATGGCCGCGTCGATCGGCGGGATCACCAGGGACTGACCCGGGCGCACCTCGGCCGTGTCTTTGATCCCGTTGTTGAAGGCGAGCGTCTGCGGTGTGACCTCGTACGCGGCGGCAATCGCCAGAAGCGTCTCGCCTCTGACGACCGCGTGGACCCGCAAGCCAGGCGGGTCCTTGCGCAGGGCGGTGACCGGCACGCCGCGCGAGACAACCACGGCCCGTTCAAACGTGTCCGCGGACGGTGTGGCCACGAGTACGGGCTGCGGCTTCGCAAGCGCCACGGCTCCGAGGCGTTCGAGCTCGGGCGCGGCGATGACCGTCCAAATCGGGATCACCCCGGTGATGACGCAGCACGCCGCGGTCATCACGGTCCCCATCCATCGACGAAGCGCCCCGCGCTTGCGACGACGCCGCCGCGGCCTTCGGATAACGAGTCCAAAAGAGATATCGGCGGATCGCGTCAGCGG
>JALYSZ010000026.1 GCA_030854525.1 Chloroflexota bacterium | reverse complement strand
CCGATCACGAGGGCGAAGGAGACGAGCCGCTTCTTCAACATCGTGCGAATCATGGGTCCCGGCTTGGGAGCGACCTCCCAGACGAGGTTGAGCGAGATCTGAAGCTGGACGAAGGCAGCCGTGGCGGCGATCACGAGCGTTACGATCCCGATCGCCTCCGCGAGCCAACCCGCCTTCTGCCCCGTCGCTGCCGTGAGCATCTCCTTGACGGCCAGAGATTGCTTCTCTCCCATCAGGCTCGCGAATTGATGAACGATCTGCCCCTGCACCGCGTCCCGCCCGAATACCGCACCTGCCATCCAGATCACCAGGATCAGGATCGGAACGAGAGAGAAGAGCGTGTAAAAGGCGAGCGCCGCGCTCTGCGTCAGCGCGTCGTGTGCATCCCACCTCGAGAACGTCGCGCGGAGAAGCTTCCCGGTCTCGACGACGGGCGCGATCAGCTTCCTCTTGAGGAGAGACGGCATGCGAAGTTTTCAGTTGTCAGTCATCAGTTTTCAGTCTTGGCCTCGCGTCGTCGCAGGACCTCCTCGCGACCCGTCAGAACTGAACCGAAGACTCGCCGTTTCTTGAGCCCCTGGCCCGGTCCGGCACGACGAGGCGGGGACCCTTTTCTTCGTAGGATAATTCGAGCCACGGGGCGTAGCGCAGCGGTAGCGTATCTGCTTTGGGAGCAGATGGTCGCCGGTTCGATTCCGGCCGCCCCGACCATATTTTCAATGACTTACGACGAGCGTTACACCGGACAAGAGGCTGACGCGATCCGAGAGGGAGAGCATGCCGTGGCGCTCACCCCAGTGTCGAGGGATGCGTACTTCGGCCCCTATGTCCAACACCAGCTCGTGCGGATCTACACGCTCGTCGGCGAGCCGGAGAAGGCGCTCGACCACCTCGAGCCGCTATTGAAGATCCCCTACTACCTCTCGCCGGCCTGGCTCAAGATCGACCCGAACTTCGACCCATTGCGCAAGAACCCTCGATTTCAGAAGCTCGTCGCGGGTGCAGCATGACGCTCGCCGCTGGCTCGTGCCTCGGACCCTACGAGATTGTTGCCCCGCTCGGCGCTGGCGGCATGGGGGAGGTGTACCGGGCGCGCGACCCGCGGCTCGGGCGCGAGGTCGCGATCAAGGTGCTTCCGGTTGCGTTCTCCGCAGATGCCGATCGTCTGCGGCGCTTCGAGAAGGAGGCGCGGGCGGCTTCGGCGCTGGACCATCCCAACATCCTCGTGATCCATGACATAGGGAGGCACGAGAGTGCGCCCTACGTCGTGTCGGAGCTTCTGGAAGGGGAGACGCTGCGCGAGCGCCTTGTCGGCACGGCGCTACCCGCGCGCAAAGCGATTGATTATGGGATTCAGATCGCGGAGGGACTCGCTGCGGCACACGAGAAAGGGATCGTGCATCGGGATTTAAAGCCCGAGAACCTGTTCGTCATGAAGGACGGGCGGGTGAAGATTTTGGACTTTGGGCTGGCCAAGCTCACCCGCCTGGAGGTTGCAAGCGGCCCCCTGACGGAGGCCCCGACGGTGACTGCTGGGACAGAGCCCGGCGTGATCCTTGGTACGGTCGGCTACATGTCGCCGGAGCAGGTGCGGGGGCAGCCGGCCGATCACCGCTCGGACATTTTCTCCTTCGGTTCGATCCTGTACGAGATGCTGACAGGTCGGCGCGCCTTCCGTGGCGACTCAGCCATCGAGGCGATGAATGCGATCTTGAAGGAGGAACCTCCCGAGCTTTCCCGGCCCAGCCAGGACGTTTCTCCGAGCCTCCAGAGGATCGTGCGCCGCTGTCTGGAGAAGAGTCTCGAAGAGCGGTTTCAGTCGGCTCGTGATCTTGCCTTTGCTTTGCGGGAGACGGCGAGCGGTTCCGCTGGCGCTCAAACTGCGGCCGCGTTGCCGGCATCGCCCTCCCGTCCGATCCTCTGGTACACCTCGCTCGGGATCGCCGTTGTGGTTTTGCTGGTCGTACTCATCGCGATCAATGCCGGCGGGTTGCGGGAGCGGCTGCGGGGTCGCGCCACTGGCCCACGCATTCAATCGCTGGCAGTGCTGCCGCTTGAGAACTTCTCCCGTGACCCCGAGCAAGACTACTTCGCTGACGGGATGACCGACGCGCTCATTACAGACTTGGCTCAGATTGGGGCGTTGCGGGTGATCTCGCGGACGTCGGTGATGCGGTACAAGGGGACGAAGAAGTCTCTACGCGAGATCGGGCGGGAGTTGAACGTGGAGGGGTTGGTGGAAGGCTCCGTGGTGCGCGCCGGGGACAGGGTGCGCATCACAGCGCAGCTGATTCA
>JALYSZ010000194.1 GCA_030854525.1 Chloroflexota bacterium | reverse complement strand
ACGTCGTCCGCCATGAACTGCGCAGCCGCCATCAGGGTCGGGCTCGCGACGACCGTCGCCAGACCGCGCGAGGCCCGATAGGCGTTCACGGCCGCGAGGAGCGAGTCGTGAACCGGCTCCGCGCTCGCGGGAGCCGATTGCGCAACGAATGTGAAACAGATCGCGGCCAAACAGAGGCCGCGCGAGACAAATCTCACAGGACTTCCCTTCCCCATGTGCCCTACTCGGACCGGTCGAGACTGCCACACGAGGTCCGAGAACTCAGGGGATAGAACCCTCGGTCGAGAGCTACTTGGGCGAGACGGCCCTCGCCTTTGCGCGCACCTGTGCGACGACCTTCTGAATTCGCACGAGCCGCGTCTCAGGTCTCTTCGCGGAGGTCACCGATTCGACGAACTCCCTGCGGCGCGAGAACGAAAGTCCATCGAAGGCCGGCCGGAGCCTCGCCGACGTGAGCGCTCGCGCGAGATCGGCGGGCACGTCGACCGTCCGCGCGGCCGTGTCGACCTCGAGCGATACGCGGGCCCGGCCTCCGGGGACCAGCTTCGCCGCATCGCGGACTTCCTTCCGCGCTGGCAGGTAGTAGCGGCCCCCATATACGGCGATCGTGGAGCGGTACTTCGCGCCATTAAGCGTCACCCGCACAGGCACGCGCTTTCCAGCACCCAGCTTCTTGACCACCGTCTCAGGAATCTCGACGAAGAGGACGCCGCCAGGGTTGGGCTGCGCGATCGTCGTGAACGAGACCGCGGTCATCAGCGGGCCGGCGCCGGCGCCTTCACCGATTCGGCCGCGAATGCCGGGACCGGACGCGTAAAGCCCTTGAGCGTGAGGTCGCCGACCGCGGTGGTCTCCGCATCGGCCTCGACCGCTGCGTGCACGCGCTGGCTGAGAAGGATCTGACCCGCCTTGGCCTCGGCTGAAAGACGCTGCGCGAGGATCACGACGTTGCCGATCGCGCCGTAGTCGTAGCGTCCCTCAAAGCCGATCCGGCCGAGCGTCGCATAGCCGGTCGCGATGCCCACGCCGAACCCGAGCTCATACCCGCGCTTCTGCCACGCGCGCGCCATTTCTTCGAAGCTCTCCCGCATCGCACACGCCATGCGCACCGCCTGCAGCTCGTGGTGTTCGACCGGCAGCGGGTCGTTGAAGAAGACCATCATCCCGTCGCCGGCAAAGTGTTCGAGCGTTCCCTGGTGTTTGACGATGATCTCGCCCATGGCGCGGTGGTAGTCGCGCAGAACACCGAGGACCTCCTCCGGCTCCGCTGTCTCGGCGAACGAGGTGAAGGCGCGCAGGTCGCAGAACGCGACGGTGATCTGACGACGGTGGCCCTCGAGCATCTTCGCGCCCTGCTCGCTGGTGATGAGCGCCGCGACCTGCGGCGATAGAAAGCGCGACAGCTCCTCGCGCTGACGTTCGACGGTCCGAAATAGCTCGACGTTGGCTATCGCGATCGCAGCCTGGTCCGCGAACGTCTTGACGAGACTCATCTCTTTTTCGGTGAACGGCTTCATCTCGGTCCGCCACATCGCGATCACGCCGATGGTGGTGCCCTGGCGCACGAGCGGCACGGTCAGGAGCGTGCGGAAGTCGCCGAGCCGCTGGGCTTCCCAATACTTGTACTCGGGGTCCGCAAAAACGTCCGGAATGTGTACCGTTCGGCCTTCGGTGAATGCGCGCCCGGTCGAGGTTCCTCGATCGTTCGCGCGGATCGGATTCGTCCGCTGCCATTCGCGCATCAGCTCGGCCTTTGGGCCGACCGCCGCTGTCATGCGGAGGACCCCACCGTCGACTTGATAGACGAATCCGTTCTCGGCCCCGGCGAGACGTGTCGCGTTTGCGATGACGGCATCGAGGACGGGCTGGACCTCGAAGGTGCTCTGCGCTGTCACACGGAGGATCTCGGACGTGGCCGTCTCGCGTTCGAGTTGGTCTTTCGTTTCATTGAAGAGCCGGACATTCTCCATCGCGATGACGGCTTGATCAGCGAAGGTCTGGACGAGTTGGATCTGCCGGTCGGAGAACGCGCCGGGCTGGTTTCGCCGGAGGAGCATCACGCCGATCAGCTCACCGGTCCGGAGGAGTGGCACGCCGAGCACCGCCCGCGTCGAAGAGCCGGGCAGCCGCAACGTGTATTCGGGGTCGCGGTCGACGTCAGGCACCTGGACCGGCGTGAGTGCAAACGCGACGCGTCCCGTGACGCTCTGTCGGTGTGGACCGCCAAATCCCAATGATGCGATCCATGCCGCCAAGGCGGGCGGAGTGGACTTCGTGGAGGCGACGATCCGACTTGTGTTGCCATCGACCTCGCGGATCGTGCCGTCGTCGGCACCGGCGAGTTGTGTCGCGCGCTCGATGATCGCGGTGAGGACGCGATCTAGGTCGAAGGCCGAGCGGCTGATCGTTCCCAGCAGCTCGCTGACAGCTGTTTGCTGCTCGAGTGACTCCCTCGTCTCGTCGAAGAGGCGCACGTTCTCGATCGCGATCGACGCCTGATCGGCAAACGTCTCCAGGAGATCGATTTGCTCGGGCGTGAATGGCTCCGGTTCCCGCCGCCTGAGGATGAGTACCCCGACGATCTCGTCTCCACGCGTCAGCGGGACTCCGATCAGCGATCGGACATTGAAGAGGCCCACACCGGCGTCGTATTCGGGATCAGCCTGCGCATCGACGATCGTGGTCGTTCGCCGGTCTACCAGCACCCGCCCGGTCAGGCTGCGGCGGTTCGGCTCGATGGGCTGATTGCCCCAGTTCCTCTCCATGACTTCTTGATCGATATCGCCCACGTTGGCGACGAGCCGCCAGCCATCGCTCTTGAGCTGGGCGATGGATCCGTTGTCCGCCGCGCACAGCCGGACCGCGTTCATGGCGACGCTCTCGAGGACGCGCTCGAGATCGAACAGCGACCGGCTCATGTCCTTCAGGACCTCGGAGATCGCGGTCTGGCGCTCGAGAGACTCTTTGGCGGCGGTGAAAAGCCGAACGTTCTGGATGGCGATCGCGGCTTGATGTGCGAATGCCTCCAGGAGCGCTATCTCTCGCGCCGAAAACGGTCTTGGCGTGCGGCGACGCGCCATGACAACTCCGATGACCTCACGACCACGAAAGAGCGGGACACCAAGCAGCGTTCGCTCGGCCCCGGGCAGCTCTCGCGCCCACGTGTCGTAGTCCTCGTCCAGGGCGATGTCCGGGATATGGACCGTGCGCCCATCCGCGGCGACCCGCCCGGTGACGGTCGCGCGGGACCCCGGTCGGATGAAATCGTGGCCGCGATCCAGACTCTCCACATCAATTTCGCGCTCCTGCGCGGTCCCGCCCGCCCCGGCCACTCCCCGGAACACGTCGCCTTCGCGCAGCAATATTGCTGCGGTGTCCGCACGAGCGAGCTCGAGCGTCTTCCTGAGGATCGTCTCGAATACCGGCTGGAGGTCAGCCGTCGTGCGGCTGATCACCGCGAGGACCTCGGCGAGCGCGGCTTCGCGGGCCCGCGATTCGGCGAGCTCGCGCTCGGTGTCTCCGGCTCCGTCCAACTCGCGCCTCCCCAGTCCGGCCATCCTAGTGATCGTCTTCCGAACCCGGAAGTGATAATCCCCGCGTGAGCGTCGAAATCTCCAGGCACGTGGACGATGTGTTGGAGTCTCTCTCCAGCCACACGGACGCGACCATCCTCGCGGGTGGCACCGACCTCATGGTCGAGATCAATTTCGGACGCCAGCGCCCGACGCATATCGTCGCAATCGACCGGGTCGACGAGCTGAAGGACCACTCCCGCAAGGGCCACGTTCGGATGGGCGCGCTCGTCACGTACACGCGGATGCTCGAGACCGACGTCGGCTCACCCGCGCTACAGGAAGCCGCCCGCACCATCGGCTCGCCCCAGATCCGCAATGCCGCGACGATCGGCGGAAATCTCGGCACCTGCTCGCCGGCGGGCGACGCCCTCCCCGTGCTCGCCGCGCTCGAAGCGACGATCGTCCTCCGGTCCAAGAAGGGCGAGCGCCGCGTTCCCTTCGGCGAGTTCATGACCGGCCCGAAGAAGTCCGTCCGCCGTACCGACGAGCTCATCGTCGCGGCCGAGTGGGAGGACGCCGGCGCGCCGCAGACGTACATGTTCGCCGCGACGCGGAACGCGATGGCCATCTCGATCGCGGGCCTAGCCCTCGTGGTGGACCGCGCGAGGCGCCGGGTGGGCGTCGGCCTCGGCTCCTGCGGCCCGACGATCATTCGGCCGACGGAGGCCGAGCGCTTTGCCGCCGGACTTTTCGACGAAGCGGGCTGGGATCGACCGCATCGGCCGACCGATGCCGCGGCGAAAGAGTTCGGTCGACTCGCGGCCGGCGCCGCAAAGCCGATCGACGACGTACGCGGCACCG
>JALYSZ010000025.1 GCA_030854525.1 Chloroflexota bacterium | reverse complement strand
GCACTCAGTCGCTCCTTGAGGCCGCGCGCCGTCACGGAATTCGGTACCACCAGATCTCGACGTGCGAGGTGTATGGCGACCTGCCCCTCGAGACGAACGACTCGTTCACCGAAGAGTCCCCGTATCGGCCGCGGACGCCGTATAACGCGTCGAAGGCCGCGGCGGACCTAGTGGTCGGGGCGTACCACCACACGTTCGGTGTGCCGACAACGATCTCCGTCTGCAGCAACAATTACGGTCCGTGGCAGTTTCCCGAGAAGGTGATCGCGCTCTTCACGACCAATGCCATCGACAGCATTCCACTTCCGCTCTATCGCCACAGTGCGAACCGGCGCGAATGGCTGCACGTCGACGACCATTGCCGCGCGATCGACACGATCATCCGACGGGGTCGCATTGGCGAGACCTACAACGTGGGCAGTAGCGATGAACGAAGTGTCGAGCAGATCGCTGACAGTATTCTGCGGCTGACCGGAAAACCACAAACGCTCAAGACCTACGTCGAAGACCGCCCGAGCCATGACCGCCGGTACCTCCTGGATCACTCGAAAATCGAAAGCGAGCTCGGCTGGCGTCCCGAGGTCGGCTTCGAGGATGGGCTTCGCGAAACCGTGGCCTGGTACGGAACGAGCCGCGAGTGGTGGGAGCCCAAAAGAAGGGCGACGCTGGACGAGTTCGCCTGGAACAAGAAGACACCCATAGAATCTCGAAAATGAAGGGGATCGTCCTCGCGGGGGGGTCGGGCTCGCGTCTGTATCCCCTGACCCGGATCACGAACAAGCACCTCTTGCCTGTCTATAACCAGCCGATGATCTACTACTCGATCCAGCTGCTCGTCGCCGCAGGGATCGATCGGATCCTCGTCGTCACGGGTGGGAATCATGCCGGCGAGTTCCTGCCGCTTCTCGGAAACGGCAGCGCCTTCGGTCTGAAGCATCTCGACTACACGCATCAGGAGCGCCCGGCCGGGATCGCCGACGCCCTCGGGCTTGCGCGCTACTTTGCGGACGGCGAGGCCGTCGCCGTAATCCTCGGCGACAACATCTTCGAGTTCTCCATCAAACCTGCTGTGGAGCGCTTCCGGGCCCAAACTGGTGGAGCGCGAATCTTCCTATCCGAGGTCGGCCATCCGGAGCAGTACGGCGTGCCGGTGATGAAGGACAAACGGATCATCCGGATCGAGGAGAAACCCGAGCATCCGTCCTCCGGATTCGCAGTCACGGGTTGCTATTTATATGGCCCGGAGGTCTTCGCGATCGTCCCCACGCTCACGCCGTCCGGTCGCGGGGAGCTCGAGATCACCGACGTGAACAACGCCTTCATCGAACGAGGCGCTATGGAATACGAGATCGTGCCCGGGTACTGGGGCGACTGCGGCGAATCGTTCGAGTCCTATCTGCGCGTCACGAACCTCGTTGCCGAGCGCGGAGCGAACAAGGCCCTTCCGCTGGCGGAAGCCGCCACGCGGTGAAGCGCGGTCCGATCGACGGCGCCACCGTCAAGGAGCTTCAGCGGTTTCCGGACGAGCGCGGCTTCTTCGAGGAGATCATCCGGGCGAGCGATCCGTTCTTCAAAGGCTTTGCTCAGTTCAGCTGGTGCCGGCGGCGGAAGGGAACGATCACGGCGTGGCATGTCCATCCGAACCAGTGGGATTGGTGGTTCGTCCCGCATGGCGTGATGAAGGCAGTTCTTCACGACTTACGCGATGGTTCTCCGACGCATGCAAACACGTTCGAGATCTACTTGGGCGAGAACACCACCGAGAAAGTTCTGGCAATCCCGAACGGCGTCGCTCACGGGTATAAGGTCATTGAGGGCCCGATGGAGCTCTTCTACATCACGAGCCGGGAGTACAACCGTGATCATCCCTCGCCGCCTGGAGGCGAGGAGGGGCGTCTCCTGTACAGCGACGCGACGATCGACTATGACTGGGAAGCCTCCCAGCCGATCCGGTGAAGGGCGTCGCGGCGGTTTGGCTGCTCACCACGCGACCGAAGTGAACCGCTTCCCGTTACGATTGAAGACTATGGACTGCCTGCAGTCCGCTCGGGGGGATAGGAGATAAGGCGTTTTCAAACGCGCCAGCTGACCTTTGGTGAACGGCTCAGGTCAGGCGCGGTCGGGTCGCGCCATCCGCGGCATGCTCCCAGCGACACTGGCGCTCTCAAGATGACGCCTGTCGGGGCTACTTCACGATCCGACTCAGGCTGCCGCTGCCGATGTTCACGACCCAGATGCTCGTCCCGTCGAAGGCGACGCAGATGGGAC
>JALYSZ010000024.1 GCA_030854525.1 Chloroflexota bacterium | reverse complement strand
GGTCGGCCCCGATCTCCTGTGCGAGCAGCGCGCTCGCGAGGTCCTTGTCGATCACTGCCTCAACGCCGCGGTGACCGTGGCCGTCCTTGACGACGGGGATCCCGCCGCCACCGGAGCAGATGAGGATAAATTAAATTTCAACGAGCTGCTTGATCTCGGCGTACGCGACGATGCCGATCGGCTTCGGGGAGGCGATCACGCGCCGGTGCCCTTTGTCGGTGGCGACCATGCTGTACGGCTTCTGCGCGGCCTCCTCCTCCGTGTAGAACGGGCCGATCGGCTTGGTCGGGTTCTGGAAGAGCGGGTCGTTCTTGTCGACCTCGACCATCGTGATGACGGTGAGGAACTTGCGCTCCAGGCCTGCCTCGGCCAGGGTCCTCTCCAGCGCCGCCTCGATCATGTAGCCGATCTGGCCCTGCGTCATCGCCCCGACTACGTCAACCGGCATCGGGGGGACTTCGGTCGTGCTGTCCTGCTGCAGGAGGATGTTGCCGACCTGCGGCCCGTTCCCGTGGCTGATCACCACGCGGTAGTCGGGGGCGAGAGCTACGACCTTCTGCATCGGAATCTTGATGTTCTCCATCTGCTGCTCGGCGGTGCCGTCCTGTCCCTTCTGGATCAGGGCGTTGCCGCCGAACGCGATCACGACAACAGGTTTCTGGCTCATTGGTTTTCCTTGTCCTCGTTGTGTTCGAGCGTTAGCTTCCGAGGGTCGCGACCATCACGGCCTTGATGGTGTGAACCCTGTTCTCGGCCTCGTCCCAGACGACCGAGGCGTCGGACTCGAAGACCTCGTCGGTCACTTCCAGGGACTCCATGCCGAACTTCTGGAAGATCTCCTCGCCTATCGTCGTGCCGCGGTTGTGGAACGACGGCAGGCAGTGCAGGAACTTCGTCTCCCTGTTGCCGGTCTTCTTCATGATCGCCGTGTTGACCTGGTAGGGCTTGAGGAGCTTGATCCGCTCCTCCCACACCTCCGAGGCCTCGCCCATCGAGACCCACACGTCGGTCGCGATGAAGTCGCAGCCCTTGACGCCCTCGTCCACGTTGGCGGTGAGAGTGATCTTGGCGCCTGTCGTCTTCGCGATCTCCTTCGCCTCCTTGACCAGGTCGGCATTCGGGTGGAGGCTCTTCGGCGCGACGACGCGGAAGTCGAGCCCCAGCTTCGCGGAGCCGACCAGGTACGAGTTGCCCATGTTGAAGCGCGCGTCGCCGAGATACGCGAACTTCAACTGGCTCAGCGGCTTGTCGCTGTGCTCCATGAAGGTCAGGAAGTCGGCCAGCAGTTGCGTCGGGTGGTGCTCGTTGGTCAGGCCGTTCCAGACCGGCACGCCGGCGTACTTGGCCAGCTCCTCGACGATCTCCTGGCCGTAGCCGCGGTACTCGATCCCGTCGTACATCCGGCCGAGCACGCGGGCGGTGTCCTGGATCGTCTCCTTCTTCCCCATCTGTGAGCCCGTGGGTCCGAGGTAGGTGACGTGCGCGCCCTGGTCGTAGGCCGCGGTCTCGAACGCACACCGCGTCCGAGTCGAGTCCTTCTCGAAGATCAGGGCGATGTTCTTGCCCTTGAGGCGCTGCTTCTCGATCCCGGCGTACTTCGCCTTCTTCAGATCGCGCGAGAGGTCGAGCAAGAACTTGAGCTCCTGCGGAGTGAAGTCCAGCTCCTTCAGGAAGTGCCTGTTTTTTAGGTTGAAGGCCATGCGTGAGTCCCCCTAAGTCGTGTGCCGAGCATCGGCGCGCTTCCCAAAAGGAAGCCTGATACGAATTTTTCTACCGAAACCGCCGAAAGCCGCTCTGCTAGCGGGCTTGCATGGCAAGGCGTCTGCTTCGACACCTCCAAGATTGGGTTCCGCTTCACTCTCTCACATTTCCTCTCGTTTCGCCGTCGTTACCGTTTGCGCAACCTCAGCGCCGTCCAGCTCGCGTCGGCCGCCCAGCCGCCGTCGACGGGCAGCGCGGCCCCGTTGACGAAGCCGCTGCGGGCGGGGTCGGCCAGGAACGCGACAGCGGCGGCGACATCGCCCGGCGCGGCGAACCGTCCCATCGGCACCTGACCGACGATGTCGGCGTCGACGTAGCCGCCTGCTTCCTGGTCGGCGACGTCCATCTCCGTCTTCACCCAGCCGGGGCAGACGGCATTCACACGCACGCCCCGCCCACCCCACTCGGCCGCGAGAGTGCGTGTCAACCCGACCAGGCCGTGCTTGCCGGCGTTGTAGGCGGCACGGTCGGCGATGCCACGGATTCCGGCGATCGACGCGATGTTGACGATCGAGCCGGCGCCTGCCTCCAGCATCATCCGGCCGAACGCCTGGCAGAGCAGGAACGGGCCGGTGAGGTTCACCTCGAGCACCCGCCGCCACTGCTCGGGTGGCGTCTCCTCCGCGGGCGTGATGAGCGAGATCCCGGCATTGTTGACCAGGACGTCGACGCGGCCGAAACGCTCGCGCATCTGCTGGACGAATGCCGCCACGTCCGCCTCCACCGAGACGTCACCGGTGACGCCGAGCGCCTCGACACCCAGCCGGCGCGCGGCTGCGAGCGTACCGGCGAGCTCGCGCAGGTCGATCAGCGCGAGCGCGTAGCCCTCTTCTGCGAACACCTCGGCCACACGGCGGCCGATACCCTGCGCCGCCCCCGTGACCACCGCAACCCTCGCGGTCGACGTCATCAAAACCTCCGTTCTGACAGACGTCTGGCCGGTGAGCTGGGGAGTCCCTCTCACCGGCCAGGTTGGCCTTTATCCCGTTGCCCTCTGTCCTAGAAGCCCTTGATCTGCTTCGGGAAGTAGTCCACGCACTCGCTCTCGCGGTAGACGTCCAGGGTCGTGCAGTGCAGGGCGCCACCGAAGGGGATCACCTTCTCGTAGGGGATCGGGACGACGTCG
>JALYSZ010000175.1 GCA_030854525.1 Chloroflexota bacterium | reverse complement strand
CTCCTCGCCCACGCCGTCGCGGCTCACGCTGCCCTGCCGCTCCGCCCGGCGCTGCATCGCATCCGCGCCGGCCGGCCGCAGGTGGAGCTCGATCGGGCGGCGCGTGCCGCGAACATCCACGGTGCGTTCGTCTCGGAGGCCGGCTCGCTCCGGGGCCTATGTGTCGCGCTCGTAGACGATGTGGCGACGACCGGCGCCACTCTCCACGACGCCGCCGCAGCGGCGCGGGCCGCGGGCGCCCGCAGCGTGCACGCGTATGTCGTGGCGGTCGAGGAATGACGCGCTCTCGTTGGCTCGTGCGGGGTCTGCTGCTGTTCGTTCTCGCGTTCGCAAACCTGAACGACATCCGAGCCGGTGAGTTGCCACCGGGTGGGGAGGCGCCGGGGCTCTGGTCCCCCGACGTACTTCCGAACGCCCTCTTCGCGTGGACGGTGATCAAAGAGCACGACGTCGACTACGATGAGTTCACCGCGCCGGTCGCCGCGACGACGGTCAAGCTCGACCGGGAGGCGTATTTCTTCCGCGCGTGTGGCGTCTCCACGGCGACGGCGCCGCCGACGGCGAAGCGAAGTCTCGGTGGCCCCCCTGCGCCGGGCCCGAACGATCACGTCTGCTCCGTGTTCCCGCCCGGAATGGGCCTCCTCGCCCTGCCTTTCTTTGCCCCGTTCGTGTTTAACGGTTGGGACCCGCTCGACCTAGGACTTCTCGTGCACGGCGGGCACGTCGTCGCCGCGCTCGTCGAGATCCTCGCCACGCTCGTGTTGTGGTCCGTGCTCCGTCGTTTCGCGACTCCACGCTGGTCGCTCGCGCTCGTGCTCCTCTACTTCCTCGCGACGAGCGTCCGGACCGTCGCGAGCCAAGCGCTCTGGCAGCACTCTGGTGTGCACCTCGCCGTGTCGTCGGCTCTCTGGCTCGTCCTACGGGAAGAAGCCGTCCCCCTGTCCCGTGATTTCGCGGCCGGCCTGGTGCTCGGGCTGGGCGCGGTCGTGCGCCAGACGACGGCGCTCGCGGCCGTCGGCCTTCACGGGTTCCGCCCGACGCGAATACTTGCGATGCTTGTGGGCGCGGCCATCGGTGTCGCGCCGCTCCTCGCGTACAACGATCTGGCGTTCGGCTCGCCGCTCGAGCAGGGCTACGGGATCAAGTCGTTCGCCACGCCGATCCAGACAGGCCTCTACGGCCTCCTTCTCTCTCCTTCTCGCGGCCTTTTCATCTACACGCCCTACCTGATCTTCGCGTTCCTTGCCCTTCTCCGCGCGTGGCGATGGCCCGGTGAGGTCGCGGGACGGCTTCGTGCGATGTCCCTGGTCTGGGTAGGCGCACTTCTGCTGTATGCGACGTACTCCGAATGGTGGGGTGGCCGCGTGTTTGGCTCGCGGTTCCTGGACGACTTCGCGCCCGTCCTGTTCGCCGCGATGGCGTGGGGCACGTCGGTGGGCATGTTGCGGTCGCGCCTCGCGCGCGGCATCTTCGTGCTGATGGCGGCGTGGTCGTTCGTGCTCTTCCAGGCCGCTGCCTTCCTCTACGACAAGAACTGGGACACGTTCCCGGTGAACGTCAACGACGACCCGTCCAAGCTCTTCAACTGGAGCGATCCGCAGTGGCTCGCGGTCATTCGTTTGGTGCCTTCCGCGGACGAGCGCGTCATCGCCGGGGCCGTCCTGAGCGCGCTCGTGCTGCTACTGCTCGCACGGCTCGAGCTGCGTGCTGAGCGCGGGAGTGAGCTAGCGTCGAAGGTGTGAGCGCGTTTCTGATCTTCTTCGGCCGCGGTGGCTCGAGCGATATCGAGCGACAGCTGGACACGGTCAAGCTCGCCATCGGTGCCGTCGTGCTCGGGCGCGCCGCCGATGCGGGTTTCTCGCGTCTGTACGCGGTGACCAACGACCAGGAAGCGGCGGCGGTCTTTCGCGGCAAGGGCGCGGCGATCCTTCCCGCGCGCACCGAGCCGTTCCACTTCGGCCAGGAGCTCTCGCGGATCGTGCACGAGAAAAAGCTCGACCGCGTCTGCACCATCGGCGCCGGCGCGGGCGCGCTGCTCCAGACGAGCGAGCTCCGCACGCTGCGAGAGGACCTCGAGTCAAGCGAGGCCGTCGTCCTCTCCAACAACTCGTACTCCGCCGACCTCGTCGCGTTCACGCCGGCATCGGCGCTCGACGCCATCGACCTGCCCGCGACGGACAACCCACTGCCGCGCCGACTGCATCAGCAGGCCGGACTTTCCTCGCGGCAGCTCGCGAAGTCAGCCGCGACCCTCCTCGATGTCGACACGCCGACCGACGCCGCTCTACTTGCACGTCATCCCAAGTGCCCGCCTGAGCTCCGCTCGCTACCGGCGTGGCAGGAGATCCTCGGCGACCGCATCGAAGCGCTCATGCGTCTTGTGACGACCCCCGACAAGGAGCTCCTCGTCGCAGGGCGCGTCGGGGCACCGGTGTGGACCTTCATCGAGACGCAGACCGCGTGCCGCGTGCGCATGCTGGCGGAAGAACGCGGCATGCAGGCCGCGGGACGTGACGCGTCCGGCGAAGCGCGCAGCGCGCTCGGCTTCCTCTACGAGAAGATCGGTCCGCGCGAGTTTTTCGCGCGCATGCAGGAGCTCTGCGACGGCATGCTCTTCGACACACTCGTACTCTTCGCGCACCTGGGATGGCGTCCCGGCGCGGCTGAGCGCTTCGCGTCGTACCTCTTCATGGCCGACCGGATCCAGTCGAAGCCTCTCCGCGAGTTCACCGAGGCAGCCCGCGAGGCGCCGTTCCCGCTTCTCCTCGGAGGGCACACGCTCGTCTCGGGCGTGCTCTGGACCATGGTCGAAGCCGCCTGGGCTGGGCATCCCGAGATTTGAGCGCGCTCTTCGATCACCACGTCCACAGCGACCGTTCCGATGGAACGGTCTCGCTCGCGGACCGCGCGAGGAGCGTGGCGCTACGCCCGCATGGCGTCTCTGACCACTATCCGTGGCGCGACAAGCTTCCGAACGAAGATGCCGTCAAGCGCTACATCGACGAGGCCTCACGGCTCGGACTTCGCGTCGGTCTCGAGTACGACCTCGGGGTGGCGCCGCCCCTCAGCGCAGGTACGCGCGAGTCGCTGCACTACATGATCGGAGCGATTCATCAGATCGAGCTTGATGGCAAGCGGGTCAACTACGACGACGCCGGCGCGTTCGTCAAGGGCAGGATCAAGAACTGGAAAGAGCGGGAGCGCTTCAGCGATCCCACGCTGCAGAAGAGGATCCTGGAGCGCACGCTGGAGGTCGTCGCGGAGGGGATCGACCGCGATCGCATCGACATCCTCGGCCACCCCACGTTCTCGGCGCTTCAGGCACTTGGCGATCCCGAGTGCGTATATCCCGAGGAGTGGCAGGAGCGGCTGATCGATCTCTGCGTGAAGGGCGGGATCGCGATCGAGATCAACGAGAGCTACGGCGTGCCGCACCGCGAATTCCTCGTGCGCGCGGCGCAAGCAGGAGCGCTCTTCTCCGTTGGAACCGACACGCACTTCGAGATCAAACCGCTGGACAAGACCGACGCGATGATCGCTGCCGCCGCCCTTGACCGCGGGCGATTCATGGCCGGGAGCCGCCTCGCCCGAAGTTAGCCCGCGTCACGTCGTCGGGGCGTCCTCCGCGAGCAGCTCGTAGACGAGGAGGCCGATGGCGACGAGAAGAACCAGGTGCGCGGCATTGCCGCCGAGGTTGGCCGCCTGTGCGACGAACCACGCGACAACGAGCACCCAGACCAGGGTCCAGCGCAGCCTGTGGCCCATCGTGATGGTCACGATTCGGAGGCTAGCGCCCGTATACTTTTGATGCAGGACGACCTGCGATCCGCGGCAGGAGGGGAGCCGTGTTCCGAGGACTGTCCGTCTACACCGGAAACGCCCACCCCAAGTTCGCGAGAGACATCGCCGCTCACCTGGAGGTCCCGCTCGGCGATGCCGACGTCACGAAATTCGCTAACGACAACATCTTCGTCAAGATCAACGAGAACGCGCGCGAGCACGACGTGTACATCGTGCAATCGCTCGTGGGACCGTCGGTCAGCGACGCGATCATGGAGCTTCTGATCATGCTCGACGCCTTCAAGCGCGCCTCCGCCGGCCGCATCACGGCCGTCATGCCGTACTACGCCTACGGCCGGAGCGACAAGAAGGACCAGCCCCGCGTGCCGATCACGGCGCGCCTCCTCGCGGACCTCATCGGCGTCGCTGGCGCCGACCGGTTCCTGACGATGGACATGCACCAGATGCAGATCCAAGGATTCTTCTCGATCCCGGGGGACGAGCTGTCCGCGCGGAACCTCCTCGTCGAGGCGTTCCGTTCGATCGTTGAGAAGGATCCGAACGGCGTCGCCCTCGTCGTCCCGGACCTCGGTTACGCCAACGCCGCGCGCCGCATCGCAGAGTCGCTGCAGATACCGCTTGTGTTCATGCAGAAGACCCATCGGGACAACAGCGGCAGAAGCGAGGTCGTCGCCGTCATCGGAGACATCGACAAGCAGCGCGCGATCATCATCGACGACGAGATCGACACCGGCGCGACGATCTTCAACACCGTGCGCATCTTGCAGGAACGGGGTGTGAACGAGATCTACGTGGGCTGCACCCACTCCGTCCTCTCGGGCAACGCCGCTGAGAAGCTCGTGGGCAGCGGGATCGAAAAGCTCATTACCACGGACACCGTGCCCCTTCGGCCGTCGGCCGCGACCACAGGCAAGATCGAGGTCCTCACGGTCGCGCCCCTCTTCGCCGAAGCCATCCGGCGCATCCACGAGGGCGAGTCCGTTGGCGCGCTCTTCAACCCGCCGGGGTTGCAGCTGCCGCTGCAGGTCACGTAGCGATCGCAACTCGCAGTCCCGTGAGCTTCATCGGCGGGTTGTTCGACTCCAACGAAGGCGAGCTTCGCAAGCTCCGCAAGATCGCCGCGCGCGTCAACCAGCTCGAGCCCGAGGTCCAACAGCTGACGGACGCGGACCTCGCCCAAAGCACGGTGCGCTTCCGGGACCGGCTCGCGAAGGGCGAGACGCTGGACGACATCCTTCCCCAGGTCTTCGGGTCGGTCCGCGAGGCCGCGAAGCGCACGCTCAAGCAACGCCATTTCGACGTCCAGCTGATGGGCGGTCTGGCCCTTCACAAGGGACACATCGCCGAGATGAGGACCGGCGAGGGCAAGACCCTCGTCGCCTCACTCGCGCTCTACGCGAACGCGCTCGAGGGAAAGGGCGCCCACCTCATCACGACCAACGACTACCTGGCCAAGACCGGCGCGGGATGGATGGCTCCCATTTATCAGGCACTCGGCGCCACGGTCTCGTATATCGCCCACGATAAGAGCGCGATCTACGACCCCGCCGTCGAGCTGGACGCGGTCGACCCGCGGCATCGTCACTGGCGCGACGTCAGCCGCCGCGAGGCCTACGAGGCCGACATCACGTACGGGCAGAACAGCGAATTCGGCTTCGACTACCTCCGCGACAACATGGCGATGGATCTAAACGACCAAGTCCAGCGACGGGGCCTGCACTACGGGATCGTCGACGAGGCCGACTCGATCCTCATCGATGAGGCGCGCACGCCGCTCATCATCAGCTCGCCGGCGGAGGATGCGTCGGAGACCTACTACACGTTCGCGCGCGTCGCGGCCCAGCTGCAGCCGGAGACAGACTACGTCCTCGAGGAGAAATACCACTCGGTTGTGCTCACCGAGGAAGGGATCGCTCGCGCGGAGAAGCTCCTCCACGTGAAGAACATGTACGAGGGCGACGTCACCGCCGTGCACTACCTCGACAACGCGGTTAAGGCGAGGGCGCTCTATCACAAGGACAAGGAATACGTCGTCAAGGACGGTGAAGTGATCATCGTCGACGAGTTCACCGGACGGCTCATGCCCGGCCGGCGGTGGAGCGACGGCCTTCATCAGGCGGTCGAGGCGAAGGAAAACCTCAAAATCCAGCGCGAAACGCGGACCTTCGCGACGATCACGATCCAGAACTACTTCCGCATGTACAAGAAGCTCGCCGGCATGACCGGGACCGCGGTCACCGAGGCCGAGGAGCTCTTCAAGGTCTACAAGCTCGACGTCACGCAGATCCCGACGAACAAGCCAATGGTTCGTAAGGACAACGCGGACCTGGTCTACAAGACCGAGCAGGGTAAGTGGGACGCGGTCGTTGCCGAGGTCAAGGAGCGCAACACCGCGGGGCAGCCGGTGCTCATCGGAACGACGAGCGTCGAGAAGAGCGAGCGTCTATCGGACCAGCTGCGACGGAACGGGATCAAGCACGAGGTCCTCAACGCGAAGAACCACGAGCGCGAGGCGCTGATCATCGCGGATGCCGGACAGCGTGGCGCCGTGACGCTGTCGACGAACATGGCTGGCCGCGGCGTCGACATTCTGCTGGGAGCGGGGATTACTGACCTCGGGGGACTGCACGTTGTCGGCACTGAGCGCCACGAAGCGCGGCGTATCGATAACCAGCTGCGGGGGCGGTCCGGGCGCCAGGGGGACCCAGGGAGCTCACGCTTCTTCAGCTCGCTCGAAGACGACCTCATCCGCATCTTCGCCTCTGAGCGCGTCGCGGGGCTCATGGCGCGTCTCGGCTTCGACGACTCCACGCCCATCGAGTCCGGCATGGTCACAGGCGCCATCACCCAGGCGCAGATCAAGGTCGAAGGGCGCAACTTCGACATCCGCAAGCGCGCCCTCGAGTTCGACGATGTACTCAACAATCAGCGCAACGTTATCTATGGGCAGCGCCGGCTCATCCTCGAAAAGGGCGATGTCCGTGAGACCGTTCTCGAGTTCCTCCGCCAGGAGGCTGACGGGCTTGTCGACACGGCCGCGCCGACGCCAGATCCCGAGGACTGGGACCGCGAAAAGCTCGCGTCGGCGCTCGGGCCGATGCTCAATCGTCCCAACCTAGCGGCCACGGACTTTGGCGAGCTCCGGAACCAGAACGAGCTGCGCGATCGAGTCGCTGACATCGTCGAGGAGACCTACGAAGCCCGCGAGAAAGAGCTCGGTGAGGAGCTGTCGCGCGCCGTCGAGCGATGGGTCCTGCTGCGGACGATCGATACGCACTGGATCGAGCACCTCACCGCAATGGAGGAGCTACGCGAGGGGATCTATCTCCGCGGCTACGGCCAGCAGGACCCGCTCGTCGCCTACAAGCGCGAGGCCCACGGGTTCTTCGAAGAGATGGAGGCGCGGATCGCAAGCGGCGTCGCCCAGATGATCCTTCGGGTGACCGTGCGTACCGCGGAACAAGCGGAGCAGGAAGAGAAGACGCAGACGACCCAGACCGGCGCTGGCGGCACATCCAAGACAACCCGAACAAGTGGAAACGGACGACCTGCTTCCGGGTCTCCGCCGAGCAAGCTCCCCGGCCGCAATGAACCATGCTGGTGCGGCTCCGGAAAGAAATTCAAGAAGTGCCACGGGAAGTGATCGAAGAGGGATGGTCCGACGCGCCGCGGGTGGCACGGGGGAGCGGGTTGCGCGCGAGCCGTAGGCCCGCCGCGTCGCCACGTTTCGGAGGTCAGTCCGGCGAAGCGGACGGGCAGGCGAGCGCGCGACCCCAACCCCGGGACAGGACCCGCGGCGCATCGAAGCGAAACTCGTGATTCAGATCCCTTTCGACCCCAACGTTCATCTCGGTCCGATCACGCTCGCGTGGCACGGGATCTTCACGGCTGTCGGCATCTTCTTCGGGGTTTGGCTTCCGCTCCGACTACTTCGGGGCAAGATTAGTGAGGAGGACGGCTGGGCGGTCGCCACGTGGGGTGTCATCGGCGGGATCATCGGCGCGAGGCTCGTCCACGTGATCGACCAGCTCCAGTACTACCTCGCGAATCCCCTGCAGATCTTCTTTATCTGGACTGGCGGCATCGCGATCTGGGGCGCCGCTATCGGCGGCGTTCTCGGCGGAGTTCTCGCGGCTATCCGGCGCGGCGTGCCAATCGGCTACGGGGCCGACGCCGCCGCATCCGGGATCGCCCTTGGCTTCGCCATCGGGCGGATCGGCGACATCATCAACGGCGAGCATCACGCCACGGCTTGCACGCCCCCCGCGGGTCTCTGCGGAGGGTTCACGCATCCGGACACGCTCGGTCAGCCTGGGCCGGTGCACCTTGTCGTCGCGTATGACATGATCTGGAATCTCCTCGGCGTCGCGCTGACACTCTGGCTCCGTCGCTACGTAGGCCGCTGGGCCGACGGCCTCATCTTCTGGATCTGGGCGGTTCAGTACTCGATCGGGCGGTTCTTCCTCGGCTTCATGCGGATCGACGACCCGAAGTACGCGTTCGGCCTGCGGCAAGATCAAGTCATCGGGCTCCTCGTCTTTGCCGCAGCGGTGCCCATGATCGTGCGCCTCACCACGCGTGCCCGCGCGCAGACGCGTACTTTCGCGGTCTGATCGACCTTCCCTTCGATCCGAACCTTCACGTCGGATCGTTCAGCTTCGCCTGGCATTCGATCTTCTCGCTGGTCGGGATGATCTTCGGGAGCATCGTGTCGTTCCGCTGCGCGCGGTACCTGGTCAAGGACGATCGGATATATCCCTTTGCGATCGCCGTCGTGCTGGGCGGCCTCCTCGGTGCGCGTGCGGCCCACGTCGTCGACAACTGGGAGATCTACGAGACCCGCCCGCTGGAGACGCTCGCGTTCTGGAGCGGCGGGATCGGAACGATGGGTGCACCGATCGGGTCGACCATCGCAGGGTTCATCGCGGCCCGCGTCCTGCGCCTGCCCCTGGGTTTCATGTTCGATATCTCGGTGATCGGCATCTCCCTCGGCGAGGCGCTCGGCCGCATCGGCGACATCATCAATGGCGAGCACCACGCCATCGCCTGCTCGGGGCTTCCGTGGTGTGTGCGCTACACGCATCCGGCGACGCTCGGCCAGCCGGATTACGTGCACCCCGTCGCGGCGTACGACGGTCTGATCATGGTTGTGATCTTCATCGTGCTGGTCAGCTACTGGCGGCGAGTCCGTGGCCGGCCGCCCGAAAGCCGCGTGTACTGCGCGTACCTCCTGCTCTTCGGCGGCTTTCGCTTTCTGACGTCGTTCCTTCGTCTGGACCCGCTCTTCATCGACGGACTTCAGGAAGCGCAGCTTTTGGGCCTTATCTATGCGGTGGCGGGCGCGATCATGCTGCCGATCCTGACCGCCCGCGGGCGTCTTGACTCAGGCCGCCAGCGTGTTACTACTACAGCAACGTAGTACGAGGCGGTGAGCCGATGCGCGTTGCCGTAACCGGCGCGAACGGGTTCGTGGGGCGGCACCTGATCGCCCTGCTGCTTCGTGGCGGGCACGATGTCCGGGCGCTGATCAGCGAACGCGCCGGAGCCGAAAAGGAGCTTCCCGCCTCCGGCGGGCGAGAGCTGGACGTTCGCCGCGCCGACGTGCGCAAGCCGGAGTCGCTGCGCGGCGCGTTCGACGGGATCGACGTGGTCGTCCACACGGTCGCGGTCCCCACCGAGCGCAAGCAAAGATTCGCCGACGTCAACGTTGCAGGTGTCGCCCATGTCGTCGCCGAGTCGCGGCGCGCCGGCGTCGGGCGGATCGTGCACATGGGGGCGCTCGGCGCGGACGCGGCTTCGCCGTACCCGTATCTGAGAAGCAAGGGCGAGGGAGAGGCCCTCGTTATCGGCTCGGGCATCGCGCACGTCGTGCTTCAGCCGTCGCTCCTCTTTGGCGAGGGCGACGATTTCTTTCCGCGCCTCGCGTTCAGCCTGATTTTCCCGGTGGTGCCGGTACCGGGTGATGGCAAGGCGCGATTTCAGCCGGTCCACGTCGACGACATCGCGCAGGCCCTCGTTGCGGCGGTCACACGCCGTGATATCTCGGGAGTTCACCAGATCGGGGGCGCCGAGCCGGTCACCTACGACGAGCTGCTGGCCGAAACGATGCGCGGGACCGGAAAGCACCGGCCGACCCTCCACGTGCCCGTGCCGCTTATGAAGCCGCCCGCCTTTCTCATGGGCCTCGTCATGCCCGATCCGCCGGTCACGATCCCCCAGTTGGACCTTCTCGCCGTCGACAACACGCCCCGCCAGAACGCGCTTGAGCCCGTTTTTGGTGTGCATCCGCGCCCATTCAAGGGCGCTCTCACCTATCTGCGGCGGCCGCGCGACAGTTGAAAAAGAACAGATTTTCGGCCCCGATTTTGGCGTTTTGCCCTCTTCTCAAGCCCCATCCGCGCGGATAAGATTCTTCGGAAACCGACACACGATCGCAGTGGGGAGAGCGTGGGCGGGTCTTGGATATTGGGTCCTTACCCGGCACGCCTAGAGAGGACATCCGCGCCATGAAGGAATGGATCGTCTGCGAAGACAACTGCCTCAAGTGCTCCTACGGAGCGACCCTCGACTGTGATGGCGATTGTCCGCGCTGTCCGCGCAACACCTATTGCCCGTGCGTGACCTTTGTCTCGTTCGCGGCGGGCAAACTCGCACCTGTGGTCCAGCCGGTCACCACCACGTTCGAGCGTCCGCGCAAGCGATAGCACGTTCTTGACGATCGACCAGGCGGCCCTGGCCTCGCTGCGTGAGCGCATTGAGCGTATGGCGGTGTTCCTTTGACCTGCCTGCTCTCTCGCGTGAGGTCGCCGAACTAGAGACCCAGTCTGCCCAGCCGGATCTCTGGCAAGACCGGCAGCGCGCGCAGAAGATCCTGAAACGCCTTGGCAGCCTGCGTGATCGTTTGGAGCGGTGGGAACGTTTCCGCGCGCGCGCGAAAGATCTCAGCGAGCTCGCGTCTATCGCCGACGGCGATCCCAAGATGGAAGAAGACATCGCCCACGACACCGGGGAGCTCACCGAGGAAGTCGCGCGCGCGAGCCTCGAGGCGCAGCTCTCCGGTCCGTACGACGAGCGCAGCGCCGTCCTCGCGATCTCCGCCGGTGTCGGGGGCACGGACGCTGCGGATTGGGCCGAGATGCTCGTGCGGATGTACTTGCGCTGGGCCGAGCGGCGCGGGTTCAAGGCGGAGCTTCTGGAATCGACGCCCGGCGACGAGGCGGGTTTCCGAAGCGCGACCCTGACCGTCGAAGGACGCTACGCATACGGTTATCTCAAGACGGAGCGCGGGACGCACCGGCTCGTGCGCATCTCGCCATTCGACTTCCAGAAGCGGCGCCAGACGTCGTTCGCTTTGGTCGATCCAACACCCGAAGTCGAAAGCGAGGCCGAAGTCGAGGTGCGTCCCGAGGATCTCCGGATCGACACGTATCGGGCGACCGGAGCGGGCGGGCAGAACGTCAACAAGACGGAGACAGCCGTCCGCATCACGCACCTGCCGAGCGGCATCGTCGTCGCCTGCCAGAACGAGCGCTCCCAGCTACAGAACAAGGAGACGGCGATGAAGATCCTTCGCGCGCGGCTGCTCGAACGACAGGTCCGGGAGCAGGAAGAGGCCCAGGCGAAGGAACGCGGCGAGCTCCGGTCTGCGGACTGGGGAAGCCAGATCCGCTCCTACATCCTCCACCCGTACACGCTCGTGAAGGATCACCGGACAGGCGTCGAGATCGGGGACCCAACCCGGGTACTTGGGGGCGACATTGATCCCTTCATCGAAGCCGCGCTCACTCGGCCGCCAGGCGGACCGACAGGCGACGGTGGCACCAGCCCTGCACAGGCATAGTTCGCGCTTCTAGCGCGAGAAGGAGGCTGTCATGGTCAGCGTGAAGGACCTGCAGGACGTCGTTGACGACCTCAGAGGTCAGGCGACCAAGCGTGCGAATGACCTGCTTGGCGAAGGGACCAAGCGCGCAAATGATTTGTTTGGCGAAGGAAAGAGCGAAGTGCGCCGCGCTGTGGGTGGCCACTCCGAGGGCGCCATCTTCGGGACTCTCGCGCTGGGGCTCTTGCTCGGCGCGATCGTGGGCGCGGCCATCGCGCTGCTGTTCGCTCCGTTCACCGGGGACGAGGCGCGGCGCCGGCTCGGCCAGAGCGTCGAAAAAGTGCGCACCAGCGAACCCATAGCCAAGGCCGGCAATGGCTCGACCCGGCCGGTGTCCTCCGTCGGCAGCACGCCCCGCGGCTCGAGCTAACACCCGACCTCACACGACTCGGCCGAGGAGCTGCCGCCTTCGTGGGTCCCTGCGGCGACTACGCAGGGTCGCCGGCCCCCACTCCGCGTCAGCCCCTCGTCCGAGTCGTAGCAACGTCGGCCACGAGCTCTAGCCAGCGATCTCCCGCGCGAGCTTCAATAGATGCTCGCGTGTGTTGAGATTCGGGTCGTCGGTTACTCGTTCGAAGAGCTCGTTGAGAATCTGTCCCACGCGAGGACCCGGCGGAATGCCAAGCTCTGCCATGACGTCATTGCCGTCGATCAAAAGATCTTTCAGCGAGAACGCCGAGGCCGCGCGGATCTCCTCCTGCACGCGCTCCCAGAGGGCCTCAAGGGCGTACATGCGCGGCGATCGTGCGCCGCTCCCGATGTTGTCGGCCTTGCGGAGCGCGAACAGCGCGGGAATGTCCTCGAGCCCGACTTTGCGAACGAATCGGCGGACCGCTGAAGGCGTCCACTCGCTCTGGTACCAGAACATGTGATTGCGGACGAGGTGTGTGACCCGGGTCACGGTCTCCTTGTCGAAACGCCAGCGGCGCAGGATGTCCCGGGCCATCGCCTCGCCGACGAACTCGTGCTGATGGAAGTGGCCGTCGGCGAAGGTCGCCGGCTTGCCGATGTCGTGCAGCAACCCGGCAAGCCGGAGGACGAGATCGTCGGGCGGCGTCGCGTCGGCCGTAACGATCGAGTGCTCGAAGACGTCCTGCGCGACGGCTTTGTCCTGCGGGATGGTCTTGGCGATCTCGAGCTCCTTAAAGAAGACGGCGAGGAGCCCGAGGTCGCTCAGCATCCGGAAGGCGACGGACGGTTTCGGAGCAGAAAGTATCTTGACCATCTCCTGCTGTATCCGCTCGCCGGAAAGCGTGTCGGCGAGCGGCGCCGACTCGCGGATCGCGTCTGCGGTCCGCGGATCGACGGTGAAGCCGAGGAGGGTCGCGAATCGCACCGCGCGCAGCATCCGGAGCGCGTCCTCGGCGAAGCGTTCGCGCGGCTCGCCGACGGCACGGACGATCCGCGAGTCGAGGTCGCGCTGTCCGCCAAACGGATCCACCAGCTCGCCCGGCTTTCCGTCTATCCCGGGGCGCCAGGCCATCGCGTTCATGCTGAAATCTCGGCGCGAGAGGTCCTCGTGGAGCGAGTCCGTGAATGCGACCGAGGCCGGATGGCGGTGATCCGCGTAGTCGGCCTCGACCCGGTAGGTCGTCACCTCGATCTCGTGATCGCCTTGGCGGACGACTACGGTCCCGAAGCGGTTGAGGTAGAGCGAATGCCGAAATACCTTCTGGATCTCGTCCGGCGTCGCGCTCGTCGCGATGTCCCAGTCGTGCGGGTCGACCCCGCGGAGCGCGTCACGAACGCATCCGCCGACGACGTAGGCCTCGTGCCCCGCCGCGACGAGGCGCGCGACCACTCGTTCGACGTCGGCCGGGACCTGGATGTGCGGAACGGTGCGGGTCACTCGCGAAGTCTAGAGAGCGCGGAGCGTCACATCCCGAGGTAGGCGCGCTGAACGTCCGGCGAAGAGAGCAGCTCCTTGCCCGTGCCGGCCTTGACGATCGAGCCCGTCTCGAGAACGTACGCGCGATGCGCGATCTCGAGCGCTTTGGTCGCGTTCTGCTCAACGAGAAGGATCGTGGTTCCCTGCGCGTTGATCTCGGTCAACACGCGAAAGATCGTCTCGCAGAGGATGGGGGCGAGTCCGAGCGAGGGCTCGTCGAGCATCAGGAGCTTCGGACGCGCCATGAGCGCGCGGCCGATCGCCAGCATCTGCTGCTCGCCGCCGGACAGCGTCCCGGCGAGCTGCTTCGTGCGCTCTTTGAGACGCGGGAAAAGTTCGTACACCCGCGCGACGTCCGCTGGAATACCAGCGCGGTCCTTCCGTGTGTACGTCCCCATCATCAGGTTCTCGAGGACGATCATGCGAGGGAAGAGGCGTCGGCCCTCGGGTGCGTGGCCGATGCCGGCGCGTACCACGTCGTGCGCCGGCACCGCCGTGATCTCGCGTCCATCGAAGACGACGCGTCCGGTCGTGGCGTGGTTGAGCCCCGAGATCGTCCGCAGCGTGGTTGTCTTCCCCGCGCCGTTCGATCCGATCAGGGCGACGATCTCGCCAGTATCGATAGTGAGAGACACGCTGCGAAGCGCCTGGACGCGGCCGTAGAAGACGTTGATGCCCGCGACATCCAGAAGGCCCACTAGTGCTGCGTCCCCAGATAGGCCTCGATGACACGCTGGTCTCGGCGGACTTGCTCGGGCGTCCCCTCGGCGATCTTCTCGCCATGATCGAGGACCACGATGCGGCGGGACACACCCATAACGACCCTCATGTCGTGCTCGATGAGGAAGACGGTTATCCCCTGATCCACGATCTTGTGCACGAGTCCCATGAGCTCGACCTTCTCCTGGGGCGTAAAGCCGGCAGCCGGCTCGTCCAGGAGAAGAAGAGCGGGATTCGTGGCCAGCGCCCGCGCGATCTCAAGCCGGCGCTGCGAGCCATACGGCAGGTTGCGCGCATAGGTGTGCGTGTAGCGTTCGATGCCGACGAACTGCAGAAGCTCGATCGCGCGGTCCGTGACGCGCTGCTCCTCGCGGTGTTCGGCGGGCGTTTTGAAGAGCGAGTCCCAGAGCTTGGCGTGCATGCGGCAGTGTTGACCGAGCCGCACGTTGTCCAGCGACGACATGTACTCAAAGAGCCGGATGTTCTGGAAGGTGCGCGCGATACCGAACCCTGCGACCTGGTGCGGCTTTGCGCCGGTGATCTCGCGGCCCTGGAAGACGACCTTGCCAGCCGTCGGCGGGAAGATACCGGTGATGCCGTTGAAGAGTGTCGTCTTCCCCGCGCCGTTCGGTCCGATCAGCGCAAAGATCTCGCCGCGTTTCACTTCGAAGGTCACGTCGTCGACCGCCACAAGGCCGCCGAAGCGCTTTGTCACGTGGTCGATGCGCAGGATCGGATCGGGGGTGGCCTCGACGGTCATGTCGTCTCCGCCGTCTCGTCGACGATCGTGGTGTCTTCGTGCACGCCCTTCTGGAGCTCCTCCGCGCGCTGCCGGCTCGGAAGGAGCCCTTGCGGCCGGAGGAGCATGGTGAGCACCAGGATGAGCCCGAAGATGAGGAACTTCAGTCGCTGCACCTCCCCGGCGAGCCCTGGATAGTCCCCGCTCGGGCTGTTCAGCCCGGGAGCGCCGATGCTGTTCGCGAAGTCCGCTGCCATATTGGGTAGCCCGGGCAAGACGTTGAAGATCACGTAGTAGATGAGCAGGGATCCGACGATGACGCCGGGGATATTCCCCATCCCGCCGAGCACCACCATGATGAGGATCGTGATGGAAACGGTGAAGCCAAAGTTTTCGGGCGATACGAGCGACAGCTTGGCGCCGTAGAACGTTCCGGCAAATCCGCTGAACGCCGCGCCGATGCTGAAGGCCAGCAGCTTGACGCCGACGGTGTTCACACCCATCGCCGCGGCGGCGACTTCGTCTTCGCGGACCGCCATCCACGCCCGCCCGAGGCGAGACCGTCGCAGGTTGTTCACGAGCACGATGCAGATCGCGACGAGGATGACCATGATCACGTAATAGGCGAGCGGGTCGATGATCTTGAAGTTCTGTACGAGCTGCAAAGTGTCCCCGGACCAGGGGCCGTTCAGCCAGACGGGAAGCGTGGGTGTGTCGAGGGCGGAGATCCCGTTCACGCCGCTCGTCCAGTCGGAGAGATTCCGGAAGAGGCGGGGGACGATCTCGCCGAAACCCAAGGTCACGATGGCGAGGTAGTCACCACGCAGGCGGAGGGTCGGCGCGCCCAGGATCGCACCGGCGCCCGCGGCGGCGAACATCCCAACGAGCAGCGCGATCCAGAAGGGAAGGTGGATCGCCTGATGTATCGGCGTGAATTCCGTGTGATCCGAGGCGACGAACGCGTAGGTGTACGCGCCGATCGCGAAGAACGCCGCGTATCCCAGGTCGAGCAACCCGGCGAAGCCGACGACGACGTTGAGTCCGATCGCAAGGAGCACATACACGCCCGCGTCCGCGGCCTGCGAGATCAGGAAGTTGCCGCTCCCGCGAGTGGCGACCTGTATAGCGATCGGGAACACGAGAGCCCCGATCGCGAGGAGGACATAGACCAGCTCGTTCGGGTTCTTCCGCGGGTCGCGCTCCCAAGTCGATCGGACCGCCGCCATGAGCCTGCTCACTTCTCAGGCACCCGCATCCCGAGAAGCCCGGTGGGTCTGAAGACAAGGACAAGGATCAGGATCGCGAAGATGACGACCTGGGTCCAAGCGGACTCGAAGTACCCGTCGGAGAACGCGATGATTATCCCGATCAGCAGTCCACCGAGCGCAGCGCCTTGGATGTTGCCGATCCCGCCGAACACGGCTGCGGTGAATGCGAAGAGGCCGGCCGAGAAACCGAGATCGAACACCAGGGTGTTGTAGTAGAGCCCGAAGATCGTTCCCCCGGCGCCCGCAAGAACGGCGCCGATGAAGAAAGTCGCGGCGATGGTGCGGTTGATGTCGATGCCCATCAGCTCGGTGGCGTCCTGGTCCTGAGCCGTCGCGCGCATGGCTTTTCCGAGCGTCGAGCGGCTGACGAAGACCGAGAGGAGGATCATGAGAACGACCGCGATCACGATCACGAAGATGTCTTTTACGTGGATCGTCGCTTCCGCGATCGTGAAGCTGGCCGCCGGCAGCAGGTTGGGATAGTGGAGGTTGAACGGACCCTTCCACAGGAACATGAGCCCTTCCAGCACGAAGGACATTCCGATGGCGGTGATGAGGGGCGCCACCCTCGGCGCATGGCGCAACGGTCGATAGGCGACTCGTTCGATCGTCACGTTGAGGGCGCCACAGATCGCCATGGTCGCGAGGAAGACAACGATCAGCGGGAGGATGATGGCGGCAGTACCGGCCTTGCTTTCGTCGGCGCCGACGATCGGGAGCAGGAAGAGCGAGATGAATCCGCCGAGGGTGAAAAGGTCGCCGTGCGCGAAGTTTATGAGCTCAATGATTCCGTAGACCATCGTGTAGCCGAGCGCGACGAGCGCGTAGATCGCTCCGTTCGCCACACCGAAGGTCAGGATCTGGAGGAAGTAGCCGCCTCCGCGGTCGAAGATCCTCGTGAGCAGCACGAAGATCACGTAAACGACTACGAGGAGCACGAGGGCGCTCAAGATGCGTCCGATGGGCGCCGCCACGAACGCGGTACGCGCCTGCCTCAGCGAGCCGACCACATCCCCCCTCAACGCGAAGGGGTGGCTGTGCCACCCCCTTCACCTCACGTGTCTGCTAGCCGCCGACTCCGAACTGCTTGACGAAGGCCCAGTCTGTGCCTTTTGTCTGGAAGATCGCCATCGTCGGGCTGGTCGGATCGCCGTTCTTGTCGAACGTGTAGGTGCCCGTCGTTGCCTTGAAGTTCTTTGTCTCGCTCACGGCCTTGACGACCTGCTCGCGGCTCGGCATCTTGCCGCCGTTCGCATCGATCGCTCGGCCGATCGCATCGATGAGGATGTTCGCGCAGTCCAAAGCCGGGAAGGTGTACGAGCCGATGTCCTCTTTCTTGGTGAACCGGGCCTTGAATGCGTCGATGGTCGCCTTCGCCTCGGGGTTCTGGTTGGCGTCGGCGGCAGCGACCGTGCCGTACATGTTCGCGGAGTTGTCCGCCGCGTCCTTGATGCACTGCGTGTTAACCCCACCGTCAGGCACCATGTAGGGGACGTCCAGGACGCCCTTCATCTGCGCGCGAGGGATGCAGATCTTCGTACCACTGGTGGCGCCGGCGTAGACGCCCTGAGCGCCCTTGTTCTTGGCGTCGGTCAGGAACGGCTTCCAGTCGTTCGTGGTCTTCCAATCGAAGTCCTGCCGGAGGACCACCGTGCCACCTTTCTTTATGAACTCCTGGCTGAACTTGTCAGCGACACCCCTGCCGAACGTCTCGTTGTCCGACCAGATCGCCATCTTCGTGAACTTGAGCGTGTCGTACGCGTAGTCCGCCATCGCCGGTCCCTGATAGGTATCAGCTGCCGCGACTCGGAAGTAGTTGTTCCCTCCGGCGGGCCGCAGCTTTGCCGGCGTTGTGCCGGTCTCCTTCTCGCAATAGTCGAAGGTCTGGGTAAGACATTCGTTGGTGTTCGCTGCGCTGATCATCACGAAGTTCGCGCGGTTGGCGATCGGGATCTGGGCGCGGGCGACGTTCGAGTTGTTCGGCCCGACCATCCCGAGGATCTTCGCGTCAGCGATCATCTCCTGGATGTTCTGCGCGCCCTTCTGCGGATCGTGCGTACCGTTTACGGTGTCGTCCCAGCCCTTGAAGGTGAGTTTGAAGCCCTTGAGCGTGCCCTTGGACTCGACGGCGAACTGGATCCCGTTCTGGGCCGGCAAGCCATCCGAGGCGTCTCCCCCAGATGTCGGCTGATTGCTGGCGATGATGATCTCGCCCTGGGTTGCGCCACCACCACCGCCGCCGGTGCCTCCCGCGCATGCGGTAGCCACCATCGTGAGTCCGGCGATGATCGCGCCGGCCGTGTACCAACGTCGCTGCATTCTTTCCTCCCACGTTGCCATTTGCGTCTCGGGCCGCTGCGCGTACCCCAACACGCAACGAACGACCCGCGTTTGACGGTCGAGCGTAGGAGGCGGCCGAGCAGGCGTCAATTAAGGGCCGTGCCACCATGTGACCGTGAGGGCCATTGGGCGCTCCTTCTCCGCCCACCCGGCGTGGCTCGCCGGCGCGGTCCTGACCATCGCGGCGCTCTCCGTCATTGGTTGGTACCTTGGCTCGCCGCTCTTTGTTCGCACCTACAGGAACGAGGCGTTGCCACCGGCCACTGCGATTGTTGGGACCCCGACCGGTGGCACGCAGCCGACCGCCGCCACGACCGCTGGCGCCCCGGCGGGACCCCGCGTCCTTGCCTCAGGCGAGCTCGGTTACGTCGATTCGATCCACAACGGGAAAGGTCCGGTCCGGATCGTCGAGGTAGGGGCCCAGCGCTTCGTGCGTTTCGAGGACGTCATGGTGACGAACGCGCCTGACGTCCACGTGTACCTGTCCCGTGAAGCTGGGGGAAAGTGGACCGAGGCCACCAGCCTCTATCTCGGCCCGTTGAAGGCGACGAACGGCTCCTTTAATTACGAGCTGCCGGCGGCGACCGATCCCTCTGACTACCGAAGCGTCGTCGTCTGGTGCCGCGCCTTCAGGGTTCTCATCACGTGGGCTGATCTGCAGGGGGGTTAGCCTCACCACGCGCTGCGACCTCGCCCGATCGGCCGCGAGTATGGTTCAGCCATGCGCGCGCGGCCCAAACGACCGAAGCCAGGCGCGACCGTGCCGCCCGATCCCGCTCTTCGATCGCGGGCTCGGAAGATCCTGACCCGGCTCGCGAAGGCCTACCCCGACTGGGGACCCACGCTCCTCTTTTCATCTCCGCTCGAGCTCCTCGTCGCGACGATCCTCGCCGCGCAGGCCCAGGACGAACGGATCAACCAGGTCACCCGCGTCCTCTTCACCAAGTACCGCAGCCCGGCGGACTACGCGGCGGCACCGACCGGCGTCCTCGAGCGGGAAATCAAGGCGACGGGCTTCTACAACCAGAAGGCGAAATCGCTCCGCGCGATGGCTCGCGGGCTGCTCGACGAGTTCGGCGGAGAGGTGCCGTCCGACATGGACGGACTCACGCGCCTGCACGGGGTCGGTCGCAAGACGGCATCGATCGTCCTTGGAGCGGCGTTTGGGGTCCCCGCGGTCGCCGTCGACCGGCATGTTGCGCGCGTCGCCGAGCGGCTCCGAGTCGACCGCGCGGGTCCGGACATCGAGGCGAGCCTCCGGGCGATCTACCCGAAGAAGGACTGGATCAAGGCGACGTGGTGCTTCGTTCTCCATGGACGCCGCATCTGTCGGCCGACTCCCCTCTGCCCGATCTGTCCGATCAACGATCTCTGCCCATACCCGAAGAAGACGAAGACCTTGCCCTAGGCGCTGCGATCCAACCAGCAAGGGCTGCGAGAGCTAGCAGCAGGGCGTCGCCCGCGATAATCGAAAGCCCCTCGGCGAGGCCGTCGCTCGAAGGCTCGAATGGCGCCGGTGCGAGGCCGATGGCCTCGATGAGGACGTAGCCGACCCCGACGAGCGCCCCGTGGTAAAGCCCCCCATTTTTGGCCACTTTTCCAGCCAGTACCGCCCCAAGAGCGATACCACAAAATGGCGCGGCGATACCAAAGATCGATGCACTCGGCGAGGCGGCGAGACGGAGAACGGACGCGACCGTGGCCGCCCCGAGGACCCCCGCGACGACGGCGATCTGGTTGATGGCCGGAAGCGCGCGCTGCTGTGCGATGCCATCGAGCGTACTCGGACAAAAAGAAACCGATCCGCGAGGCCTACGCGGATCGGCGGGTTCGCGAAAGGTGCCAGACGCGATAATCAAAAAAGCGACGACCCATGTCGTCGCTCAATGCAACCTTAGTGCTTCTTCTTCGAGGACTTCTTCGCCTTCTTCTTTGCTGGCATTAGGGAATCACCTCCTTCTGGCCACGCATTGCACGGTTATATAGACACACTCACGTCGCACATGTCAACAGACATGACCGGAAAGAGTTCATGCGGTCGTCGGGGGAACGTCACTCCGTAACCGCTCCGCGACGCGTCGTCGGAGCTCCTCAGGGGCGACATCGGAGGTCCCGCAGTCGCGGATCACCTTCAGAAAGCGCTCCTCGAACACGAGGTTGTCGCCACAGTCGGTGCATCCCTCGAGGTGACTCGCGACGTTTTTACGTTCGTTTGACCCGAGCTCCTGGTCGAGGAACGCGTAGAGCTTCTCGAGGCAATCGTCGCAGTCCATACCGCCCCTCCCTAGTCCGGTGGTCGCCCGCTGGTCCGGAGCGCCGCGATCCCGCGCTCGCGGGCGACGTCATAGAGCCGCTGCTGCAAGAACTTGCGGCCGCGGTGAAGCCGCGACATCACCGTGCCGATCGGAACGCCGACCATCTCGGCGATCTCCTTATAGGAGAAGCCCTCGACGTCGAGCAGCACCGTTGTCCGGAATTTCTCGGGTAGGGCCGCCAGCGCCTCTTTCACCTCGCTCGACACGATCCCGTCCAGAAACTCCTGCTCGGGGTCGGACGAATTCGATCCGGGGGTCTCCCGTGACATTCGCCGGTAGAGCGAGAACTCGTCCACATCGTCAAGCTCGGCGGTCTGAGGCTGTCGGGAGCGCTTGCGGTAGGCGTTGATGAAGGTGTTGGTGAGGATGCGGAAGAGCCAGGCCTTCAGGTTGGTCCCTGGCGTGAATTGCTCGCGAAAGCGGAGGGCGCGGATATATGTCTCCTGCACGAGGTCCTCTGCGTCTGCCTCCGATCGCGTCATCCGGAACGCCGTCCGGTACAGCGCGTCGATATAGGAGAGTGCCTTGCCCTCGAACGCGTCCTCGGCCATCCGGTCACTTTATCCCAACGTCGTCGGCGGTCCGGCCATTCCCGATACGCTCCAATGAGTGGACCGGCGGCGCCTCATCGCGATCGCGCGTCGTCTCGCTCGGGCCTATGGCACACCGCCACCACCTCGACACCTGCCGCCCCTAGAGGAGCTCGTGCTGACGGTGCTCTCGCAGCACACGAGCGACACCAACCGCGATCGCGCGTACGCGGATCTTCGTCGACGTTTTGCAAATTGGGACGACGTCGCCGACGCGCCGCTACCCGCCCTCGCTCGGGCGATCCGTCGGGGCGGTCTCGGTCCGACCAAGGCCGTACGTATCCGCGCGATGCTGCGGGGAATCCGTGACAGTGGCGTGCCTCTCGATGAACGAGCGTTCACGGCGATGCGCGATCAGGACCTGTGGGACACCCTTCTCGGCCTTCCCGGCGTTGGCCCGAAGACGGCGGCGTGCGTGCTTCTCTTTTCTCTAGACCGTCCGTACTTTCCTGTCGACACGCACGTGCACCGGGTCGCGATCCGGCTGGGCCTCGTCCCGCCGCGGGCCGACGCGGTCGCCACACAGGCCGAGTTTCAGGAGAGCGTGTCAGACGATCAGATGTACGCGCTGCACATGAATCTCATCCGGCACGGCCGCGAGGTCTGCGTCGCGCAGCGCCCGCGCTGCTCCGAGTGCGTGCTGCGCGATCTCTGCCCACGCATCGGAGTCACGAGCTCGCGCTGAGCGCTACTCGACGAAGAGGTCGTCCGGATAGCAGTACCGCCAACGCTCGCCGGGTTCGAAGGATCGGATCACCGGGTGCGATGTCGCGCGGTAGTGCTTCGTCGCGTGCTTGTTCGGCGAGTCGTCGCAGCAACCCACATGGCCGCACTCGAGGCAGAGCCGCAGGTGGACCCACTCGTCCCCGGTGGCGAGACATTCCTGGCAACCGTTGGGCGTGTTCGGACGGTGATCCCGCGCGCGACGAAGGTGAACGCAAAGAGCCTGGGGCACCCTCGCAGTGTGCGCTCCGCTCGGAGTCCGGGCTACGCGGGCTCGGCCGCGGGGGGCGGGCGGTGGAATCGGCGGACGGGCGAGAGGAGCAGATACAGGAAAGCGAGCGCCGCGATTACCGCGGACGCAAGAAGCGTCGCGCGCAAGCCGATGAGGTCACCGACGATGCCAGCGCCGAACGCCGCCGGTGGCGCGACGGCAAACGCGACGAACCGGGTCGCGGAGTTCACGCGCCCAAGGAGGTGCTCCGGTGTCAGCGACTGCACGAGGCTCAGCGAGCTCACGACCCAGAGCGGCTCCGTGAGGCCTATGAGCGCCTGCGACAGGCCGAGCACCGCTGCCGCCTGCAAAGCGGTACCACTCGCGAAGGGAAGGAGCAGGCGACTCAATGTCTCGAGAAAGAGGGCGGCCACCATCACAGGGCCGAGTCCCCACCGTGCCGTGAGCGGCCCTGCAAGCGCAGCACCCACAAGGCTCAGCGGACCGACGACCGCCAGCGAAACGCCGAGGAGCGCCGGCGACAGCCCGAGCTCGCGCGTCGCGTACACGACAAGGACTCCCTGCACCGCGAACCATTCAATGTTCGCGAGAGCGATGGCAGTGATGCAGCGAAAGACGATCGGCTGGTGCCGCACCCAGCGCAGACCATCGGTCACCTCGTGCCAGATGCTCCGTTCGGTTTCGCGCGAGCGTGGTGCTTCGGGCGCCCGGATCGCACCGATGAAGAGCGCCGACACGACGAAGCCCACCGCGTCGCAGAGCATCGCGATCGGTGCGGTGAGCGTCTGGACCAGGACTCCGCCAAGGGACGGCCCCGCGACCTGCGCTACGGCATTCGAGGCCTGCAGTCGGCTGTTCGCGGCGACGAGCCGCGCTCGGCCGACAAGCACCGGAACGATCGCACCACGCGCAAGGTCGGTCGCGGCCCCGAACACGCCTCCAAGGAATGAAACGACGTAGAGCTGCGTAAGGCTGAGCGAGCCTAGCGCCGCGGCGAGCGGGACCGTCCCGATGACGACCGCGCTCCCGATGTTCGACCAGATGAGGATCGGCCGGCGCGGAAGACGATCGACCCACACTCCGATGAAGAGGCCGGCCACGATCGACGGCGCCATTTGCGCGGCGACGAGTAGGCCCGTCTCGGTCGCGCCCGCGCCTAGAAGGAGAACCGCGGTGAGCGGCAATGCCAGCACCGTGATCTGGCTCCCGACGCGCGCGATCGTGAAGCCGATCCACAGCTTGATGAAGTCGGCGCTGCGCGAGAGCGGCGGGGCGGTCACAAGGGCAGTCTCAGCCCATCGGACCTACTCGCTCATCTTGGCGCTCGGTGCGCGCGGGGAGGGATCTAGCGATCTGGGTGCACCTCCCGGTGCGCCTTGATCCGCTGCCGGACGCTCTGCTGTGTTGTGTTGCTCACCTGGCCGCCCTGATTGCCCTGTTCATCGCTCTCCGCGCTGAGGCCCGCGAAGATGTCGGTGCGGTTCGCGGCGCTGCCGGAGTTGGCCGTGCCGAAGAAAGGCACGAGCGAAGCGCTAAGGCCTTCGTAATCACCGACGAAGAAGCCGCCCGCATCGGGCGCGGTGCGCATGTCGAACGGCCTCGCTATTCGCGACTCGGTCCACGAATCCCCACCGTCCTGCGACGTCACCATCCAATATGAGGTGAGCAACGTCGCAGCGGTCGGCGTGTCGCTGCGGAAGTCGTAGTAGGTCACCCCGATCGTTCCGTCCCTGGTCACATTGATCGACGCAGTGAAAGCCTGCGTACCAGGCACCTTGTTAATGCGCTTGGGTGGCGACCAGGTGCGCCCACCGTTGTTCGAACGTGAGAACGCGATCTGATCCCGCGCGCCACCGTTGAACCGCGAGTCCTGCCAGACGAGGTAAACGGCGCCGCTCGATGGATTGACGGCGATCGCAGGGAGGATGTCGCCGGTGCGGACGGGGTGCCCATCCTGCGGGTCGGTCACGAAGACCGTCCGAAGCGAGTCGACGATGGTGGGCTCCGACCAACTTACGCCTCGGTCGTGCGAGCGCATCACCGCAACGTAGAGAGGGGAGGCGCCGTACGCGTCGCGGACGAGCGTGAACGTGTTCAGGAGATCACCGTTCGGCAGGACAACGATGATGCTGCCGATGGTCTGCGCGTTCGCGCCAGGATCGAAGATCATCCGCGCCTTCTCCCAGCTGGTGCCGCCGTTCGTCGTGCGCGAGAACCAGATCGGACCGAAGAACCGCGCCGGGTCGTCGTTGGTCAGGCCGACGAGGCGGTCCCACACCGCGTACACGAAGCGCGAATCGTGTGGATCGGCGGTGATCGACTGCTTGTCGAGCCCGACGTCGAAGTCAGTGTCGCGCGTGAGCTGGGCCGGTTCGCTCCAGGTGCTGCCGCCGTCGCGCGAACGGCTCGCGAGGATGGCCTGCTTGCCGTTGGAGTCGTTGAACGACAGGGCGATCTGATGCACCGTTCCGTCTGGCGCGAATGTGACCCAGGGATCGGTCGTCCGGGCGTAATCGCCGCGGTTCCGATGGTTACCTCCCGTGCACCGGCTGAAGTGCGCGAACGTGCGTGTCCAGGTCTTCCCGCCGTCACGCGAGACGCCTGTGAGCAAACCATTCGCGCCGCCGTTCGACCAGCGATCCTGCTGCCAGACCCCGACAAGGTGCGCCTGGTTCCGCGGATCGACGGCGACGTAAGGTTCGACCTCCGCGTTGCGGTACAACGTCGCATCCCGCGGTGGCTCGCCGTTGCACCCCTGCGCGAATGGGCTCTCAGCTGACACGCGAACGGTCTGGAAGTCGTTGGCCGCCACGCTGCTGGCGAATAGAACTGTGATCGCGACCGAGACGATCGCGCTCGAGGGCGTGAGAAGCCGCTTCATCTCCTGACCTCCCCAGGCGCAGGCGGTCCATGCCCCGCGCGCGGCATTGTGCGTCGGCTCCGCGGCCTCGACAACTAGTCTGCGGACCTAGACGGCGTTGCGAGACAGATGCGCTCATCACTCCGGACGAGTGGGGTCAGGCTCGCTGCTGGTCATGTCGTAAGACGCAAGGTCGAGAACTCGGTCTGCCGAAAAGGGATGGGCTAGCCACGGAACGACGTAAACTGGGGCCAACTACGCGCGCCGACGTAGCTCAGCCGGTAGAGCAGCGGTTTCGTAAACTTCCGCGTTCGATCCGGCAGTGACACGAAAAAATCAACAGAAACGAGGCGCCGACGGGCGGCAGGCACCGAATCCGTCACCCCGAACTCCCATTCCCCTCTACGCGTATGTCGCGCGCTGGCATGGCTCCTTCTGGCTGTCAGCGCTCCTCCGGACTTCGAGCACTCCGCGAACCGAATCGCGGAAATACTTGGGAGCAAGGTCGCCGCGGACCTTGGCTCGGGGCCCGCCTCGCGGGCCGCCGCCTAAGCTCATGCGACCCGTGACGCCGGAGACGTCCTCGCGGAATGGCCTCGGCGTGCCGACGTTAGTGGAGTGACGTGAGCGAGATCGACTACCGCGAGCGTGGTCCGATGATCGG
>JALYSZ010000166.1 GCA_030854525.1 Chloroflexota bacterium | reverse complement strand
CGGGACGCCAACCCGGTATTGAGTTGGGCAAAACCATCCTCAGCGGCAAATACTCCATCCACGCGTCCTGCGTCTTGGTGTCGAAGCTGAATCCGCGAATCCCGCGGATTTGGCTGCCCCAACCAAGCGGGCAGCGGCGCGCCATTACTTCCACGGAGTTCCTCGTTCTCGCGCCACGAACCGGGGTGACGCGCGAGTTCATCTACGCGAAGTGCTGCTCAGACGAATTCGCCGACCAGTTTGGCAGCCTTGCTATCGGCACTTCGACCAGTCACCAGCGCGTGAAGCCGGACAACCTCTTGGCAATGCCGAGCACCGTTCCCGACCGGGAGACGATCGCGCGCTTCTCGGCGTTAGTTGCGCCAATGTTGAAGGAGAGTCAGCGACTCCGCTCTCAAACCCGAATCCTCCGTCAAACGCGCGATCTGCTGCTGCCTCGTCTGCTGTCGGGGCAAATCGAAGTGCAGGCGCGCTGAGCCATGTCTCATCCCTACACCGAAGACCAACTCGTCGAGCAGCCCGCCTTCAGGCTATTCGCGGAACTTGGCTGGTCCACGGTGTCCGCGTTGGAGGAGACCTTCGGCGCGGCCGGCACGCTCGCGCGCGAGACGAAGGGCGACGTTGTACTGGTCGCTCGTCTGCGCGCGGCGCTGGAGCGGTTGAATTCCGCACTTCCCCCCGACGCGATTACCTCCGCCATCGATGAGCTGACCCGCGACCGGTCGGCCATGAGCCGGGAAGCCGCGAATCGAGAGGTCTACCTGCTATTGAAAGCTGGCATCCGGGTGTCGCTCCCAGACCGGGAACTCGGCGGGCAGAAAGACGAGCGACTGCGCGTTGTGGACTGGGAAAAACCGGAGAACAACGACTTCCTGATGGTCAGTCAGCTCAGTGTCACCGGAGCCCTTTATACCTGCCGGCCCGACCTTGTGGGCTTCGTCAATGGCATGCCACTCGTGGTCATCGAGCTCAAGAAACCCGGCGTGCCCGCGCGTGCTGCGTTCGACGAGAACCTGACGCACTACAAGCAGCAAGTGCCCGCGCTCTTCTGGTTCAACGCGCTCCTGATCGCCTCAAACGGCACGGACAGCCGCGTCGGTTCGCTCACGGCCGACTGGGACCGGTTCTTCGAGTGGAAGCGGATCGAGCGCGAGGACGAACCGCGCCAAGTGTCGCTGGAAGTGATGCTGCGCGGCACATGCGACCCGACGCGACTGCTCGACCTGACGGAGAACTTTACCCTGTTCTCCGAGCACAAGGCCGGGCTCGTGAAGATTCTCGGACAGAACCATCAGTACCTCGGCGTGAACAATTCCATCGCCTCAATGCTCGAGGCCCGCAGCCGCGGGGACGGCCGCGCCGGCGTTTTCTGGCAGACGCAGGGCAGCGGCAAGAGCTTCGCGATGGTCTTCTTCGCACAGAAAGTGCTCCGCAAGGTGGAAGGCAACTGGACGTTCGTTGTCGTGACTGATCGGACGGAGCTCGACGACCAGATCGCCACGACATTCAAGGCCACCGGCGCGGTGAGCAAGGCCGAGGGCGACGAGTGCCACGCTGAGAACGGGGCGCATCTGCGGGAGCTGCAGCGCGGGAACCACCGCTACGTCTTCACGCTTATCCAGAAGTTCCAGACGCCGGAGATGCTCTGCGACCGGCCCGACGTCATCGTGTTGACCGACGAGGCGCACCGCAGCCAGTACGATACGCTGGCGCTCAACATGCGCGCCGCGCTGCCCAAAGCGCTCTTCCTCGCATTCACCGGTACGCCGCTCATCGCCGGAGAAGAGCGCACCAGGGAAGTTTTCGGCGACTACGTCTCGGTTTATAATTTTCAGCAGTCGGTCGAGGACGGGGCCACGGTGCCGCTGTTCTACGAGAATCGCACGCCCGAGCTGCAACTCGTCAACCCGGACCTGAACGATGGCATCTACGATCTCATCGAGGCAGCGGAACTGGATCCGGATCAGGAGGCGAAGCTCGATCGAGAACTTGGCCGTCAGTATCACATCATTACTCGCGACGACCGACTGGAGACTGTCGCGCGGGATATCGTGCGGCATTTTCTCGCGCGAGGGTTCGTGGGCAAAGCAATGGTGGTGTCAATCGACAAGGCCACGACGCTCAAGATGCACGACAAAGTGCGCAAGCACTGGACGGCGGAGACTGAACGGGTTCGGACGGAGCTCGGACGATTGGCTTACGTGCCGCAGGTCGATTCCGAGTCCGCGGAGCGCCGTCAGCAGAAGGCAGAGCTGCTGCGTCGGCTGGATGTGCTCACGACTACCGACATGGCGCTAATCGTTTCGCCCAGCCAGAACGAGATAGCGCAGATGAAGCAGAGGGGACTGGACATCGAGCCGCATCGCAAGCGGATGTAT
>JALYSZ010000152.1 GCA_030854525.1 Chloroflexota bacterium | reverse complement strand
ACGTCGTCGCTATCGAGGAGGCAGATCATCTCGCCGTGCGCGAAGGCGAACCCGGCGTTATACGCGGAGGCCTGACCGAGATTCGGAGTTAGAACGGGGATGATGGCATCGCCATATCGGGCGATGACATCGCGAGAGTCGTCGGTCGACCCGTCATCGACCACGATGACTTCGATGTGCTTGTACGTTTGGCGAAGGACGCTCTGTATGGCGTCGTCCAAGAACTCGCCGTAGTTGTAGTTGTTGATGAGCACGCTGACCAACGGCCTGACCACGATCTGCTCCGACCTTCCTCCGCTCCGATGTCGAGGCCCGGCCACGTGGGACGAATTCGAGTGCCAGCCTAAAAGGAACGGTAGGTTGCCGGCCGGCGCTGTCGTATACCGATGCTTAAGAATCGGAACGCGTCTCTAGGGCCAGCGTCTACTTAAATTGTCCCTGATGGCACATAGGGGACTTCGGTTTTCGTCGGCTCTGCTGGTATCGGTGCTCCTCTGTTGCAATGGGCCGGCTAGCGCGCCGGTCGGTCGAACGACTGGCGAAGCAACGACCTCGCAGACAGGCGTTCCGAAGTCAGGGCCGTGCACGGGAGCTGCGGTGCCGGCGCGATATGAGCACGTCATCGTTTTCTGGCTTCAGAATCAGCCACCGACAGCGGTCTATGGGCTCTCGACTGCTCCGTATCTGAACTACCTCGCCTCCAGCTGCGGAATCGCGACGAAGTTCCACTGGGTCTGGCATGCCTCCTTCCCCCCGATCACGTCTGGTGATGGGAAAACGCTAGCCCGCAGTTGCCAGACACCAGCCCCGTCGGGCTGCATGTTGTCCTCTGAAAGCGTCTTTTCGCAGGTCCGCGCTGCGGGTGGCAGCTGGCGCGCGTACGTCGAGGACATGCCATCGAACTGCTCGTCCAGTAGTTCACGGCTCTACTCGCCGATCCACAACCCTCCCCTCTACTACTCGTCAATCTCGGCCGACTGCCGTACCTGGGACGTTCCGCTCGGAACGACCGAAGCCGGCGCATTTGCGAGCGATATCAGGGACGAAACCCTGGCCACGTACACGGTGGTCATACCCAACCTGTGCCACGACAGCCACGATTGCTCTTTGGAAACGGCCGACGATTGGCTCAACACGTGGATCACCAGGATCGTCTCGAGCAAATCGTACGGTCGGGGTACGACCGCGATCTTCATCACCTGGGACGACAGCGGGGTCGACCCGCCGGGCGTTGAAGACTGCACGCTGTCGGATGTCCCCGACTGTCTCGTCCCGTTCTACGTGATCAGCCCCTCCGTGCGCCCTGGCACGATCGTGTCCGACAGATTGACGATGTACTCACTGCTCCGAACGACGGAGGAGCAGCTCGGGATCACAACCTTTCTCGGTGCCGCCGCGAACGCGCCTTCGCTTCGACCGCTTTTTCGGTTGTGACTGCCCCGTTAGCAAATATCGGTAGACGGAGCGGCGCCCCTTGGCCGGCGGGCTCGCTGGTCCCATCGTGATGTCCGAGATGTCCTACTCAGCGCCGCCCCAACCAGAGACAGCGCAAACCGTCCGGTTCGTCCCACCGTGGCTCCCGCTGCTGCGCCGAATCACTGAAGTGTCGCCGGATTGGCTGGTCTGGAAGAACGCCGACTTGGCGCTGGCGGGGGACGGCGACATCGACTCGGCGGCCCCGGAGCGCGAGTGGCCGAAGATCGTGCCCGAGTTCGTGACTTGGGCAAGAGAATTCCGGCTTGGCCCCGTGGCGGTGTGCAGGCACATCGGTGGTGGGGTGGAACTCATCGCGATTCCCGAAGAAGCGACCGCGTTCGTCGAGCTTGGTATGAAGGCCAAGCGGTTCTTCCGCGGCTCGACGCTGTATCGAGCTGAAGATTTCATCCCGCTGGCGCAGCTCGACACGCGAGGCTTTCGTCGACTCCGACCTGGAGCAGAAGGTCTCATGAAGCTCGTGCTTCAGGGCTTTCGGTGGAGCGGAGCGCCGAACGTGAGAGCGCTACGCGAAAAGCAGGTGCTTGAGCTCATTCGCAGCGACCCTCTTGGCGCCCGCGCCGCGGCGCGGCTCTTCGGTGTCGCCGAGGCCGCCGTGGTCGCTGCCGCGGACGCGGCCGCGAGCGGCCGCTGGGACCGGCGAGCAGTGCTCACAGTGCAGACGCGCCAGCTTGTTCGCGGTCTGCGCGACCCGGGACCCTTGATCCGGCGGGCTCGTTTCAAGTTGGCTGGCGGAAAGCCTTGCGCGGTGACACGTGCGATGTTCGAAGATCGCCGACGAATTCCCGACGACCGAGAACGATGGCTCGCGCTGGTTAGACGCGACCACCAGATGTACGAGTAGCGATGAAGGACTGGGTCCTCGTCACCAGCGGCGACCACCGCGGATCGCGCGCGGCGCTCGCCGCTGTGCGCGCGCTGGCCGCTGGTGGCTATCGCGCAGCGGTGACGGTTTCAGGGAGCCGTTCCCTGGCCAGCGCCTCGCGGTTCTGCGCCAGGCGGGTGGATGTGCCATCGGTGACCTCCGACCCGAACGGCTTTGCGGCTGCGGTGCGGGCTCTCGTCGCGGCTGAGCCATACCTGACCGTCCTGCCGATAACGGAGGCGGTCCTCTTAGCGCTGGACCTGCCCATACGTCCGCTGATAAGCAAGGTCGCTGTTGCGGCAGCCGCGTCTCGCGCGGGACTGCGGATCCCGCCGAGCCGGATCTTCGCGTCCGGCCAGGATCTCAAAGCTGCCGCCGACGAGCTCGCGTATCCCATCGTGATCAAGCCGGACATCAAGACACGCCTCGCCCTGAGAGCCGACAGCGCCGCGGCCGTCAGGTCAGCCGACCTTGCGGACGGCCCCCTAGTCACGCAGCCCTTCCTCGATGAAAAGCTGCGTGGGGTAGTCGGACTGATGTGGAACGGAAGACTCGTGTCGGCCATGCATATGAGCTATCTCCGGATCTGGCCCCTACCCTGCGGGACCATCGCCGCCGGCGAAACGGTACCCGTCGATACGGAGCTCGAGGCGGGGCTCGAGCGCCTTTTGGCGGATTACAACGGCATCTTTCACGCCGATCTCGCCGGTCCATATTTGCTCGACCTGAATCCGCGGGCCCACGCCACTCTGGCCCTGGGGACAGCGGCAGGCGTAAATGTGGTCGCCCAGTACTGCGATCTCCTCCGGGGTGCTTCGGTTGCTCCCTCGCGGGCACGACCAGGCATCCGCTTTCGCTGGCTCGAGGGTGACATCCGAAGCCTCCTCCACGCGGCCCGTCGTGGCGACATCACGTGGTCGTCCGCGATCAGAACGATCGCACCGCGGTCGCGTA
>JALYSZ010000144.1 GCA_030854525.1 Chloroflexota bacterium | reverse complement strand
GGTTGCCGTGGGCAAGGTTGCCGAGGTACTCGAGGTACTGCTCGTGGATCGGCGCGTTCAAGTTGATGTCGAATAGTCCGGAAGCCTGCGCCGCCGCGTCGGCGTAGGACATCCCACTCGCCTGCATCAGCTCGTCGATCTTGATCTCGACCGGGCTGCCAGGCATGAGGCGGATCAGGACGAACGTGATCGTGCTTGTCACATAGATCGTCAGCAACGCTTTGGCGATCGCCTGGGTGATGGGCCGGCCCCACAGTCCCCCGAGGTGCCCACGCACGCGCGACAGGGGAGACCGCTGGAAAGTCCGGATCTGGAGCTCCCCCTGGGCCGGCGTGATGGTCGCCATACCGAGAGATTACCCCGCGGGCGAGTGAGCTAGCCCAAGCGCCGGAGAGGCTCGGGGAGGAAGAGCTCCGCGCACGTCGACACGCGGCAATCCGCTCGCGTCAGGTCGCCATCCGCCGTGAGCTCGTTCGGCACGGCGACCACCCGCAGGGCCGGCGTCTTTCGCCGCCGCGATGCCGTTCGCCGAGTCCTCCAGGGCTAGCGCTTCCTCCGGGGCGACGTTAAGGAGCGCGACGGCACGGAGGTAAAGATCCGGCGCCGGTTTCGCGCGCGGGGCGTCCTCGCGGCACACGATGACGTCCCAGCATTCGCCGAGCCCTACGCGCTCAAGATGCGCGAGTACGTAATCCCGCGGCGAGCTCGACGCGATCGCAATGCTCAAGCCCAGGCGCCGCCCTTCGCAGATGTACTCGCGGACTCCGGCCATGACGTCGAGTGCCAGGAGCTCTGGCTTTCGCTCCTCACGGCGCTTGAGGACGCCGTCGCGTCGAACGGCGCGCGCGTCCGCATCCGTGGGGCCAGGCTCGAGCTCGAGCAGCTTCGCGAGATTGGGGCTGCCGGATTCCTCTCGCCCTCGATGAGGAACCGCACCCGGATCGGAAGCTCGCCTAAAACCGCGCGATGCGCCTCGATCGCCTGGATCCGCAGTAGCAAGGTGCCTTTTGTTGTCGTCGACCCCGCGCGCGTACATCGCGCCGTGCGAGGGGCGGGCTCTTACGGCGGCGTCTTCCAGAGCGCGAGCGGAACTGCGGGCTGCACGTCCGCGGTCACGTTCGCAGTATGCCCGGCGACGTTTCGGCATGATGAGCGCGTGCCGGAAGCCGCGGACGCGTGGACCCGCGCGGTCCGCCGCGTCGTGAAGCGGATCCCGCGAGGCCGCGTCGCCACGTACGGTCTCGTCGGCGTGGTCGCGGGCCGTCCGCTGGCCGCGCGTGCGGTCGGGAACGTCATGCGCGCGTGTGACGACTCGGACGTGCCCTGCCATCGAGTCGTGCGTTCGGACGGACTCCCCGCGTTCGCGGCGCACGCGAGCCGGCTCCGTCGGGAAGGAGTGGGCTTTCTCGGACCTCGCGTCGATATCGCCCGCCATTTATGGACCCCGCGGCTACCTCAGCGCCACACCAGGCGGCCGTCCTTGTAGAGCTCCTTGACGAAGCGATCCGTGAAGACCGCGTCCACGTCGACGGTTTTCGCGAGGCCGCCGTACTGCAGCAGAAAGTCCCGCACCGCGACATAGCGCGACCGGTCCATCGCACCGATGCCATTCGCGCGCGTCAGATCGTTCTGCGCGGCGTCGATCTCGATGTCGAGCATGTACCTCTGATGAGCTCGGTCCTCGCCGGTCGCGTACTTCATCACGACCTCGATGGCCGCGTCGCGATCGGCGATCGCGTCGGCGAGCCCACGCAGAGATGCGCGCAGAAAACGCGTGACCACATCAGGCTTCGTGTCGACCATCTGCTGATTCGTGATGAACGAGAGGCCGAGGCCCGGGACGCCGAGGCTCGTGGGATCGAACAGCCGCACAGGGATGCCGAGACGCGCCAGCGTGTCGGGCTCGTTCGCGGTGAACACCGGATACACGTCGACGCGGCCGTCGGCGAGGACGCGGGGATCGAACCCCACGGCAACTTCTCGGACCTTCGACCGATCGACGCCTCCCACCTGGAGCAGCGCGAGGTAGTCCGCGCTCACCGTCGACTTGTAGCCGACGATCCTGCCTTCCCAGTCCTTCAACGTGCGGATCGGCGAGTCGGCCCGGACCGCGAAGGACTGTTCGTCCCGCTGGCCGATCTGCGCGATCGAGACAAGCGGAACACCGGCGCTCGCTACGCGCTTCATCACATCGCCGGCAGAGCCGGTCGAGAACTGAGCGCGGTTGGTCGCGAGGAGCTGGATGTGCTCGCCGGAGGTCGCGTGCTGGATCTCGACGTCGAGAGATTGGTCGCGGAAGTAGCCCTTCTCCTGCGCGACGTAGACGGCGACGAAGGGCAGGTCGGCCTGAGGTTTGAAGCCGGCGATGAAGGTGACCTTTTCGACCGGCGCGGGTGTCGGCGAGGGGCCCGCTGCCGGCGCGTTGCACGCGGCCAGCAGCATCGCCGCGATGAATGCGAGTCTCCTCACGTCGCCACCGCGATGGGATGCCAGTGCAGCACCCGCCTTTCGGCCGCACCGACCAGGGCGTTCGCGGCGATGCCCATCGCGGCGAGGACGAGAACGGCGCCGAAGAGAATGGTGAGGTCGAGGTTCGCGTTCGCGACGAAGATCACCCGGCCGAGTCCGCGGTCCGCTCCGGTCCACTCGCCGATCACCGCGCCGATGAGCGCGAGGTTGAGCGAGATGCGTGCACCCGAGAACAGATACGGGAGCGCGCTCGGTATGCGGAGATGCCGGAAGATCTCGCGTCCCGACGCGCCGAGCGTCTCGAGGAACGCGACTTCCTGAAGATCAGCCGATCGCAGACCGACGAAAGAGTTGACGAGCATCGGGAAAAAGGTGATGAGCGCGGCGATCGCGACCTTCGGCGCGGTGCCGAATCCGAACCACAGCGTGAACAGCGGGGCGACCGCCACGATCGGGGTGAGCTTCACGAGGATCGCGAGCGGGAACACTGTTCGCTCGAGCGCTCGCGACCATGCCATCACGGTTGCCAGCGCGAACGCGACTCCCGTCCCA
>JALYSZ010000125.1 GCA_030854525.1 Chloroflexota bacterium | reverse complement strand
CACGGGCACGACGACCTGGTCGCGCGGCACGGGCACACAGGTTGACCTCGCAGCTTGTCTCGACGACAAGACCACCTGCAATGCGCAGGACGCGGCCGAGGCTTCATGGAACAGCGGATGGCTCTCGTCCAACCGCTACGCGTCCACGGTGCAGACCACGACGGCACCGGGCGCGCTCGGCACGTTCAGCTACAACATCACGGCCCCCGCGAACGTGACGGCGGGCACGTACCGCTTCAACGGCGACCTCGTCCTCTCCTCGACCGGTGAGAAGATCCACCCCGAGGGCTACTTCCAGGACGCGACCGTCGGCGGCGGCGGGACTGGCGCAACGATAACCTCGCTCACGCTGAACAACGGAAGCACCTCTGGCGGCAACAACGTCGTTATCGCCGGAACCGGCTTCGTCTGCACACCAGCGTTCCCCTCGGTCTCGTTCGGTGGCACGAATGCCGCGGTGAGCAGCTGCGGCAACACGTCTGTCACGGCTGTCGCGCCGGCACACGCCGCCGGTGCGGTCATCGCGACCTTGACGAACAGCGGCGCGGCCGCGTCGAACGGGCTGACCTACACGTACGCCGACACGACCGCACCGACATTCACGGGAATCTCGGTCGCTGGTAGCTTCATCACGGTCACATTCAGCGAGCCGGTGTGCCGGGCTATCGGTCCAACCGGCGTATGGGCTGCTGGTGACTGGACCATCAACAACATCTCCAGCGGGCTCACCGACATTCCAGACTCCGGCGACAGCATCCCGACCTGCAATGCCGCCGCCGACAACGGCGTGACTTCGGCAATCGTCGACGTATCTCCCGCGACAATTACCCCTGGCGCCTTCGTCGAGGTGACGCTTAACACTCGCGGCGCCGCCACGACTGCAAGCGACAACGAGGCTATCCAGGACAAGGCGGGCAACCGCGCCTTGGCGCCGCAAGCTCGCCAGGCCACTGCGCAGACTCCGGAGACGACACCGCCGACACTGGTTTCGGCCAGCGGCAACGTCGGAAGCCCGACGATCACCTTGACGTTCTCCGAGCCTGTCTACTGCAGTGCAGCAGCCGGATGGGTCTTCGCCGCTGAGGACATCGTTGTCGACGACACCTCTTCGACGACCGACCCGTCAGTTACCGGCGCAGGCAGCAACGCCTGCGGCACGACTCCTACGACCGCAGACACATCCTTCTCGTTCACCATCTCGCCCTCGCTGAAGGCAGACACGACCTACACCGTGACCCTCTCGCCTGAAGCGAACGAGATCCAGGACGTGTTCGGCAACGACCTTGCCAACCCGTCCAGCGTGACCTTCGTCAGCGGTGCCGCGGATCTCACGGCGCCAACCATCGTTGACGCACGTGTCGCAGCCAACGGCGGCACCAGCGACTTCACTGAGGCAGGTGACGCGTTCAACCTCACCTTCAGTGAGACGATGACCGACACAGACGAGGTCGGCACCATCACGATCCAGGACCAGGACGGCACCGTGCTCACGCTCGACTGCGCGACTGCGGCTGTCACCTGCGCCTGGAACACGGCTAAGACCACGGTCACCGTGACGCTTGTCACTAACACCGCATCCCCGGTTGCACCAGCAGCTGGTGCAGGCACGACCCCCGGAATGCAGATTCCGTTCAACGTCACAACGCTGACCGGTACCTCGTTCACGGACACGCAGGGCAACGCAGTCAACGTGCTCGGTTCGTCTGACCGTCTCGTCGACTACGAGTAAGTCAGCGAACCACGCGTAGCGATCCTGAACCGGGGCCCGAAAGGGCCCCGGTTCTCTTTCTAGTCGCGCGGGGGCAAGCTCACCCGAGTGCCCGAGGGGCGCGCTCCGGCATTGCCTCGGAACCGCAGCTAGGCGGATACGCTCATTGCTCAACGTGGCGGGGATAGAACACTCGAAGCTACGTCTCTTCGGCGTGGCGCTGATCTGCGCCAAGGTCGCGCTTGTACCGGTCATATTTGACCCCTCTGCGGACTTTGCTTTTACGGTCCCAAAGGCACTCATAAGCCATTCGCTTGCGTTCCTTCTGGCTGGGACTCTCGGAGCGCTCTACATCCGCTTCGGGCGCAATCTGCTGACGCGCTCGGGGCTCCACATCGCGGTCCTCGTCTTCTTCGCTGCGAACGCGATCGCTGCCGTGTTCGCCCCCGACTTCTCGCTGGCGCTCTATGGGACGCATGCACGGATGCTCGGACTGGGGACGATCGCCGATTGGGCAGTCTTGTATTTCGCGGTCGCGTGGCTAGTTAGAACCCGTCGAGACGCGATAGGCATCGTCGTCGCTGCGTTATCAGCCTCGCTTGTCGTCCTCGCGTACGAGGTCGTGCAACTCGCTGGCAGGGATCCGTTTGACTGGCCTGTCGACGCCCAGCCTCTCTCGACGATTGGCAATCGAACGACGCTGGCCGAGTACCTGACGGTCATTGCGCTAGGTAGTGTCGCTGTCGGGGCGTCAGCGCTGGGACTTGATCGCGCTGGGCGAATCGCGGTGTTCGCGATTTCAGCCCTGATGCTCGCCGGCGCAGTCGCAACTGGGACGAGGTCAACGGTGTTCGGAATCGCCGCCGGCGCTGCTCTTCTTCTGACGTGGGTCTGGGCAACGCGCACGAACAAGCGCGCGAAGGTCATCAGCCTCGTCGCCGCGGGCGGATCCGTTCTTGCACTAGCGGCTGCGCTTGCGTTCACTCCGCTCGGAGTGCGACTCACCAGCACCTTACAGCCGCCAGACGAAACGAGCGACGCGGGTGACATCGTCTCTCGGCTGGAGCCTTCTTCGGCCGGGCGTGTCGTGTTCTACAAGGTCTCGCTCGCAATGATCATGGAGCGACCACTCCTTGGTTTCGGCCCCGATCACTTCGTAGTTGGTATGCCACGCTTCCGCTCAGCGACTGACGCTCCGGAATTCCTTAGCAGCCTCCCTGCGAGCGCACACAGTTGGGTCGCGGACGTCGGGACCAGCAGTGGGCTCATGGGGCTTGGTGCTTTCCTAGTTGTCGCGGGTAGCGCGGTGTGGCTCACCGTAAGGTCTGGCTTTCAACCCATCACCCTTGTTGGGGCGACGATTCTCCTGACTTTCCTCGGTATTGGCCTCACGACGGTGACTGATGTCGCGACCGACTGGCTGTTCTGGGCAAGCGCGGGCGCGGTCGCAGCGTCGACCAGTCGCCCTCCCCAGAGTGTTCCGAACCTTCGCAACAAGAGCAGACCGAAGCGCGCGAAAGTCCCGCAGCAAGCCCCAGGATCGTTCGGACGGACCGCCGCGGCCGGTGTCCTCCTCGCGGCGGGCGCCATTTCCGCCCTGGCTGCGGCGACCGCCTTCGACGCGTCTCGGTCGGTGAAGCAAGGGAACGATCTAAGGCATGCCGGTAAGTTGCCTGATGCGATCGACCGCTTGGTACGGGCAACGACACTCGACGGTGGCCGCCCGGAGTATTGGCACTTCCTCGGCCTGGCTTACGCGGCGGCCGGACAATGGCGTGACGCGCGCTCAGCCTTCGCACACGCGAGAATGCTGGCGCCGTATGACGTTCGAAACGCAGGTGACGAAGCGCGGGCGGATCTAGCGCTCTCGCGCGCGGGTGACTCCGCAGCTGGCCCAGCGGCCCTCGCCCTTGCAGACAGCGCTGTCCAGATCGACCACAACAACCCGTATTCCCATTTCACGAGAGCTGTAGTGAGACAAGTGCTCGGCGATCTCCCGGAGGCGGATCACTCGGTGGATCGCGCTCTTGCCCTAGAGCCGAACTCCTCAGATGCTGCGCGGTATGTCACGGCTGCTCAGATAAAAATCGACCTCGGACATCCTTCCGATGCGATCGATGTCGCACGAAGGGGACTCTCGATCGTCGGTCTAACTCGGCAGTCGGTCCAACTCCGGTACGAGCTCGCCCGCGCCCTCGTCTCCACGGGACGCTTGACGGAGGCCTTATCCGAACTCGACCAGGCGCTCGCGATCTCGCCCAATCAACCCGCAGAAGCGTTGCGCTCACAGGTACGTGCGCAACTCGCTAAGTAGCTGTTAGTCAGTGGGAGGGACGACAACGATCGTCCCGCCACCCACCGCCGGGACAATCAAAAACCGAACGATCTGGGGTGAACCCGGACCGCCCTAGTTCGTTGTCGGTTAGGTCAGTAGGAACGATCCAGTCAGCACCGGCGCTTTACTTATGATCCTGTGGCCACGGGGCGTGGGTGGAGGTAACGCTTGACGCGAACGGCTGCCGGAGCTGAGCGGCGGAAGTCGAACAGTAGCCAGACTCGAACGCGAAGTATCGCTGCGCTCAGGAGGCCGGAACTCCGGTTCATCCTGCTCGTCGGGGACACGCTGGCGGCCGCGGCTGCTTCATCGGTGGCGCCCGACTTATGGGCTGCATACGACGTCCGATACACGCCTTCAGCCGGAGTCCAGTACTGGCAAATTGCGTCGATCGTGCTGTGGGTGACGGCGCTGCGGATCTTCGACAGCCGGGACGCCGACTTCCGTCGCGTCTCATGGCGGTTACTCGCTTCGGTCGGCGAGGCATCCCTGGCAATGGTCGGAGTCGTCCTGGCCCTCTTCTACTTGGCACCATTCTTTGCGCCACGCGGTTCGACCTTCATTTCGATTCCTCTAGTTGCGATGGCCCTATTGATATGGCGGAGCGCGTACGGACGGCTCCTCGGAAGTGAAGTGTTCGATCTCAACGTCGCGATCGTCGGCACCGATGATGGTGCGTGCCGGACGGCTCGGATGTTGCTCGAATCAAAGAGTTCTTACCGGCTCGCCGCCTTCCTCGTACCAACGGAGGATGGTGATCCCATCCTCGGAGTGCCTGTGATTGGTGTCCGCGACAACCTCTGGGCCGCAACCCACCAGCTAGGCGTGAAGGAGCTGGTGATCGGGCAAACGCAGAGCCTTCCCACGGCGATGCTGAATGAGCTGGTGCTCTGTTTTGATCATGGAGTCGAGACTATCCCGGCTACCAGAATCTACGAGGAGATCAGCGGACGCGTACTCGCATCAGCGTTAGAGGCGGACTGGTACGCGGAGCTCCCAACCCACACCCGAGGGCTTTACGCGGGAGCCAAACGCCTTATCGACCTGCTTCTAGGAGGGTTCTTGTTCGTTGCGCTGCTACCCGTAATGGGCCTGGTGGCGATGGTGATATGGCTCGACTCCGGTGGGCCTATTTTCCTCCGTCAGGTTCGCGTCGGTCAGCGGGGACGTCCGTTCGTTATTCACAAATTCCGCACGATGAGGCGCGATGCGGAGTCCGGCGGTCAGGCCATCTGGGCGACGGTGAACGATGAACGAGTGACGAGAGTTGGCCGGGCTCTGAGACGCAGTCGGCTCGACGAGATTCCACAGCTGTGGGACGTTGCTCGTGGTGCGATGAGCC
>JALYSZ010000115.1 GCA_030854525.1 Chloroflexota bacterium | reverse complement strand
GAGTTGGGTTTCTACGTGCCCGGTGAGATCGCCGACCTGTGCCGGCTGGTCCGCCCCCGGGTCGGGATCATCACGCGCATCCCCGACGTCCCGGTGCATTACTCGCGGACGCCGAGCGTCGAGGCGATCGCAATGGGAAAGTCCGAATTGATCGAGGCCTTACCGAGCGACGGCGTTGCGCTCCTCAACGCGGACGACTCGCGGGTCCGCGCGCTCGCGCCGCGCACCAAGGCGCGCGTCGTGCTCTTCGGCGAAGCCGCGGACGCCGACCTGCGTGCCTCGGACGTGAGCGCGCGCGGCATCGAGGGTCTGCGGTTCGTCGTGCTCGACGGCTCCCGCAGCGCTCTGGTGACGCTTCCGTTGCCCGGACGTCATCTGGTCGCCTCGGCGCTCGCAGCGCTCGGTGCGGCCACCGCCCTTGGGATCCCGCTCGACGAGGCGGCGACCGCCCTTTCGACCATGGACGTGCCCGCGCATCGCATGAACGTCCGTCGAACGGCGGAGTTCGTCGTGATCGACGACTCGTACAACGCGAGTCCTGCCGCCGTCACGGCCGCCCTTGCGGTGCTCGGGTCGGTGCCGACGCGGCGCGTTGCGGTGATCGGGGACATGCTCGAGCTCGGGACCCTGTCCGCCGACGCGCACGAAGCCGCCGGTCGCGAAGCCGCGAAACAGACCGACGTGCTGGTCGGCGTTGGTGAGCTCGCGCGCACCATGGTGAGCTCGGCGCGCGCCGCCGGGCTTCGCGACACCCACGAGGTCGCAGACCGGGCCGAAGCGCTCATGCTCCTGCGGCGGATCCTGCGCCGCGGCGACACGGTCTTGGTGAAGGGCTCGCACTCTCTCGCGCTCGATCAGCTCGCCGACGCTCTCGTCGAGCCGGTGGCGAAGGCCTGATGCCGACCGCGATCCTCGCCCTCGGCGTGATGCTCTCGGCGTTCCTCCTGGGTCTCATCTTCGGGGGGCCGTACATCCGGCTGCTTCGGCGCTTCGGTATCGGCCAGAACATCCGTCGAGAGGGACCGAGCCGGGACTTCGTGAAGCAGGGCATACCGACGATGGGCGGTGCCTTGTTCATCATCGTCGTCGCGGTCCTCTGGGCGTTCGTGTGGTTTCTCCTTCCACCGAGTGAGCGCGACAGCTACATCCCGCAGACGATCGTTCCCGTTGGTGCGCTCGTCGGCGTCGGCGCTCTCGGCGCGATCGACGACTTCGTCAACGTCAAGTACGGCTTCGGTATCCGCGGCCGCCACAAGCTCGTCTGGCAAACGATCGTCGCGGTCGCCGCCGCGATCTACATCCAGAAGCACTTCGCAGTGAACGGCATCTTCGTTCCGCTCGTGGGTGAGTGGGTCGTCGGGGCGGTGGTGTTCGGCATCATCGCCGTCATCGCGATCGTCGGAACTTCGAACGGTGTGAATCTGACCGACGGTATGGACGGCCTGGCCGGCGGGACGAGCGTCTTCGCGTTCCTCGCGTTCGCCTTCATCGCAGCGGCCCTGCACTACGACTGGCTGGTGGTGTTTTGCGCGGCGATGGTCGGCGGCCTGCTCGCGTTCCTCTGGTTCAACGTGCACCCGGCCGAGGTCATCATGGGCGACACCGGAGCACTCGCGATCGGGGCGACGCTCGCGTGCTGCGCCCTCACGACGGGTTTTGTTCTCCTTCTGCCCGTGGCGGGGGTCATCTTCGTCGCGGAGACCCTCTCGGTGATCCTCCAGGTCGGCAGCTTCAAGCTCCGCGGCAAACGGATCTTCCGCATGGCGCCGCTGCACAACCAGTTCGAGTGGCCCGAGGTGAAGGTGACGATCCGGTTCTGGCTCATTGGCGCCGTCGCCGGGATCGTCGCGGCGATCCTCGCGTTCGCCACGCCGATCCGATGAGCGTGATCACCTCGACGTGGGTCGAGCGCGATGGTCTCCTCTGGTCGCCGCTGCTCGAGCGCTACCGCGTCGTCGCCGGGTTCACGACGCGCGTGCAGGGGAGCATGGCGGGTTCGGTGTTTCCGCTCGACGAGCAGGAGCGCAATCGCCTCGCGATCGCCCGTAGGCTTGGGTTCGACGCGGTCGTTCGCGTTCGCCAGGTGCACGGGAACGGCGTGGTGCGGCTCGATCGCGCCACCATGCCGTGGCCCGAAGGCGACGCGATGTGGACAGACCGAGCCGGTGTGCTTCTCGGTATCGCCGCCGCGGACTGCGTGCCGATACTCGTCGTCGATCCGGCATCCGGCCGCATCGGCGCCGCCCACGCCGGGTGGCAGGGCACGCGACTGCGCGTCGTGCAGTCCCTCGTGCGTGCGCTGGTCGGCGCGGGATCGCGAGCGTCGGCAATCGTGGCATCGATCGGCCCCTCGATCGGCCCGTGCTGCTATACCGTCGACGAAGCGCGCGCCGATCTCATCCGGGCGAGCGGCCAGGGGTCCTACCTGCGTCAGGGTGCCGATGGCGCAAGCGCGTTCGACCTCTGGTCGGCCAACGTCGCGCAGCTGCAGGATCTCGGCGTCGAATCGATCGAGGTGTCGCGGATCTGCACGCTGAGCGGTGGGCACGACCTCTGGTCGTACCGCGGCAGGGACGCCGACGGGCGCTACGGCACGCAGCTCGGCTTCATCGGAAGCGGGGGCAGGGGCCCCCGAGGCCGAGAGGCCGCATGACGGTCACCTTCGATCCCGAGGTCACGGCCGATGAGTTCCGCGGCCGGCGCGTGACGATCATCGGGCTCGGGAAAGGCCGCACCACTGCAGGCCTCGCGCGGTTTCTTGTGGGCAAAGGCGCGATGGTCACGATCGCCGACCCGAAGCCTCGGGAGGACCTCGTCGACGGGATCGCGCGTCTCGGCGATGTCGCCGAGAAGGTGACCCTCATCCTGGGCCCGTCAACGGACGAGATCGCGCTCGCGGAGCCCGACTTCGTCTTCGTAATCCCGGGCATCCGTCCGCGCTCGCCGACCATCCTCCGCGCCTTGAACCGCGGCGTCCCGGTGTTGACCGAGATGGCGCTCTTTTTTCGTCTTTGTCCGGCGACCATCGTCGGGATCACCGGCACCAAGGGCAAGACCACGACGACGACGCTTGTCGAGCGCGTCCTCTCGCTCGGCTCGCGGCGGGTCGTGGTCGGCGGGAACATCGGGACCGCGGTCATCCAGGAGGTCGACAACCTCCGGGCGGAGGACATCGTCGTGCTCGAGCTTTCGAGCTTTCAGCTCGAGACGCTCGGCCACAGCCCGCAGGTGGCCGTGGTGACCAACGTCCTCGAGGATCACATCGACCATCACGGGACCCGCGACGCCTACATCGCGGCGAAGAAGAACATCGTCGCGTGGCAGGGGCCGCGGGACATCGCCGTCCTGAACCTCGACGACCCGGCCGCCGTCGCGCTGCACACGGGCGCCGCGTCGGAGGTGCGCGGCTTCTCGCTGTCGCTGCGGCCGAAGCGTGGCGCGCATCTCGATGCGAACGGCGACCTCGTGCTCATCTCGGGGGACCGCCGGGCCGTCCTCTGCAACGCGACCGAGCTGCGCGTGCCCGGACGGCACAACGTCGCGAACGCGCTCGCCGCCGCGATCGTCGGTGACGCGTTCGACATCCCGGCAGACGCGATGGGGCGTGTCCTGCGCGAGTTCGAGGGCGTGCCGAGACGGCTCGAGACGGTAGCCGAGAAGGATGGCGTGCTCTGGGTGAACGACTCCGCGGCCACGACGCCGGCCGCGACGATGTCCGCACTCGCGGCATACGAGCGTCCGGCAGTCGCGATCCTCGGCGGCGTTTCCAAGGGCGCGGATTTCGGGGAGCTCGCGCGGGTGCTCGCCCGACGGGCACGCGGAGCAGTGCTCATTGGCCGCGCCGCTGATGAGATCGCGTCGGCTATCACCGTGGCCGATCCCAAAGGTGCGCTCGACGTGCGCCGCGCCACAACGCTCGACGATGCGGTTGCCCAAGCGCGAGCGATGGCACAGCCCGGCGACGTTGTCCTGCTCTCGCCGGCGTGCGCCTCGTTCGACATGTTTTCGTCGGCCGACGAGCGCGGTGAGAAGTTCGCGGCGATCGTGCGGTCGTTCGCCTCATGAAGAAGGTCGGCACGCAGCGCACGACGACCTACGACCTTCCACTCGTTGCTGTCGTCCTCGTCCTTCTCTTCATCGGGCTCGCGATGGTCTACAGCGCGAGCGGGATCACCGCGCTGGACGCGAACGACGATCCGAGCACGTTCCTTGCGCAGCAATCGGCGTGGGCCGCGCTCGGCGTCGCGGCGATGTTCGTCGCCTCGCGGGTGGACTACCGCCTCCTGCGGTTCCTCGCGGTGCCGCTCCTCATCCTCGCCATTGGGCTGCTCGTAGCCGTCCTCATCCCGGGCATCGGGCAGAGCGCGGGTGGCGCGACGCGGTGGCTGCGGGTCGGCGTCTTCGGGTTGCAGCCGGCCGAGTTCGCGAAGCTCGCACTCATCGTCTACCTCGCGACCTGGCTCGGCGCCAAGCGCGAGCAGGTCCGTTCGTGGCGCGTCACCGTCCCGTTCGTCGTTGTGACGATGCTCGTCGCCGGTCTCGTGATGGCAGAGCCCGACCTCGGTACGACGATCGTGATCGTGATGGTGGCTCTCGGGATGTACTTCGCGGCCGGGGCCCGGGTTCTGATGTTCGCGGCGCTGGGGCTGTTCGCGGCCGTGGGCGTCGCCGCATTGGCGGTGGTCAACCCGGAACGCCTCGAGCGGGTGACGACCTTCATCAATCCATGGGCGCACCCGCAGGATGCGGGGTTCCAGGCCATCCAGATGCTGTACGCCCTCGGGTTGGGCGGCCCGTTCGGCGAGGGCCTTGGGGCGGGGAAGGAAAAGTTCGGCTACCTGCCTCACCCGTACACGGACTCCATCTTTGCCGTGCTCGGCGACGAGCTCGGTCTGGCCGGGGCGCTGGTCGTGGTTCTGTTGTTTCTTGCCCTCGCGTTCCGCGGCGTGCGAATCGCGCTCCGCGCCGAGGACTCGACCGGTGCGTTGCTCGCGACCGGCGTCACGATGTGGCTCTGCTTCCAGGCGTGGGTGAACATGGCCGTCGTCGTGAGCCTGGTGCCGATGACCGGCATCACCCTCCCGTTCATCTCGTACGGTGGCAGCTCGCTCTGTGTTGGGCTCATCGCCGTGGGTATCCTCCTGAACGTTGGTCGAGCCCGAACCACGCAGCGGACGAGCCTGCCGGGTGCTTCTCGTCGGTGGCGGGACGGGCGGACACGTGAGCCCGCTCCTCGCGGTCGCGGAAGCGCTCCGCGAAGTCGATCCCGACACCCAGTTCCTCTTCATCGGTGGTCGTCGCGGCCTCGAGGCTGAGCTCGTGTCCGGTTCGGGCCTTCCGTTCCATGCGACCGTGATGCCGTCTCTGCGCGACCCCGACTCGCGTTTCTCGCTCGTCACGCGCGCCGCCCTCCTGCCGGTCGCGACGGTCGACGCGTTCGTGCAGATCCTGCGATTCAAGCCGGATGTCTGCTGCACGACCGGCGGCCTGGCGTCGCTTCCGGCGGTGCTGGCGGCGCGGGTCGCGCGCGTGCCTGTCTACATCTGGGAGGGCAACGCGATTCCCGGGCGCGTGAACCGGCTGCTCGCCACGTGGTCGCAGCGGATCGGCGCGACGTTCGAGGGCTCGCTGCGTGTGCTCCCCCGCGGTCGTACGTTCGTGGACGGCAACCCGATACGACGATCGCTTCTCATGTGGACGAAAGGCTCGGGTCGCGCGAAGCTCGGCCTGCCGGCGCAGGGGCCGGTGGTCTTCGTGACCGGAGGCAGCCAGGGTTCGGCGGCGATCAATCACGCCGTCGCCGGAGCTGTCACTCGCCTCCTACGCCGCGTGACCGTCATCCACCACACCGGCACCGCGCACCTCGCGCAGATCACGGCGAAGCGCGAGACGCTGCCGCCGGAGCTTCGCGAGCGTTACCACGTGTTCGGGTTCCTTCGCGAGGAGATGGGCGCGGCGCTCGCCGCCGCGGATCTCGTGATCGGACGCGCGAGCTCTTCGTCAATCGCGGAGCCGCTCGCGTTCGGTGTACCGCTGATCCTCGTGCCGTTCGCCGCCGCCGCGGAGGCGCATCAGATGGCGAACGCGCAGGACATCGCCGAGCGTGGCGCGGCCATCGTCATTCGCGAGAGCCAGCTCGACGCCGACCGTTTGGTGGCGCAGGTCACCGGGCTTCTCGACGATCCCGCCCGTCTCGCGCGCATGGCCAAGGCCGCAGGGGCCGCAGGCCGCCCCGACGCGGCCACGGCGATCGCGGGCGAGCTTCGGAAGCTCGGCGGTTGTGGATGACGAAATTCCACATCGTCGGGATCGGCGGGATGGGCATGTCCGCCATCGCGCGTCTGCTTATGGCGCGAGGCGACACCGTGAGCGGATCGGACAACGGCGCGTGGCCTCTGGGACAGGCGCTCGCTGACGACGGCGCGACCGTCGCGACCGGGTTCGATCCACGGAATGTTGCAGGGGCCGACGTTGTCGTTCGCTCGAGCGCCTACGGCGATGCCAACCCTGAAGTCGCCGCCGCGCGCGCGGCGGGCACACCGGTATGGAAGCGGGAGGACGCCTGGCGCGGGCTCGCCCGCGGTAAGCGCGTCGTGGCCGTCGCGGGCACGCACGGGAAGAGCACCACGACCGCGCTCGCCTGGACCGCCCTCCGCGCGGGTGGGCTCGACCCCTCGCTCATCTGCGGCGCGGTGCTCCGCGACCTCGGCACGAATGCGTATGCCGGCGCCGGCGACGTTCTCGTGATCGAGGCCGACGAGTACGACCGCGCCTTCCTGGCGCTCGAGCCGGAGATCGCGATCGTGACGAACATCGAGCACGATCACATCGACGTCTTTCCGACGGTTGACGACGTGAAGCAGGCGTTCGCGCGCTTCGCGTCGGGCATCGTGCCCGGCGGGTGGCTCGTGGCCTGCGCCGACGATCCAGCTGCGGCGGCGTTGGCGGCACGCGGCGACCTCGCCGGGCGCCAGGTCGCGACCTACGGGATGGCATCCCAGGCGTCGTATCGCGTGGTCGAGCTCGTGCAGGGCCCTGACGGGGTGTCATTCGATCTTGTCGGGCCGTCGGCCGCATCGGTCCCGGTCTCACTCCGTCTCGCCGGGGCGCACAACGCGCGCAACGCGGCTGCCGCGCTCGCCGCGGCCGACGCCCTCGGGGTCCCGGCGGCCGCGGCGGTCAA
>JALYSZ010000088.1 GCA_030854525.1 Chloroflexota bacterium | reverse complement strand
GTCCGCTCCGCTGCGCCGGGCGATCGTAAGCGTGTCGTGCAGGAAGGCTCGCGCGAGCCCTGCCGCGTGGCGGCCGCCGATGGCCGTTCCGAGACGACGCTTCGCGCGACCCGCTCGCGGCCACTTCGTGAGGACGACGACGACGCGGCCGACGCGCGCGCGCCGCTTCATCCGGGCGCGACGGGCTCGCGCAAGGGTGCGGATGCGAAGTCGCGGATTCCCCGCTCGAAGGAGACCTCGGCCCGATAACCGAGATCGCGCTTCGCTTTGTCCGACGAGGCGAAGATGTGCCGCACGTCGCTCGGCCGGTGTTCGCCCGTCACGATCGGCGCGGACCCGCCGAGCGCGCCGGTGAGGGCGCTTGCGAGCTCCAGGATCGTATGTGACTCGCCGCTGCCGATGTTGTATGCGCCGACCGCAGGCCCGTCCCGCTCGAGCGCGAGCACGTTCGCCCGAGCGACGTCCCGCACGTGGACGAAGTCACGGAGCTGGCGGCCGTCCTCGAAGACGCGCGGCGGCCCACCAGCCGCGATCTGGCTGCGTATTAGGCTTGCAACGCCCGCGTACGGCGTGTCCCGAGGCATGCGCGGCCCGTAGGTGTTGTGGTAGCGCAGCGCGGTGACCGCAGGCCCGCTCTCGCGCATCGCGGCGAAGGCGAGGTGCTCCTGGTGCAGCTTCGTCGCGGCGTACACGCTGTGCGGGTCAAGCGGCGCGTCTTCGCTGATCGGCTCGGGCGTGAGCGGGAGCGAACAAAGTGAGCAACGCGGATCGAACCGCCCCGCGGTGAGATCCGCCTCGGACCGGCCGCCCGGTCGGTGCGGGCCGTGCACTGCGCAGCGGTAGGCGCCCTCACCGTAGACGACCATGCTGCTCGCGAGGACCAGCCGCCGCACCCCCGTCGCGGCGAGGCAGCGCAACAGCACCGCGGTGCCGACGCCGTTCGTTCGCGCGTAGCGTGGTGCATCGACAAGTCCGCGTCCCAGACCGACCACGGCGGCCTGGTGGCTCACGGCATCGACGCCGCGAAGAGCTCGCATGAGCGCGTCCTCGTCTGCGACGTCTGCCTCGACGTACGTCGCGGACGGATTGAGGTAGTCGGGAGCGCTCGCGTGCACGGTCGGCTCGAAGTTGTCGATCACGGTGACCTCGTGGCCGCGAGCGATGAGCGTGTCCACGCAGTGCGAGCCGATGAAGCCGCCGCCGCCGGTGACAAGGACGCGCACGCTCAGGCGGGGAGGCTGAACCAGAAGCGGGTCAGCCCGGCTCGCGATTCCGCGCCGACGCGGCCACCGCCGAGCTCGACCAGCCGCTTCACGATCGTGAGACCGATCCCGGCGCCACCCCGGGCGCGGTCGCGCGACTTCTCGACGCGGTAGAAGCGCTCGAAGACTCGCGGTAGATCCGCAGGCGGTATGCCCTCGCCGGTGTTAGTCACGCTCACGAGCACGTCTCCCGGTCGGGGCTGCGCGGCGACCGCGACGCGCCCTCCTTCCGGCGTATAGCGGACCGCGTTCTGCAGCAAGTTCGCGAGCACCTGAGCGAGGTGGTCGGGGTTCGCGCGGGCGCGCAGGCCGGTGGCCACATCAAGGTCGACTCGGATCGCGCGCCGCTCGAACGCCGGCGCGCTGAGCTCTACGGCCGATGCGATCGCCGCTGCGAGATCGAGATCGCTGAGGACAGGTGGGTCTGTCGCGAGCTCGCCCTGAGCGAGGGCATCGAGCGAGCGAGAGAGGCGTACGAGGCGGTCGGCCTCCTCATGCAGCGACTCGAAGGTCGCACGCTCGGCCGGCACGACACCATCGCGGAGCGCCTCGAGGTAGCCCTGGAGGTTGGTGAGGGGCGTGCGCAGCTCGTGAGCGGCGTTGGCGATGAACTCGCGGCGTTGGCGCTCTTGATCCTCGAGGCGCTCGGCCATCTGATTAAAGGAGTCTGCGAGCGACGCGATCTCATCGGGCCCGGCCCGCGCGACGCGAGCCGCGTAGTCACCCTCGGCGACGCGCCGCACCGCCCAGCCGAGGCGCTCGAGCGGCCGCGAGATGCGATGGGCGAGGAGCGCCGCTAGCACGACGCTGATCACGAGCGCTCCCAGGAGAGCGGCTACGAAGACACTGGTGACGGTCTGCTCGAACATCGAGCGCGCTGCTGCGACGGTCTCCCCATGCTCGACCATGAGGCGCTCGAATGCCGCGGAGGCAAAGCCGAGGACTCCGATAGCGAGAATGGCGACAGCGACGCCGGCCACCAGGAGCGACGCGAGAGCGATGCGCGCGGCGATGCCGCGGAGGGGAAAGTGTTCCCTCATTCGTCGGACGCAGCGCGATAGCCGACGCCGCGGACGGTCGCGACATAGCGCGGCTGCTCCGCGTCGTCGCCGAGCTTCTCCCGCAGGCGGCCGATGTAGACGTCGACGGTGCGGTCGAGGACCTCTTCTTCGGACTCGCCATAGAGCGTGTTGAGGAGCGTTTCACGCGTGAGAATGCGGCCGCCGGCCTGGACGAGCGCGGCGAAGAGACGGAACTCTGCTGCGGTGAGCGTGATCGGATCGCGGCCTCGCCACACTTGATGGCGATCGAGGTCGATCACCACATCGTGGAGCGTGCGCTTGCCGTTGCCGGGGTCGGATGGGGTCCGCGCGCGCCGGAGGATCGCTTTGACGCGTACGACCAGCTCGGCGGGGGAGAAGGGCTTCGGGAGGTAGTCATCGGCGCCTTCGTTGATTCCGTAGACGCGGTCAGCGGTCGACCCACGCGCGGAGAGCATGAGGATGGGCACGCTGGACTCCTCGCGGACGGCCCGCATGACCGCGAGGCCGTCCAGCTCGGGCAGCATGAGGTCGAGCACGACGAGGCGGGGCTGGCGCTCACGCACGGCGGCGAGCGCAGCCAGGCCGTCGCCGGCCGTAACGACCACGAACCCCTCGCGCTCGAGGTAGGCGCGGACGAGCTGAAGAATTTTCGGGTCGTCATCCACGACGAGGATCGGGGAGGCGTCGTGATCCGTACGCTCAGCGGAGGTCGGGCGCGCCACGGAGGCCAGCATGGTAGCGGCTTAGAGCCTGGACCCGGGATGTGACAGACGGGTGACACGATGTCATCGGCGGGTCATATCGGCCGCGCAGGATAGCGCTCGCCGCGACCTGCGGCGGGAGGTCGAACGTGACAAGCGCAAGGGCGTCCGCATTCGCACTTTGGCGACGCGTCTTCGCCGGACATCCCCTGCGCATCGGCGGCCTCGCCCTCGTGCTTCTCGTCGGCGCGGCGGTCGCCTGGTACCTCGGGTCGCCACTCTTTCTCCGGACGTACGCCGAGGAAGCGCTGCCGGGCGCGTCGGCGGCGGCAACGCAGGTCGGGGGCGCGGACGCAAGGGTGATCGCGGTGGGCGAGCTTGGCTTCGTCGACCCAGTCCACAACGGGAAGGGTCCCGTGCGCCTGGTCGCCGTCGGCTCGCGGCGTTTCGTGCGGTTCGAGAACGTCGCGATCCAGAACGGGCCCGACCTACACGTCTACCTTTCGCCAGACACCGGAGGAAAGTACACGGACGCGACGAGCCTGTACCTCGGTCCGCTCAAGGCGACGAATGGCTCGTTCAACTACGAGCTCCCGCCGACCGTCGATCTCGCGAGGTACCGCAGCGTGGTCGTCTGGTGCCGGGCGTTCTCGGTGCTGTTCACCTGGGCCGATCTGAAGGAGCAGTAGGCATCGACCCGAAACGGCGAAAACGCTCCGGACCAAGCAAACCTGGTCCGCGGGATTCCTAGCCGACGTGCTCAGCCAGTAGAGCAGTGATTAATGCAAACCACGCGTCGGTGCTTCATATCGAACAAGGCGCTTTCCCTCATCCTCGCGGAGTGATCCGACCGTCGACGAACTTCTGAATGAGCCAGGGACAGGCGACGCGGTCGACGCGCGGGTGCTCGCAGGTAATCCACTTCACGGCAGTCCTCCCCAAGATTGCTGTCGGTAGCATCGCAGACGGTGCTGCAAGACCTAGCGATCGACGTCCTGGGAGCGCTGCTCGCCGCGATCGTGGCCGCGGCGGGTGCTCTCTGATCGCCTTCGTGCCATCCTGTTTGAGTGCCACGACGTCGCGTTGTCCTACCCCCGACGCGTAACATACATGTTGACGCACATCGTCGAGTCACACAATAACCCCCACCCGCGAACACCCACCTCGCCGGCACGAACACCCGCTCGGTTGTTCAGCGAGGGCTCACATTTCGGCCAGAATCTCCCGGTCGCGCCCAAAGGGTTGGGCGCAGGAGTTTTCGGGGATTTCGCGTATTCGTTCACAAAGTGCCAGAATCATTAGGAAATACGTGCCGACGTAGCTCAGCCGGTAGAGCAGCGGTTTCGTAAACTTCCGCGTTCGATCCAGCCGGCGATCACAAGAAATCAGGCGAAACGGCGCGATGACGGGCGGCAGGCACCGCATTCGTCCCCCCGAACTCCCATTCCCCTCTACGCGTATGTCGCCCGGCGGCATGAGGGAATCTTCTGGGTCGCTGACCTTCTCGATCGGATGCATCACTGGTCATAGCCGATCGGCGGTCTAGTCAGGTGCCCTAGAGCGAGGAACTGAAACTCTCCATCGCCGCCCGCCTTATGGTTGGCGGAATAGCCGGATCAGGGTGCGCCGCGCGCGACCTGGCGCCGGTATGCCTGGATAGCCTCGTCAATCCAGTCCCGGATTCGGCTACGAACGCGCTCGAACCCCAGCATCTCCGCAACCTCGTACAGCAGTTCCTCGTCTGTGCGCAGGCGGCCGTCTGACGCGACCCATCGGACGAGTGCCAGACGCGTCCCGTAGTCGTAGCGGTCGATAGAGAGGTTCGGGATGAAGTAGGGGCGCGGACCGCGAGGCAGGAGCAAGGTGTTCATTTGCACGCCTTGCTTCGGCACTCCCCGTTGACTTGCGGCGCCACCGCCGCGTTTCGGTTCCTCCTTGAGCTCAGACTCATAGACGGCAACGACCCGGTCTATTTCCTCAGCTCGACGCGTGTACCAGTCGGTCGACCAGATCCGCACGAAGTGCCAGCCGAGGCGCTCGAGGTGCTCCTGACGTAACCGGTCCCGATCTCGCACCGTCGGCGCAGAGTGATACGACGCGCCATCGCACTCGATCGCAACCACGCCACGGCCCGGGAATCGCGGATGCATCGCGACCAAATCGATCCGGTAGTGGGAGGCGCCGTACTGCGGGACGATGTCGAGCCCTCGCTGGCGAAGGGCGTCTTCGACGTCGAGCTCGAAGGGGTTGCGCTCCATCGCTGTCGCGCCCTCTGCGTAGATCTCCTTCCCGCCGCTCTCCGCGAATCGCAGGTACTGCTTCAATAGACGCATCCCGCGCGAGTGGAGCTTCACGTCATCCATGTCCTCGTGCGTGAAGCTCGAGACGACCGTGATACGCCGCTTGGCCCGGGTAACCGCGACGTTGAGCCGGCGCTCCCCGCCGTCATACAGGATCGGTCCGAACCGGTAGACAAGCTTTCCTGCGCGGTCCTTCCCGTAGCCGATCGAAAGGATCACGGCATCGCGCTCGTCACCTTGCACGCGTTCCAGGTTCTTGACGAAGAAGGGCTCTTGGCGCTCGCGATGCGCTTCGGACTCGAAGAACTCGTCGAGCTCGGGGTGCTCCTCGCGTAGTTCATCCAGCCGAGCCTGGATACGCCGCTGGTGGCGGATGCCCATCGTGATTACGCCGAGCGATTCGTCTGGCCGCGTGCGTGCGTGCTCGATGATTAGATCGGCGACTCGCGCGACCTCTGCAGAAGAGCTCAGTTCCTCGCCGTCCGCTAGAACCTGCGGAACGAAGACGTGGGCCACCGCCTCCCAGCGACCGACGCCCGGGAACGTGACGAGGCTGAGGCCGTATATCTCGTGGTTTGAGAACGCGATGAGTCGCTCATCCTCGCTGCGGTAATGCCATTCGAGCGCGCGTTCCGGCGCAAAACCGCGCATCGCATCAAGGACACTCTCGTGTCCGCTCGTCGCGTCCGCCCCGTCTGCGTCGCCGCCGCCGTCGTCCTGGCCAGCCACGAAGAACGGCGTAGGCGGGAGTTGATTGCGGTCGCCCGCGACGACGGCGACACGACCACGCAGGAGCGCCGTAACCGCATCCTCCGGGAGTACTTGACTTGCCTCATCAAAGATGACGACATCGAAGGGGGCGCTTCGAGAGCCGAGGAGCAATTGGCTGACCGCGAGCGGGCTTGCCATCCAACAAGGCTTCACAGCCGTCAGCACGTGCGGAGCCTCAACCGCGAGTTTGCGTAACGGCTTGTGTGCTCTCTGCTTGGAGGCTTCGTGCCGCACGTTCGCCGCCTCGGCGGGGTACTCGTTCATGGCGGCGATCGCATGCTCGGCGTGCGCTCGCCGAACGCGAGCGACGGCGGCCGTCAAGATTGCGCGATCGAGTCGACGAAACTCGGCCACGACATCGTTGTGCGTGCGTCCATCGAAGACCGAGAGCTCACTGTGCTGAAGAAAGAAGCGGTCTCGCGCGGAGCTCAACCAAGCGTGTTCGAAGACGTCGGGCCACGGCACCGAATCAGGGATCAAGCCGAGATGAGTAAGGAGCGGATTGAGCCCGAGTTCGCGAAGGCGGGCCGAGACCTTCCGGAGCCGCGCGACTTGCATCGCGCTGTCGGCGTCACGCGCGAGCACGCCAATCTGGCGTTTCAGCTCATCGAGGGACTCCGGCAACGCCCCTGGTTCGAGAATGTCGGATAACTCGCTGAGGTCGGACTGCAGTGCGTCGAAACTCCGCGCCAACTCTGAGGCGGGCGGAACAGCGAGTGGCTGACTCGATGGACCAAGTTCCCGCCAACGATCCCGCAGGTCAGCCGCATGGGTCACCTCGTCTAACAGGGTGCGACTGGTCGAGGTTTGATGACGCAGCTTTGAGACTTGGGAGCGTGCCTGGCGGAAGGACGATCGTAGCGGCGCGAGGAGGCGCGTAACGAAGGAACCTCCAGCCGGAGAGAGCGCCACTCGGAGCGAATCGAGATCCTCGGCGAATAGACGGACGTCGTAGTCGTTGACGAGCGCGTTCACCGAGATCAGCAGGTCGCGGAGCTGCCGCACTCCGCTGATCGTCGGTGGCCGGCGAAGCCCAGCAGACCCTGTCGCCTCGGTGATCGCGGCATCGGCGGCGGGCAACGTGGTACCAACCAACCGCGTTGTGAGGTCAATCGCTCGCTCGGTGATTGCCGGCGAATCCAGCTTCGCTCGGCTCCACGGTGAGGTGTCTCTACCCAGGAACAGGTTCGGCTGTGACGAGGCTTCGCGCAGCAGTTCACGCAGCTCTCGCGCGACCGTCGGTTCAAGGCGATCGAGCTCGCCGCCTCGCCAGCGGACGTCCGAGCGCGCCCCCCTCGGGAGCCGCAGCAGGCGGCCGTGAAGAGTCTCGAGATCGACGCCGAGCGGTGGGACGGTCTGCCGCAGCAACTCCGCGTACGTGCGAAGGCGGTCGCGTTGGTGCTCGTATTCCTCGAGCAGGTCCCGGCCGTCGACGGGTCCAAGTTGCTGGATCCGTCCGAACACGTGTCCGAACTGCGCCATCACCTCCCGCTTGGACACGGCCCCGTGGAGATCGAGGATCACGTCGTCGAGGCCGACTCGCACGAGTCGGCGCTTCACCATGTCGATAGCCGCTCGCTTCTCGGCGACGAAAAGAACGCGCCGACCCTGTGCAACGAGTTCCGCCACAAGGTTGCTGATCGTCTGGCTCTTGCCCGTGCCAGGCGGGCCAGCGATTACGACACTCTTGCCCGCAAGGACCGCCTTGATAGCGAGGTGCTGGCTCGAGTCTGCTTCGAGCACGAGGAACTGGGCCGATGGTGGCTCCTCATCGAGCGCCATCGTTGACTCTTTTGGTTCGTCGCGGGCCAGCGCGAGCTTCGCGTCGGTGTCGCCCGCCAACGCGGCGACAATGTCGTTTTCGGCCATCGCGTCGCCCCATTGCTCGAGGTCCTTCACCATCGCGAGCTTCTGGAAGGAGAAATTCCCGACGACAGCACGCCTCATCACGCGGAAGCCGGAAATGTGCATCGCCCCGCCCTCGAGGAGCCTTAGGAGTTCCTCGTATGTGCTCATGTCGTGCACCCGCGCATCGTCCTCCGGCAGCGCCCCAGCCAGCTGCTCTGCGAGTCCCGTTACGCCGAAATCGCGTTCGAGCACGTGCAGGAGGACGGGATTGATCTCAAGGTCGCCGCGGCGGCGAAGCGCGCGACGTTGGTCCTTCCCCTCAAGCCGGACCGGGCACAATATGACGCCGGCCTCCGCGTCGCGCCCGCCATCCTTTGCAGTCCAGGTCGCGAGGCCATAGACCAAGAACATCGTCTCGAGGCCGCGTTCCTCGAAGTTCTCCGTCGCCTTCCGCTGGACCTCGACCAGTCGTCGCGCAGCCCCCAGTTGGGCCGGAGCAAGGTCAGTCGGATCCTCGCCCGCGGTCGCTGTGCCATCGAGGTCTTGGGCAGGCACCAGCCGAGTGAGTAGCGCGGCACCACCAGCGAGGATGTCTAGGACAGCGTCAGGATCTGGTTTCTCAAGGTCGTACGAGCCGAGTTTTAGAGGACGGTAGAAGAGAAGGTTGTTCCGCCGCGTTAGATCAACGAGCCGGTCAGTCCATGTCTTTCGCGCAGAAGCGACAACGGCCTCCCGCGCACTTGAGACCACCGCCCTCGCCACTCACCTGCCTCCAGCCGGTGACAGAGCGTATCCGGATGAAACGCCAATGGCGAGTGAGCCTGGCCGAAGTCGAGATTGAGCGGACCAGCCGTCCCGACGCCAGCCAGCCCAAGACAGAAGCGCACCGAAGCGGCAGGCAACCGGGCGAGACCAATCCGCGAACCAAGACGGGCAAGGAGTACACGTCCGAGGGCGCGGCAGGTAGGGACCTGTACGGCGAGGTGGAAGGAGATGTAGCTGACACCTTCGTATGGGTTCAAGCTCCTGCGCAGGTTCCCGGACCGCTTCCTGACGAGGAACTCGCTCGGCGAATGGTCAATTTGGACGACGTCGAACCCGGTTCAACGAGGCCGTAGCAACTTCGCGGCGCTCGCGTCTATTCACGAAATCAAAGCAATCGCCAGAGACCGAGAGGCGCTATGTCTTCGGAGTCTTGGCCCTCGAAAGCGAAACCGGTCGACCCGCGTCTGCAAAAGGGACGGCTCGTCGCTTTGACGGCGAATAGAGTCGTGCTCCATGGCGGCCAGGCTCCGTCGCGAAGTGCGCCTACTGCTGGAGAGCTCCGTTGCCTCCCTGACCTTGGGAATCGAACTGTTCAATCGTCCGAGTGAGTTGGGGCGCACCGCCGCAGTGCTGATGCATGTGGATCACGCAATCGAGTTGCTTCTAAAGGCGGCGATTGTCCACCGCGGAGGCAAGATTCGGGAGCCGCGTACTGCCTGGACGATCAGCTTCGACAAGTGCGTCGGTAAGTGCTTGGACGAAGCGCAAGTGAAGTTCCTGACGAGAGAGGAAGCATTGCCACTCCAGGCCATTAATGCGCTGCGAGACGAAGCTCAGCACTACCATGTCATGCTTTCGGAACAACCCTTCTATGCCATCGTCCGAAGCGCCGTGACGCTCTATGGCGATCTGCTGAGAGGGTGTTCAGCATCGATCTCGCGACTCGCTTGCCCGGCCGCGTTCTGCCGATAACGGCCGACCCGCCCAAGGATCTTGACTTGATGATCGAGGACGAGATGAAGTTGCTCCGGGAGCTCGTCAAGCCCGGCCGTCGCCGCAAAGCAGAAGCCAAGTTAAGGCTTAGATCTCTCGCCGTGATTGACAGGTCGGTAATCGGTGACGCACGACGTCCTACTGATCGCGACCTCGCAAAGCAGCTCGTACGAATCTCAGCGGGCGACGGGTTAGCGAAGGTGTTCCCTGGTGTCGCAGGTCTGTCGTTCTCAACAACCGGCGATGGGCCAACTATCACATTGCGGATAACACAGAAGGAGGGCACACCCGTACATCTCGTCGGCGAGGGAGATGAGACCGCAGCCGTGATTGGCGTCAAGAGTGTTGACGCGACCGGCTACTACAACATGAGCTTCACAGACTTGTTCAACAAGCTGGGCAATTAAATCAGTCGCAACAAGTTACCAGCGCTGCTCTGGCATCTAAAGGTCAATGAGGAGCCCAGATACAGCCGAGTATTCAGGTTCGGGAAGAGTGCGCACCAGCGGTACGCCCCCGACGTCATCGCGCGGCTCAGGGAGGCGCTAAGGACGACAGACATGGACGCGGTCTGGCTAGCGTTCAGGAAGCGAAAGGCGAAGGGTCCCTAACTCCTCTCGATTCCCGCTTTCGAGGCACCGCGTGATTCGGGCAACGCCTGTCAAGCTCTGTGGCTAGGCTTTGCGTCAGTTCTCCGGCGCACTCGGATTGCAGTCGCGCTCGCTCCGCGATGGGATGTCGTGAAGGAGGAAACGGGTCAGAAGTAAGCCATCATCAGACCAAGGCGCCGGCGATCGATAAGGCGGTGCAAAAGGCCAAACAGGCCGAGCTTGGTGTGGTCCGGATCAGAGGCAGGACGGCACGATCCAGGACAAGCGGACCTACGGGAAGGATCAGTACCCGCGGAAGGGGTAACACCGCAGGAGGCGCAACGGGAACCGCGGACCGCGCACTCGGTCTCCTCTCACCGGGCGGTGTTAGACCCAGGGGGCGAGAACGCGATGATCTACGAAGGCTTCGCCGCACCTTAGAGGGCTGCGCTTGCGAACGGCTTCTCAACGGCAAGAAGGTGTCCGCGCGTATCCCGTAACCGTTAACTCCTAGGCTGTCCGTTCACAACCGCGCGACTCGAGGAAACAAGCGAGGCGGGCAGAAGGCCGTCCCCCTCGAGCCTCGAGTGGGATACACAAAACCTTTGATCGCTGGTAACGGGCCGCGCGTCCCGCCCGACCGCAAATGGATCAGGGTTGGGTCGGCGGCAACTTCGATCGCAGGTCTGCCGCGATCTCAGCGAACTGGTCTAGTGCGGCTTGGAGATCATCAATGATCTCAGCGGCAATTACATCGGGCGTCGGAAGGGCACGCGAGACGTCGAGGCTTTCATCGCGGAGCCAGGTGATGTCTAAGCTGCAGCGGTCGCGCTTCGTCAGATCTTCGTAGTCAAAGCTCTTAAAGCGCTCGCTCTCCTTGCGGCGGTGGCGGTTTGCGGGGTTGTAGGCCTTGATGAAGTCGTCCAAGTCTTCTCGCATTAGTTGGCGTGTCCGCAACGTGAAGTGTTGGTTGGTTCGGAAGTCATAGATCCATAGCTTCTTAGTCCAAGGTGTTTCGGCCGCAGGTTTGCGATCAAAAAACAGGACGTTCGCCTTTACGCCGCTCGCGTAGAAGATGCCGGTTGGCAATCTCAATAGCGTGTGTACGTCGCACTCGTGCAACAACTTCCTGCGAACCGTTTCCCCCGCGCCGCCTTCGAACAACACGTTATCCGGAACGACAACTGCCGCGCGCCCGTTGATCTCGAGCAAAGTCTTGACGTGCTGAAGAAAGTTCAACTGCTTGTTCGACGTTGATGCCCAGAAGTCGTCGCGCACGTAGACGAGGCTCTCGCGCTGTTCTTCTCCCGCGTCGCTAACGACGGTGAAGGTCGACTTCTTGCCGAACGGAGGGTTGGTGATGACGACGTTGAAGCGCTCGCCGGGATCGCTGGCGAGACTGTCAGCCACCGTGATGGGCGATGCCTCGCCGCCGATCCCGTGCAGATAGAGGTTCATCACGCAGAGGCGGGCGGTGTTATCCACAATTTCCCAGCCGCGCAGGGCCTTGTGTCGCAGGTGTCGCTTCTGGTCACGGTCGAGCTCAAAGTGTCTCGAGACATACTCATGCGCCGCAAGGAGGAACCCGCCGGTCCCGGCCGCGGGATCGCAAATCGTGTCAATGGGCGTCGGTTGCACGACGTCGACGATCGCCCTGATGAGTGCGCGCGGTGTGAAGTACTGACCAGCTCCGCTCTTCACGTCCTCGGCATTCTTCTCGAGCAGACCTTCATACGCGTCGCCCTTCACGTCGGTGTCTAGTCCAATCCACTCCTCCTTGTCGATCAGGTCCACGATCAGACGGCGCAACTTCGCTGGGTCCTGGATCTTGTTCTGGGCTTTGCGGAAGATGAGGCCAAGCATGCCCTTACGTTTAGCGAGCTCCTCAAGCGTGTGTCGATACAGGACTTCCAGATCGTCACCATCGCTGGAGACGAGAGTTGCCCAGTCATAGGGTTTCGCGATTAAGGTTGGTCCATTTAGTGGCGGGCGCGTCTGCTCCTCAGCCATCTTCAGAAAGAGCAGATAAGTCAGTTGTTCAACGTAATCGCCATACGACAAGCCGTCGTCGCGAAGGATGTTGCAGTAGTTCCATAGCTTGTCGATAAGGACGCTCGGCGTGCTACGCATTTGGCTCCTTCCTCAGGCTTCGCTGGAGCTTCCTCTGAAAGCATCCTGCATGACCGCGTGCCGCAACGCGGTCACCCGCCGGAGGTTCGTCTCGAGGCTCGAGGCGAGCGCGTCGCAGACGGCGAGGCGCGCCTCAAGCTCAGCGACGAGCCTCAGTTGAACCTCGCGAGGCGGCACCGCAATCGGCAGTTCAGCAATATGCCGGAGTAAGAGGTGCCCGCGTCCGACTCCGTATTGTTTTTCAGCGAAGTAGCGCTGACCTAACTCTGGGGAACGCAGGTAGAACTCCAAGTAGCGTGGGTCGACATCTCTGGGGCGCACGAGCGCAACGCTTTGGCTGACGTAGGCCTCCCCTGGTTCCGTTCGGACTGCAGCGACGCGACCGACTTCGCCGACGATTGTCACGAGCACGTCCCCTGCGGAAACCCTGGAGCGTCTCGCCTCCTTGTCGTCGGGTGCGTCGACCCGAGGCGCCCGGCTGAGGTCCAAATGGCCGTCCTGGACGCACCCAGCGAGAATGAATTTGCCCGACCCCCGCCCGAGTCGATTGCGCCAGCCTCTGGAGCCGCTTGTGATGAGTTCGGTTACTTCTCCAAGCGGCGCGACCCGTCCGCCGAGGCTCACGCGGCGACCTCCCGATTCAGCTCCTCAAGGAGCGGCGCAAACTGTGCCCCGAACGCACGACCCGCACCGACGAGGCCGCCACTCTGAGCGAATGGGACGTAGTCGAAATCCTCCGGGCGCACTTCCAGACTGTTCGCAATCTGATCGCGGATCATCTCAAGCCAACGACGCTGCTCGTCCGTGAAGCGTCGACCTCGGTTCTCCTGCTGAAGCAGCCAGTTGTCGAAGCGAGCGCCGACCTCGTCTGCGTAGGGCACGAGCGTCGCTTGCTGCCTCGTCGCGTAGCGGACCAGGGATACCAAGTCGGCCAGCACTCGTGGCCCACTACCGCGGACCTTCGCGTTGTCGATCCTCTCGTACGCGGCCCACAGGAGATCCGGCGTCCACTGGCGCGGAGGACGTTGAATCGCCTCGGCGAGCTCACGGATCTGTTCGAAAGTCGGGCGCCTACGGTACGGCCGGCTGAAGAGAACCTCGAGCGCCCCGATCTCATCCTTGTGTTCGCGGATGAACGCCTCGAATGAGCTGGTGATTGAACGAGCTGCCTCGGTCGCCTCGGCCGAATAGCCGGCGCGGATTATCTCGTCGTGACTAACCGTATCGATGGTCTGTTCGGCCGCCCGCTTGGCCTCAAGAAGCAATTTCCGCAGCTGTGGCTTCGTCACCAGAATGCGTGCGGCCCGATCCGCGAGCAGTATCGCGGCCGCCCGGATCGCATCGGGAGATGGCGCTTTCTCGCCGGTCGCCCTCTGAGCTTCGGCCAGCTGCACATCGGGATCGATAGCCTCGAGCAGGTCCCTTGCGAGCTGTGCCGGGGCGATGCCACCCGCCATTTCAGTGAGCTGAAGGCGATCGGCCGGGCGGAGCTCCCGGTCAAGGCGAGCAAGGCGGCCAGCCAGACTAGAAAGGACGTCCGCATCGCGATTGCCGAAGGCGACCTGCTCGAGCAGCTTCTCGAAGGAGACGCCTGGGCGCCGTTCCAGCGACTGAGTGTCCTCAAGCCGCTCGTGGTCAATGCCTACCGCGTCAACGATGACGAAACGAGTCTTCGCTTTCGCATCTGGCGTCACCGCGATGAGGTCGGTGGAGTTGATGACGCGCGAGCCGCGACCCTTCATTTGTTCGAACAAGACCCGGCTACGGGGACTGCGCATGAAGAACACGATCTCGAGCGGTTTCACATCTGTGCCGGTTGCGATCATGTCGACGGTCACGGCGATCCTTGGGTTGTAGCTGTTACGGAACGCGGCCAGAAGCTCTTCGGCCTTGCCGCCGGTTGTCTTGTACGTGATCTTCTGCGCGAAATCGTTGCCCTTGCCGAACTCCTCACGGATGATGCCGACAATGTCCTCGGCGTGACTGTCGTCCTTCGCGAAGATCAAGGTCTTCGGCACCTCGGTTCGTCCCGGAAACATCTCGGTAAACAACTTCTCCTTGAAGCCGCGCACGATCGTGCGGATCTGGTCTGGGGCAACCACGTCGCGATCAAGTACGGCCGAGTCGTAGGCAAGCTCCTCATCGAGCTGCTCCCACCGCTTTCGCCGCGTGAGGCGGTCGCGCTTGTCTACCCAGAGCCCAGCCTCGACCTTCGAGCCCTGTTCGGTGATCCGAGTTCGGATCTCGTAGACGTCGAAGTCGACGTTGACACCGTCTGCGACGGCCTGCTGATGGTCGTACTCCATTACGAGGTTCTGCTTGAAGAACCCGAGAGTCTGTTTCGAAGGCGTCGCGGTGAGCCCGACGATGAAGGAGTCGAAATACTCGAGCACTTGACGCCAAAGGTTGTAGATCGAACGGTGGCACTCGTCTGTGAAGAGGACGTCGAAGGATTCGATCGGGATCTTCGGGTCATAGGTGACCGGCGACGAGGCAAGCAGTTTTGTGGCTTCCGCGGCCGTCATCTCGTCAAGCTCGTCCGGCATCTCCGCGTCACCTCGCAGCATCGAGAACACGCGCTGAATCGTTGCAATGACGACCTTCGCGGCGGGGTCCATCGCGTTCGACTGAAGCCGCTGGATCACGTACAGCTCGCCAAGCTTCCGACCGTCATCTGGTGAGACGAACTGCTCGAACTCACGCTGGGCTTGGCGTCCGAGGTTTGCTCGATCGACCAGGAAGAGAATGCGGTTGACCTTCGCGAACTTAGCCAGTCGGTAGCCGACATTGCAGGCGGTGAAGGTCTTGCCACTGCCCATGGTCATCTGAATCAACGCCCGCGGCTTGTCCGCGGCGAGCGACGCTTCCAGGTTCCGAATTGCCCTTACTTGAGGCGGCCACAACCCCGCCGTGTCCACTGCCGGCATGTGCTGAAGGCGCCCACGCAAGGTCGCGACCGATTCGTCGGGTCGCTTGCTTCCTGCTATTGCCCGTACCGCACGCGGGTATCCGGCCTCGTCGAGCCAGCGACGCATGGTCTCCGGACGATGGAACCAGAAGACCTCACGAGATCTTGGTTGCGGATCGATAAGGTTGGTGAACTTGGTCTCGGTGCCGGTCGACTCGTAGAGGAATGGCAACGGGCGCCGGTAGGCGGGAAGGGCGTCAGGGAGCAGCTTGCTGTACTTGCCACTTTGCGCCTCGACTCCCGTTAGCGTGTGCCCCTCGGGCTTGGCCTCGATCGCCCCGGACGCAGCGCCGTCGACGTACAGCATGTAGTCGGCGAAGTCCCCTTTGAGCGGGAACTCGCGGACCGCCACGCCCTCTCCGGCCAGTGGATTCACATCATCACGGTCCTGCAGGATCCAGCCGGCGGCTTCCAGCCTCCGATCGATCTCCTTGCGTGCGGTTGCCTCGGCTCCTGCTCTTGGCATCAGCGAATCGTCGCTAGAGAATCAGCGCTCGCGTCAGACCGTGCGCGCGAGGATGAGTACCGCTTCCAACGCGACGGTACGACAACGACGCGACATCGTGCCTCGCCTTGGAGCGAAGGCCCTCGGACCCGAGCCTCATCTCGCCTCCCACGCGACAGGGTAGACGGGCGAGGGCAGGCTGATAAACCACGGGCCGTAAACTGCTGAACCCAACGGCGCGCACTGGCGGTGAGGGCTGGGAATGGCGGCAAAGCCGAGTTCAAGGAAAGGCAGATCGACGAAGAGCGCGCCGATGGTCCGGCGCGGCTTGGTCCAGCCGCTCAATGTGAGCGACCCAAAGATCACCGGACTGGACCCGTCTAAAGAGGACGACTTCCGTGCGGCCCTCTCGCGTCTATGCGGAACGGACGTCCGGCCAGTCTGCGCTGCCGGGAAGTCCCCAGGGTGCGGCGCCTGCCCCAACTGCGTAGCTGCGAAGCAGCTCCCGCGCTTAAGCCCGCCGTGGACGCGCGGCAAGCTGAACCAGGCGCTGGTGCTCTCGGGCAGGCCCGCAATGAGCGAGGGCTTCTACGACTCGTTCTTACCCGAGAGCGCGACCAGTACCGAACTCCTCGCTGGGATCACTCAGTTCCGCGTATACGCCATGTTGCGGTTTGGGGGATTTCGTTCGGCCTACGAGCGGCTCTCTCGATTGAGCGCGACTGAGATCAAGGAACTGCTGGCCGAGTACGACCGCGACCCGGCAGAAGGTACGGACGAGTTTGCAGGCCGAACCCATGGGCAAGACCTGATCGATGAGGACGAGATCAAGCTCGGCGATCGTTGGTACCTGGGCTACATCAGCGACCGACACCTGCTGCGTGACTTCTACGTCGAAGAGGCGCTCCGCTGGCGGGCAACAGGCACGCGACAGCCCTCTTCTCCGGGCACTGAGCGTTACCGTCGCGACGTTAAAGCGGCGGCGAAGTACCGCGCTGAGGTCAAGCGCTTCTACGACAGCGCCAAGAACGTGGAGGTGAAGCGCTGGCGTGCCAAACTCGACGCCAAGCGTGTGGAGCTCGAGGCGGTCGCCGCGGCGCGCTCCCAAGCAGTAGCCGTCGGCAATCTGAACTCAGCGGCATATCTCGCGGCCAGCCACATCGATGTCTACGTCGCTACCTCGATGCGCGAGTCGTGGGAGTTCGAGGCAATGGGTCGGGTTGTGAAGGAGATATTCGGGAGTCCGTCACTGCAAGCCTTCAAGCTGACCAAGTTCGACCCCACGCTCTCGTACTACGAGTCGCGCTACGACAAAGGTCTGGTCGAGGGCCTGATGCTCTACCGCGCGAAGGCGACCATCTATATGGTCCAAGAGACCGACACGCTCGGAAAGGACAGCGAGCTCGCCGCCACGCTCGCATGGGGGAAACCCGTCATCGCCTACGTCCCGACCCACACGGTCGCGGAACTCAGGTCGGAACTGAGCCGGTCGCGGCTACGGCGCACCTTCACGCGAATGCTGATGCTTCTCGCCGAGAACCGACTCAGTCCCAACAGTGAAGGCGCGAAGACTGGCCTGCGGTTGCTGCGGCGCTATCAGCCGGTGTTCTGGCTCGACAAGGGCGAGGAAGACCAATTCCGCAGGCGCCACGCGAAAGCCCTCAAGAAGGTCTACGACGCCGTGGCGCGCGCTGAGATCGATTCGCTCAATGGACGGGCGGGCAACCTGGCAGAGACTCATCCACTGGGCTTGCAGCTGCGCCAGGCCAGTGGCGTGGCCTGCGGGATCCTGCTGGCGCGGACCCCGGCGCGATGCGCCGAGCTCCTGCGTCAACTGTTCACGAACACGCTTGAGTTGCGGATCGATGAGCGAGAAGACGCCACGACGCTGGTGGAATGCGCAGATCCGACCTCGGTGGCAACGTATCGGGCGGTGACGAGGGATCCGGTGCTCACGAACGCTTTCTGGACTCACTACAAAACTGACGGGTCTTGACTCGGTCATTCGGATCGCCGGGATGTCGGAATCAGCTACGGCGCTTACTCAGCGCCGCGACTCCTCGTCGATTTGATCGAGATCCTCGGGTCCAATGCTTGTGCTCCGGGACGGTCCGAGGGTGAGGATGACGCGGTCGAGGTCGGCGAACCCCTGACCTCCAGATTCCTTGCGTTTCTTCCCCGCTCGCGCCGGTTGCGTCCGCCGACGACCACCCTTGCCCATACGACCCTCGATAGCGCGCCAAACCGGCCTCGTCTGCGAACGGCCTAAGAACGAGAGAACGCGGCGGGGAGACCACCGCGTTCTGGGAGGACCGGCCAGAAGAGAACTAGGACGACTTCTTCGTCTGTCGACGCGATTCCTTGTCGATGCGCTCGAGATCCGATGGCCCAACACTGTTCGTTCGCGAAGGGCCGAGCGTTAGGAAAACGCGGTCGAGCGCGGCGAAGCCAGGCCCGGAGCTTTTGGCGTTCCCGCCAGTCTTCCCGCTATCGCCACTGCTGCTTTTCTTGTCTGCCATCTTGCGCCGCACCCTCTTTCTTTCGTTGCCGATGCTCGGGTCGCTGCTTAACGGATCAGTGCCAGGCGCGTCTCAGACGGCCTGTATGTGAAGGCGTGATGCCGAATCAGCACCCCGCCGTTCGCCCCACTCTCAGCGTCGGATCGGGCAGTCCACTCTGCAGCCGAACCTGAAACCTCGATGCCTCCCCGTTGGCTATCAGCGTCCCACGCGGCACAAGCCCCCGCAACCAGAGCACCTACCCACAAATGTGGATACCTCGTCTGTCGACGCCCGCTCAGGGCGCTGCCGAGCGCAGCCGCATTGGAATCGACGGCTGCGAACTGTCGATAACTCGTCGCCCGCGGGTGGATAACCACGGGGAGACGAGGCCCCAGCCTGTGTCGGACTTGTTGTTGCGCGGAGGCCACATTCGGCACAGCGCTGCAATCGTGCGCTTTCGGACCCACTGGTTGCAAATTTGCGACATCTTTCGTTGCATATATGCACCAACCGAATATGCTCTCGACCGAATGCGATCCGAAGAGCGGGAGTTCCGGCAACGCCTCGCGCGAAAAATGAGAGATGCGCGCAAGGCTTGCTGGGGCAATCAAAGCCAGGCCGAGTTCGCTCGGTTACTGAAAGTGAAGCGCTCGCAGGTGACTCGGTGGGAGAGTGGCGAGAGCCTCCCGCGACTACCTCATCTGCTGCGCTATGCGGAGCGCTGCAACACTACGGCGGAGGCCCTCCTCAAGGGCTTCGGCCGGCGTCCCACCATCGAGCAGTTGCCTCTGGGCCTCGACCTGGATCCGAAGGCACGGGCAGTGGTAGTTCACCTGGTCGACCTGCTCCGCGAGCGCCCCAGCAGCCAGGCCCGACGCTCGGGGCGCGGCTGATACCTCCGTGTCGCAATTCGTCAGGGCCCCTGCGTTACTCCTTGATGACCGCAATCCGGGCCCGAATCCAGAGGTCGCCAGATTGACGTCGCCAGCGCCGTGGCGCAGCGTGTGAGTTGGAACCACGTTCGACGCCGGGACCAAAGCGGCAAGGGGAGCAAGTGAGGTCGCCGGAGCGTTCTGCGTTCGCCATCTACTTGAACGAGCTTCGGAAGAAGCGCGGCCTGACTCTTCGTCAGCTAGGAACTCAGGCGGGGATCGATCACACCTATTTGAGCAAGATCGAGAACGACCTGGTTAGCGCTCCCAGCGTCACTGCCATCTACAAACTCGCGGCTGCGCTCAAGGCCACGCCCGAGCAGCTCGATCAATTGACGCGACTGTCGGACAAACTTCGCGACCGGCCCATTGAAGTCTCGCCTAATCGATCCAAGGAAGAGGAACTCCTACTGCGGCGCATCTACTCAGGCGCGGTCAATCGCGCCCAGGCGCGTGAGATGCTCAGTTTGATTGACAACAAGAAGCGAGGCCGAGCCCGCCGCGCGAGCTAGGACATCTTGAAATGCTGCTGCGTTCGGAGCACCCGATCGCAAATCGCGTTATCGAGCAAAGAGCGGGCGAGCTCCACCGCCGCTACTTCCTAAAGTTTCCCCCCGCCGCGCTTCCGATTCCCGTCGAGCGAATCATCGAGGTGATGTCCCCGCTACTCATCAGCTGGGAGCCGATCGCAAGTCCACGTGGCGGGGGCATCGTGCTCGGCGAGATCCGCGCTGAGCAACGCAAGCTCGTACTCAACGACAACGCCCAGCCACACTTCACGGAGTTCCCCGGATCCGACAATTTCACCCTCGCCCATGAGCTGGGCCACTGGATCCTTCACGTCAAAGAAGAACCTGCCGAGGCCAACCTGTTCACCGATCTTCCCGGACGTCCGCCGATCGTGGTCTGCACGAACGCTGCGGAGAAACCAATGCGCGAGCGCCAGGCGGACCGCTTTGCTTCCTACGTCCTGATGCCCGCCGACCTGGTGCGGGCCGAGGCCGCACGCCGGGAGCCGCGCGAGTGGCCAGCGCTCTACCGGTTTCGCGAGTTCCTGGGCGTGAGCATCTCGGCGCTCTGCTATCGCCTAGAGGAACTGGCGATCCTCAGCATCGTCGACGAGAAGATCGTCTACCACTCCTAACAGCAACAAGGGCGCCGCAGGGATCGATCCCGTCTCGCCGTTGACAGCGCGTCCCCGCTCATGTTGCAATTCATGCACCATTGGAATCCATGCACCAATGCACCATTCGGATTCCTCTGGGGAGGTGTGGCATGAGTCAGGAAGCCATCGACGAGCGCGAAGACACGGAGAGCCGTCGCAAGGGCGTACCCATCTTCATCAACAAGGAGAAGTTCATCGTCGAGATGCCGGTGAAAGGAGCGCAGTTGCGGGCGCTCGGGAAGATTCCGGCGGGAAACCAGCTCTTCCTGGACGTTCCCGGCACGACCCAGGACCAGCTCATCGGTCCGGAAGAGAGCTACACGCTCAAGCCGGGCTCACACCTATACGACTTGCCGGTCGGTTCAGTCGGCGCGAGCAGCCTGGAGCAGCAGATCGAATATGTCCGCGCGAACCTGAAGGGCGCGACCGTCGCGCTCCAGGGCGACGGGGTCACGGCGATCAGGTGGCCGCTCGAGCTGCAACCTCCCTGGAGCCCGACCACAGCGACGCTGATCGTGCTCCTCCCGCCGCTGTATCCGGCCCAAGCTCCCAGCGGGTTCGACAGCCTCGGCCCGATCACCCTCGCGGGCGGTGGCATCGGCGGAACGGGCCTTCGCCAAGTCGGACCGGAGCAGTGGAACCACTTCTGTTGGAATCCGGCGGGCGCCCTCGACTACACGGCCGAGGACGGCGTCTGGCGCTTCGCGAAGTTCGCGGAGTCGCGTTTCCTTCGGCTCCAGTGACGCCCAAAACCGGCGAGCTCCGCATGCTCACCGAGCAATTCGCGCAATACGCAAGCGCGATGCTCGCCGACCGACCCCTCGAGACGGTCGCAATCTGCGCCGCCGGTTGGTGGGTCGACGATCAGGGCGCGCTCCGGATGCTGCTCCGGGAGTGGCGCCTCGCCGGCGAGAGCGATTACTTGCGGCGCAGCCCTGGGGGTGCCGTGGTCAAAGCGGAGTTCATCGCGCCGAGTGTCAAGCGGGCTCGCGACACCAACGAGAGTGTCGTTCTGAGCCACACGCACCCTTTCAGCACCACGCCATCGTTCTCGGGCATCGACGACGGCGGTGAGGACGTACTGGTTCCGAAGATCCGCGAGCGCGCGCCCGAGGGCCCGCACGGCGGCTTCGTGCTCGGCTCCGAAGGCGGTTCGGTGCGCGCCTGGCCGAAAGGAAGCAACCTGCCGATCACGCTGGCGCTGCGCCGTATCGGCGCGATGCCGGCGGACGTGGGTATCGGTGCGCCTGAATATCACCGACAGGATCTCGCGCTTGGTCCCGGCACCTCGAGCGTGCTCGCGAGCAAGCACGTCGCGGTCATTGGCGCCGGCGGATTAGGTTGGCCGATTGCGACCCACGCGGCCGCCCACGGCGTTGGCACAATCACGATCGTCGACCCGGACGTCATCGACGAGACCAACCGTCCTCGTCTGCCGGGCTCGCAGCCGAAGCACGTCGGCCTCAACAAGGTGGACGCGCTCGCCGCCGTCCTGGCCGAAACACGGCCCGATACCAAGGTTGTCCCGATCGTGGCGGCGCTGGCTGATCGCACGGCTCGGAGCGCGATCGCGTCGGCCGACGCGATCGTCGTCGCGACCGACAACCTGTTCTCGCGCCTCCGCGCCGACCATTTCGCGCGTCGGCTTCTCATCCCCCTGATCGATGTGGGGGTCAACATCGAGCTACGCGGACAGGCGGTGCGGAGTGTCGGCGGACGCGTAAACGTCTCGTGGCCGCTGGGCCCGTGTCTGACCTGCATGGGTGTTCTCTCGCCCGATCGCGTTGCCGTCGAGGTCGATCCGATTGGGTACCGCGGGACCGGTCGCTCTGAGGAGGCCGCGGTGATGGCGTTCAACGCCACGCTGGCTGGCCTCGCAATGGTGGAGCTCCTTGCCTTGGTGCTGCCAATGCGGCGCGAAGCGCGCGCATCGCGCTATGTGGTGTACGACGGTCTCCGCGGTGTCGTCCGGGAGATAGCGACGCCGATGCCGGGCGCCTGCGGCACCTGCGGTGGCCTCCTGGGTGCGGTGTTCGGAGCGCTTCCGTGATCCGGGTCGAGTCGCTGGTGTGGCAGTGCGTGCCCACGATCGCGGCGTGTCAGATCATCGCGGTCTCGTGGCACATCGCCCCGCCGATGATCGCCCACGACCTCTCGCCGAACAACGAGTTCCTCAAGACCATCCGCGTCTTCACCGTCGACGAGGACGACCTGCTCTACGGCGTGTGCACGATGTCGAACCGCGGCGACACCCGGGTCGAGCTGTTCATCGCCGATGCGCTCGATTCGAGAATGGTCGAAGTAGCGAAGGACTTTGTCGAGCGCGTGAAGGCCCGAGCTGAGGACGAGGGATTGACTCGTAGACCGATTGGCTTCGGCCGCAGGTAAGCTCCGTCGAGCCAACCAAGCGCGGGTGAGAGGAGCATTCCCCTCGACCCACAAGCAATAGCGGCCCTGGATGAGTACGTGAACGACTACCGCGGACACAAGGAGGGGCCCCTCTTCCTGAACAACCGCGGCGTGCCCTTCCGCTACTGGGGTTTCATGGCGATGTTCGCTCGGTTGCACAACCGGCTGCGCGAGCAGGGTGTCGAGTTCTCTTCGTATCGGATGAGACACACCGGAATCACGAACTGGGCGCGGTCCGGAGTTGAGGCACCCATGCTGAAGCAGCTGGCGGGACACAAGTCGATCGTGACAACGCAGAACTACATCGGCCGAATGAGCCGATCTGACCTCGCCCGGCTACCCAGTGCGTTCAGCGAGATCTACGGCCGCGCGGTGTAACGGAAAACCCCCAGACCACGAACACCCGCCCACGGACCACGAACACCCGCGCAGTCATTCACCCGACTGTGCGAAAATCACAGCAAACACGCGCCGACGTAGCTCAGCCGGTAGAGCAGCGGTTTCGTAAACCGCCGGTCGGCAGTTCGAGTCTGCCCGTCGGCTCAGGATTCGTTCGGAAACACACGGCACCACGGCGCTTGAAGGCCGCCTGGCGGGTGCCGTGTGCAGCAACGGGACCGCTTCCGCCTTTGCACCTTGACCCGCTTCGCCCCCGGCCTGGCCTCGCTAGCATCCAGTCATGGCGAAGTCGGCCGGAGTGGAACGCTGGTTCGCGTCGACGAGGCCGCCGTCCGAGGCCGCTCTGCGACGCGTGCGCGACGTCATCCTCGGCGCGGACCCCAGCATGCGCGAGCGGATCCAGTACGGCATCACGTTCTCATCGACCAAGAGCGGCGACTTCGCCGCGTTCGTCCGGTACAGCGATCCCGGCGTGAACCTCAGGCTCATGCGCGGCAGACACCTGCACGGGCGCTACCCGCACCTCGAGGGGGCGACGGTGAAGCGCATGCGCATCGCCGACGGGGCGGAGGCGAACGCGCGGGCATCGGAGCTCAGGTCGATGGTCAAGGAGTGGTGCGCGCTGGGCGAAGCCGCAAAGGCGAAGGCGACAGCGAACGGGTCGAAGACGACCGCGAAGAAGGCGGCTACTTCCAGACGCGCGAGACGCACGGCCCAGCTCACTAGCATCTAGCGGTCGATCGAGCATCCAGCTCGACCCAATGTCTCCAGCGGATCGACGATCCTGGTGCGGAGTCGACTCGACTTGGTAAACCGCCGGTCGGTAGTTCGAGTCTGCCCGTCGGGCTCAGGTTCTCCTCGGAGTTCCTGCCTCGCGGTCGCGCCACCCACGCAACGCGCGCGTTTACGGGCACGCGAGCACCTCCCGGTAAGCGGCGACTGTTTCGTCGCTGGTGCGGTCCCAGGAGAGGTGCGCAACGGCGTCGCGGGTAACGGCCCGCATTTGGCGCCCGGACATGCGCGTCGCGATCAGAAGGCGCTTCAGCTCCGCCACATCGCCGTAGTCGAACAGGTATCCGGTTTCACCCGGGCGGACGAACGCCGTAGCGGCCCCAGTACGCGTGCTGATCACGGGTGTGCCGTAGCCGAGGGCCTCGACAACCACAAGCCCGTAGCTCTCATAGGCCGACGGCACGACCACCACGTCACTCTCGGCGTAGGCGGCAGCGAGCTCCGACCTCGGCAGCGGGCCGACGAGGTGCACCGTGCCGTTGGGCAGCATGGTCGAGAGCCGCAGGCCCGCCGGGCGCAACGGCGCCTGGCCGACGGGGCCGATCAGTACAAGCGCCAACTCGGGCAAGGTCCCTTCGGCGCGGAGTTCCGTAGCGGCACGCACCAGCGACCATCCGCCCTCGTGCGGGTTATCTCGGCCGATGTAAAGCACGACGAACTTTGACTCGAGCCGGTGGGTGCGCCGGAACGAGCCTTGCGGCGCAACCTCGTCGAGGATTGGAGGACACGTCAGCTGACGTAGGCGCGCGTTTGGTGGAACGGTGACGTTCCCTCGAAGCTCCCGGCTTTCCGCGTCGGAGTGCACGAGTAGGACACCGTAGCCGCCGGCAATCAGGCGGCCGGCTGTGCGGTCGTACAGCGCAGCTAGCGCAGGACGCCCCGTGGCCGGCGGCGGGTGATAGAAGGTGGTCAGCACTAGCGGACGCCGGTACAGACGGCCGATCAGCAGCCAGGCCAACGCACTGAAGCTGGTGAAGTTGATCGCGTGGAGCACGTCAGCCTCGGCTACTTCGCGGACAAGCCGCGGCCGCAGCAGGTCGGGCCAGACGATGTACGGGTAGCCCGGGACCGCAACCGGGCGTAGGTCACGGACCCGGTATGGGAGCGGCGGGCGCGCCGGATCTGTCGTGGTGTAGACGACCACTTCGTGCCCCCGGTCGGCGAGTCCCTGGGCGAGCCGACCGGCGTACCCTTCCGATCCCCCGACGGAGGGCGGCAAGCGATGGACCGCGAGCGCTACGCGCATCGCTCAGAGAAGACGCACGAACGCGGTACGGAAGACAACGCCTCAAAGCGCAGTGTTACTCAGGACTCTCGCCAGATCGACTGGCAGCGCGTGGCGCGCCTGCGGGTTGCGCCACAGGCTGGTCCGCGGCGCGGTCGACTCGCCAGCCAGCCAGATGGCTCCGCTCAGTCGCTGGTACTGCCGGACGAAATCGCGAACACCGGTGAAGCCGCGCTGCATGAACAGCGCCTCGTCCTTCTGGGTCGCACGGTCCTGCAGCCAGAGCATCGCGGGAGCGAGCGCCTCCGCCGCGGAGGACGGACCGTCGGCGCCGAGGACCAGGACGTTGATCATCGCGGGCGGCAGCTGTCCCAGCTTGTCGCAGACCGCGCGGATCAGCGGGGCCCGATCAGTGGGCGGACCCAGCGTCGGCGCTGGCCGGCGCAACCGCCGCACTTCGACATTGAAGCGCAGCTTGCTGCGGAAGGTTACGCAGAAGTCAGGCGCTCGCTGGCCCACTCCGTAAGACTCGTATTCGACCGCGAAGCGGCGCTCTTGGAGCAGTCGAACGGCGATCGCGAGCTCGAACGCTAAGTCGCGCCGGCCCTCGTCGTCGCGCATCCCGCGGGCCTTCTTGCGAATCTTGTCGCGATAGGTCTCGGCGAATGCTCGAAAGCGCGACGACCCGACCAGCCATGGGCCCACCTCGGCGGCCAACGACGATCGATCGCCGCCAAAGATGTGACCGATCAGGTCGTCGAGCGGGATCGTCGGACGTACCACTCCAGCCCTCAGTCGTGCTCGCCGGCCAGCGTCCACATCCCGTGCTCGGAGCGACCCGACGGTCCGACCCAACTCACCTCGCCAGTTTGTAGCCAACCGACTCGCGACGATAGGAATCTCACCAGAGGCGTCGGTGCGCGCGCTAGGGCTTTGTCTGCTCTCGGTGCCACGAGTCGATCCGGGCGGGATGCTAAAGGTGCGAGATCTCGTGGAACGGGAGACGGGCGAAAGTGTGGTGCTCCCACGCGCTCGCTGGCTGAGGGATCGCGTAGGCGACTGTGTGGAAAGCGCCGTACTCAAAGTCTTCGAGCGCCGCCAGAAGCGGATGTCCTTCCGCGAGACCGAAGGTGAGGAAGTGGTAGCCAGGCGAAAACCGGCGCCACGCCTCGCGCAACAGTGCCGCGAACAGGTCGGGGTCGTCATCGGCAACCGCGATGTGGGTGACGTGGAGCTCACGCAGAATCTCGCCGGGACGCGGGAGCGTCGGCCGACGACGCAGGACGGCACGTATGTCATGGAGTCGCCGGTACATCGACGCACCGCCGTGATACGCGAGGACGCGTCGCCGGTGCAGCGCGCTTTGGTCCCACGCCGCGAGCATCGCGACAGTCTCGCCGTGCCTACGGACGACGAGGACTCGCTCGAGGGTGAGCCCGGGAGTCACCGCGAGTGCGCGCGCCAGCGTTTCGCTCGACCACGCGGGCGCGAAGTCGCGGCTGCGAGCGCACGTGTCGAGGAGGCGCGCGAGCGCGGAGACATCATCGCAACGCGGTGTCTCGACCGTGACCGTACGTGCCGGTCGGCCGCGGGCTCCGGTCACTGCAGCGACGCGGATCCGTCCCAGACGCATATAGCGCGGGAGTCTGCGCCGGCCGCGCATCGACTCGGCGGCTCTGTTGCCCTCGACGATCGTCGCGTAGGCGAGATCAACGCCGTGCTCGGCCAAGCGCTCAATTACGTATCGATGGAGCAGCGGGAGGAGCGTCGACCGACGAGCGCGAGGGGCGACGCGGAGGTCACTGACGTAGCTCGCGCGGACCGGCTGGCCGTCGACATAGACATCCCGCACAGCAGCTGCGGCACACCCGACGATCTCGCCATTGCGGTCGACCCCCACCGCTACAAACCAAGGATTCCCTTGCAGCGCGTTGAGCGCAAGGAACCGCGGCGCGCGATCGACGCCGAGCTCGACCGTCCCGCCCATCGGACAGAGTCCCGTCAGACCAAGCAACGCCGCGTCGTCGTTCTCGGTCGCGAGACGGATGACGAAGGGCGCGCTCATCGCGATGCGACGGTCGAGAGCAGCTCGCGCCGGATCTCTTCCCGTCGGACCTTGGACCGATGTCGCGCGTCGAGCGGGATCGCGTCGGTCCACCGGATCTCGTCGATCGGAAGCCCGTGCGAGGCGCACAGTCGCGCGATCTCGTCGCGCCATCGCGCGCGGGTCGCTCGGCCGATCCTTGCATGGCCGCGCGTGCTCACGACGAGCACGCTTCGCTGGCCGCTGTTGGGGTCCCCGATGCCGACCAGCGCGCATCGATCGACGAAGGGCAGCGACTCGACAAGCGGCTCTACCGAGTAGGGATGCATCGTCCGACCGGCGCGGCACACGCGGTCGGCTTCGCGCCCGAGCAGCCACAGCCTGCCCTGCGCGTCGAAGTACCCCGTGTCGCCGGTGTGGTGCCAGGCGGTCGCGTTCACGTGCGGGCCGGCCACAACGATCTCCCCGACGGACGGCGCGATCGGCGGTGCCGGCGCGGGGAAGAACGTCGTGTCGTTCGCGCCCTCGATGTGCGCCGCTGTCGGAGGAATCAGAACTCCCACGCAATAGCCGCGGCCGAGCGCCGTTAGTGGTGCCGCGTCGGCGATAACGTCGTCAGCCAGGATCCCCGCGATCGGCTCAGCCTCAGACGAGCCGTACGCCACGTGGATCTGCGCGTTCGACACGACTGCGCGGACATGCTCGAGAAGCGAAGCACTGACCGGCGCACCGCCGACGAAGAGCGCGCGGATCCTTGGCAAGCGTGTGCCCGTCGCCTCACAGGTGTCGGCGAGCACTTCGCAGAAGCGTGGGTTTGCCCGTACCAACGTGACACCCTGCGCCGCGAGGCCCGCGACGAGGCGTCTGGCGTCCCGTGGGATTCCCGAACGCAGCCCAGTGGCAGGTAAGACGACAGTGGCGCCTGCTGCAAGGTCGTGCAGCGCAAACAGAGGCGCGGCGGAGAGGCTCCGATCCGTCGTGAACACCGGGAACGCGGAGGTGAGCACCTGGTGCTGCGCGTGCAGGAGGTCGTGGCTTCTCTCGACTACCTTCGGTGCCGCGGTCGTCCCGCTCGTGAAGGTAAGCAATGCCGCGGCCGGATCGTCTGCTGGCGGCTCTGAGGCTTGAGGCGACTCGTTCCGAACGAGGTCCTCAAGCGAGATCGCCCCTGGCACGATGCCGCGGCCGGCGACGACCGCGAGCGAGACATCTCGTAGGGCTCGCGACCGGAGTCGTAGCAGATGCGCGCGCCATACGCCGACGAATGCGCGGGGCGCCGCACGCTCAAGGCACCGCACGAGCTCCGCCGGTCCGAGCGCCGGCTCAACGAAGACGGCGGTGGCGCCGAGCCTGACCACTGCGAGCAGCACAAGGTAAAGGTCTCGTGAGACCGGGACGAGCACGGCCACGCAGTCGCCGCGCGCGACTCCACGCCTCGCGAAGGCGCCTGCAAGACGCGTTGCCGAGTGCTCCAGCTCCGCGAATGTCGTGAGTCCCGCTTGTCCGAGGATCGCCGCGCGATCGGGCGCCCGCCTGGCCTGCTCCTCGAGGATCGCGAAGAGGTTCATTCGAGAAGCCGGGCATTACGCGTCGCCCAGCTGGTCAGCACTCCGCGCCTTCGCGCAGATGCTCGATCGCGAAACGTCGGTAAAGGAAGGAGCGATCCTCGTGATGGAGACGGTCGCTCAACGTCTCGTCCGTCTCGAATGCACCCGCCAGCGATGCGGGGCACCGTCGCAGGACCAGGTTGTTGTAATAGCAGAGGCGCGCGCCAGGGCGGGCCGCGCTGATGGCCGCGCGCAGCACGCCTTCATGTTCGGCGGGCGACATCCACTCGAAGATGTCCGAGAACGAGAACGCCGAATACGTGCCGCGGGGAGTGGCCGCGAGGAACGCGCCGACGTCCGCGGTCACGACGCGGATGCGAGCCACCGCCTCGCGCACACTCGCATGCGCGCTCGCACGCAGGTAGGTCGGCATTCGCGCCTCGCTGCTGTATCCGCCCGTGAGGATGTACTCGACGAAGTAGTTGTCCGCGAGCGGCAGGTCGACGAGCGCGTGGCGCGCGCATTCACGGTAGTGCTCACCGACGTTGGACACGTCGACGTAGCGGAAGACTTCGGGGTGGCGGCCGACGCGCGCCTGGGCGAGCCGACCAAAGAACAGCACGAAGAGCGACCGCCATCGCCAGTTGTCCCAGGTGCGCTCGTAGAACTGGCGCTGCTCGTCCAACGAGTCGAGGGCGAGGAGGCGATCGATGTCGGCCTTTCGCTCCATGAGACGGAGCACGCTGCTTCTGAAGAGCGCGAGGTAACGCTCGAACCGGCCCGCGTGGAGGACACCGCGGGCGAGCATCGATGGCCGCGCGCCCCAGTACCGGCGCCCCGCGGCCGAAAGCCTTGGAGCGAGGGCGTCGCGGTAGATGCGCAGGCGCTCGCGCGAGTGACGCACGCCAAGGAAAGCCACGAGCGACGCATGGTCCAGCGTGGTGATTGCCGCGATCTTCAGCTCGAGGAGATGGCTCTGCGCCGGATTGAAGTCCACGGCCGTGACCGAGCGAGGTCCGGCGAGAGCGAGCGCGATGGCGTTGCAGCCGGCGGACGTGATGACGACAACGTCATCGTCGCCCCGGAGCCCGAGCCCGCGGCTGGCCGTGCGGGGATCTTCCCAGCATTGGCTGTACATGACCTTGCCTTCGACGGCTCGCGCCGCCCGCGCCGCCGTCACCCCATCCTCACGATGCGCCCTTTCCCGCCGTCCATCTCGACGACGGCTCCGGTCGAGACCGCGGCAGTCAGCCCCCGGACCCCGACGATCGTAGGGATGCCGAGCTCGCGGGCCACGATCGCCGAGTGCGAGAGAGGGCTGCCGCGCTCGATGAGGATGCCCGCGGCAAGCGGGAAGATCGTGACCCAGCCCGGGTCGGTCTCGCGGGCGACCAGAATCTCACCCGCGAGCAGGGTGTCTTCGCTCGGCGATATCACGACTCTCGCCTTGCCGCGCGCGTTGCCGGGGCAGCACGGGGTGCCGCAGAGCTCCCCGTTCGCTGACGAGGTCGATGGCCGCGATGCGAGACGGCCCATCTCGGCCGACGGTTCCTCCGTGGTCTCGAAGCGATCGGGAAGCGCCGGCTCGTCGCGGTAGGCGGCGTACTCGGTTTTTCTGATCGCGACGAGAGCACGCAGGTCGGCGGTCGTTCCGGTCCCTCGGATGACGCCGCAGGCCTCATCCGCGGTGAGGTAGAAGACATCACGCGGGTCGTCGAGGCTCCCGATATCTGCGAGTCGCAGGCCGATGCTTGTGAAGAGCTCGCGGGCGAGTCCGAAGACGCGGGCGCGAGCAAACCGCATCCGCTCGCGGTCGCGTATGTGCCGCCTCGCTCGGGCGACGATCCAGTTGAGGAACAGGAGCCGTGGACTCGGCAGACCGAACGGCCACGCGAGGCGGGTCCGCACCCGTGACTCCGCGACCGCGCGCGCGAGGCGGTCGCGTTCAGCCGAACCGTCGAGGTTGACATCGGGTCGACCTAGGTACGCGCGGATGCTCGCGAAGAGCGCGCGCGGGTCATCGTGAAGGCTCGGCTGCTCAAGTTTCAGCTCCTGCACGCAGCGATGACCGAAGCGACCCAGGTACTCGCGGAACGGATCGGCAAGCTCCGGCGGCATCTCGCCCGCGCGGAAAAGCGCGACGAGCTCGGCATCGGAGCGCGTTCGGACGAGCGCTTCCAGGCGGGCTTCGCCGCGGACGGTTCGGGCCATCGCCGCGACGCGGCGCGCGGGCTCAACGATCGGTATGTCGCCGGCGCGGAGGAGATCCCCAGCGACACCCAGATCCCACCGGGCGATGAGGCGGCGCGCGAGGCCGAAGAAGAGCATCGTGAGGAAGTCGTTCAGGATCGGCGCCTGCCATTGCCCGTGGATTCGACGCTTGAGGTCCTCATATCGCTCGACGACATCGCTCATCTGGCGCAAGCGCGGTTCGGTACGCTCATGCCCGCCGCATACGTCATCGACCATGCGCTCGAAGGCGCGGGTCCGTCGACCTAGAGTCAAGGCGAGAAGCGTCATTCGCGTGAGCAGGATGAGGAGCCGACCGAGGTCGAATGGCGTAACCCGAACGCGTGCCCGCGTCTTCCACCGGGCCGACTCGCGCACTCCCATCATCTGCTCCATGAACTGCTTGTTCTGGGCAAACCCCGGTAGGAGCGCGAGGAGTGCGTACCAGCTGTCGAGCCGGTAGTAGACGCGACCGCGGATGAGTCCGATCATCCGTTCCAGATCGGCGTCGTGCTTGTCGAGCAGGCTGCCCGAGATTCCGACGAGCTCGGCGGCCTGCCGGTACACCGCGGCATACGACTCTCGTGCCAGTGAGTACGTCAACGGCAGCGTCACGCCGGGAAAGCTCTCGACGATGTTCGCGTTGTCCCAGAGCGTGCGCCGTCTTTCGGGCGCGGCACGCACCGTGATCGGCCTCGCTTGAAGAACGAAGATCGCGCCGTCAGAGATCGCCCACTCGACGTCCTGCGGCGCGCCGATCTCGTGTTCGAGGCGCAGACCGAGGGTCGCAAGCCGCACGACGTCCAGCTTCGACAGGACCGCGGCTTCGCCTAACTCTCCCTCGATCGCGTGCGTCTCGCGATCGACCCGATAGACATCGCCGTCGATCCGGCCGGCGACGAGGTCCGCGCCAAGTCCTCGCGTCGCGGATATCGCGAGCACCGCCGCGTCGCTGGGATCGACAGTGAAGAGGACACCCGACACGTTGGCCGCGACCTGCGCCTGCACGATGACCGCGAGATCCACATCGTCAGCGCGCATCCCATGGAGCCGCCGGTAGGCCACCGCGCGCGGTGCATAGACCGATGACCACACGACGCGGATGGCACGAGCGAGCTCCTCGTCGTCGCGTACGTCGAGAACGGTGTCGAGCTGGCCCGCGAGCGAGGTTCTCGCTTGGTCTTCGGCGATACCGGACGAGCGCACCGCGACCCGGGTCGACGCGAGAGAGCGTCGCGCATCGCCGATCGGTATCCACGCCTCCGTCGGCATCCCGACACGCTCGACAAGCGTCCTCAGCTCCCACGAGAGCGACTCGTCCGTGCCGTCGCTCGCGAGCCGGCGCTCAAGGTCGCGAACCCGCGGATCCGCCCGGATCGCGGCGAACAGATCGCTGGTGATGACGAAGAAGGGCGGCACCGCGTGCCCATGCGACGCCAGTTTCCCGAGCTGCGAGGCCTTGTTCCCGACGACCCGAACATCGGCACGCGCTACCTGCTTCATCGAAAGGACTGGACCGCTCATCCGCCGGTCCTCGCGATGGCGTGCGCGAGCACCGTGAGGTACGGACCGAGAACGGCGGCCGGAACAAAGACCTTCTTGACGACCCGCGCACGAGCGCGGCTCGGAAACAGGGCGAAGCTTGTCAATCCGGCGATTGCCACGGCCGAGAGGGCGGCGACCGGAACGCCGAATGATGGACCCCAGCCAAGCGCGGCACCGAGGCCGAGGAAGCAGACGGTGACGATCGCGACGAGCGCGATCAGCAGCGCGCACGCACCGACCGTCCCGAGCTGCTTCGTGTAGGTGTAGACGCCGGCCGGCTCGTCATTGGGCGAATGGACCTTCCGCGCGACCTCGAGCGCGAGCCCGATCGCGTACGTCGCGATCAGAAACGGTGCGAAGGCCGGGTCGACCTCGATCCCATGTCCTGGCGATGCCGCAAGTACGTACGCGTAGATCGCGAGAAGCGGCAGCGACGGCATGTGGACGAGCGTGTAGACGAGGAAGTTCGCGCGGAGACGTGCGCCGAGGAAGAACTCGCGGTACATGAGGAGCGTGAAGGCCGCGACAATGAGATACGCGCCGAGCGCGGTCCACGAGAGCGCGGCATTGAGGGCAAGCTCGATGGCGACGCAGACCGCGATGAGGAGACGTACCTCAGCGAGCGTCATGAGGCCACGCGGCACGGGACGCTCCGGATAGTGGAGGGCATCGTGCTGCGCATCCTTGACCTCGTCCATGAGGCGGAGATGGAAGAAGACGAGCAGCACGGTGACGAGTCCAACAACGATCGCCAAGACGTCCGGCCCACGGCGGACGAGCGCCAACGCCGCGAGATACGCCGCGAGGAAGAAGATGGCCGAGGCCGGCGCGTACTCGAGCGGCGGGAAACGCTCCCCCGCGTATACGACGAGTCGACGCGCGAGGCTCGGTGCTAGCGGTGCGAGACCGTCGGCCGCCATCCCACGTACCACGACCCGAATCGCAGCCAGCCGACCCAGGTGTTCTGCCTGAGCGCCTTGAGAACGTGCCGTTGATAGAGGACCGCCTCCTCGATCGAAAGGTCGAACGTGCGGGCCGGGCGTCCATGAAGGCCAGCTATGACGAGCCATTGACCGCGCACGTGGACCAGCGTGTGCGTGACATCGGCCTCGCGGTCGGGCACGGGACTCTTCAGCCGAACGTGGATGAGCTCTTCGATCCGCGCGAGCCGTCTGAGGATCCCGTTCGCGAGCATCGGGTTCCGCAGCGTCGCCCCGGTCGCGGGCGTGAAGAGGGCGCGGATGGCGCGGTACTGCGCGGTCGCGTCGAGCACACCGGTGCCGGCGGCTTCCGCGAAGCGGTCAGCTTGGTACTGCTGGATTTCGACCGTGAAGTCGGATGTCGACTCGTTCAGCGTCGGTTCGAAGTCGACGCGGTCGCCGCGATGGACGACGGTGAAGGCCTCGCCGGTATCGCTGATCCGCACACCTGCCCGCTCGAAGGTGCCCTTGAAGAATCCGATGACTCGTGGATCCTGCGTGACGGCGTGCCACTTTTCGAGCGTCGTGCCCATTGTTCCCCTCCCCATGCGTGGCGCCCATGCCGAAGCAGTCGTGACACTAGTCCATCGAGCAAGTGCCCCGCAATGTAGAGCCGCCGGGACGCGAGAGGTTCGACCCAGCTCACCTCGCCAGTTTGTAGCGAACCGACTCGCGACGATAGGAATCTCACCGGAAAAGCCCAAATCTATGAGACGCAGAGTGCGGCACAGAATCCTTCGTTTCCCGGACCCCGAGATCGCACTGACGGCAGGACGTAAGCACAGTCACACTGGCGACGTGCGCCGAGCCACCTCCACAGTCACACTTGGGCGCGAGGCTCACTGAATGCGGATCGCCCTGATAGCCATGAGCGGAGTACGTGCGCATAACCAAAAACTCGTCGAGGTCGGGCTCACACTCCCCGGCTTCGTCGAGCGCAGCAAAGTCATCGCGTCGCTCCCGAGCCTCTCGCTCCTCACTATCGCCGGCCTCACACCCGAGGACGTCGAAGTGACCTATCACGAGATCGCCGACATCGACGCGGTAGCGGAGTTGCCGCACTGCGATATGGCGGCGGTGTCCACTTTCACGGCGCAGGCCAAGGAGGCCTACAAGCTCGCCGCACGCTATCGCGCGTTGGGTGTGCCTACCGTGATCGGCGGGCTTCACGCGAACGCCGTGCCTGATGACTGCGCGAGACATTTCGACGCCGTCGTGACCGGCGAGGGCGAGCTCACCTGGCCCACCCTTGTCGACGACTTCCGGGCTGGCAAGATGGCTCGGGTGTACTCGCCCGATGGGCGCACCTTCGATCTCGCGGACGGGCCGATGCCGCGCTTCGATCTCCTCGACGTCCAGCGGTACAACCGGATGACCGTGCAGACGCAGCGTGGCTGCCCGTGGCGCTGCGATTTCTGCGCTGCGTCGATCCGCATCGCGCCCAAGTACAAGGTGAAGCCCGTGGCGAAGGTGATCGCCGAGATTCGCGAGATCAAGCGCATCTGGCCGAAGCCCTTCATCGAGTTCGCCGACGACAACAGCTTCGTCAACAAGGCCCACTCCAAAGAGCTGATGCGCGCGCTCATTCCCGAACGCGTTCGCTGGTTCACCGAGTCAGACATCGCCGTCGCCGACGACGATGAGCTGCTAACGCTCATGCGGCAGGCGGGGTGCGCGCAGATACTGGTCGGCCTGGAGAGCCCCAACGCTGCTGCGCTGGACGGCGTCGAGCAGCTGAGGAACTTCAAGCGCGACCGGCTCGAACGTTACAAGGAGGCGATCGCGCGGATCCAGTCGCACGGGATCAGCGTTAACGGTTGCTTCGTTCTCGGCTTGGACGGTGACACGACCGCGATCTTCGAGGATGTGTTCCGTTTCGTCGAAGAGTCCGGTCTGACCGAGGTCCAGATCACCGTCATGACGGCATTCCCGGGGACCCCGCTCTACGCGCGCCTGTGGGGCGAGGGACGGCTCATCGAGCCCGAGGCTTGGGAGAAGTGCACGCTGTTTGACGTTAACTTCACGCCGAGGCAGATGAGCGTGACCGAGCTCGAGGCAGGCCTCGTCGATCTCGCCAAGCGCCTCTACACCGAGGAACGCAAGAAGGCTCGCGCTGCCGCGTTCCGCGGGCAACACCGCCGGTACCTTCGATCTCGCAGGAGCGAACGCGCGGCATGAGCCGCGCCCGTGCGCTCTTCGTCGTGGCGGCGGTCTACGACATCGTCCTTGGGATCGCGTTCTTCTTTCTGTACGGCCCCGTCTTCGCAACGCTCGCCATCCCGCTCCCGCCCAACACCTCGTACATCCACATCACCGCCGCCTTCGTGTTCGTCCAGGGCGTCGGCTACTGGTTGGTGGCGCGGGATCCCGCCCGCAACCACGATCTCGTCCGGCTCGGCGTGATCTACAAGGGGATCTACGTCGTCGTCGCCCTCTACGAGCTCGCTCTTGGCCAGCTGATCTCCGACGTGTTCCTCTGGTTCGCGGGCTTCGATCTGGTGTTCCTCGTGCTCTTCATCGACTTCCTTCGTCGCCGGGGCCGGGCGGCTTGACTGCACGGGTCCGTAGGCTCGCGATCACCAGCGCTTGGGCGCTTGGCGTGATCTGGTTGCTCTGGGCGCTCACGGTCGGCCGCGCCCCGCTCGTCGGCGCCGCGCTCGCGCTCGGCTGGATCCTGATGCCGACGGTGCTCTGGGCAAGCCTCCGGCGGCCGTCGCTGCGCCTCGGGCTGGTCGTTCCGGCGACGCTGGTAACGGGCGGGGTGGCCGCCGTCGCCTTCGGCCCATTGCCGGACGATGTGACGCGCCTCGGGTGGCTCGCGCTGCTCGCGGGTCTGGGGATGGGTGGCGTGCAGGGCGCGTGGCTCTGGTTCGGCTGGTTCCCCGTGCCGGCGGCGCTCCGGGATCCCCTCGCGAAGGCGCGCCTGCGACTCATCTTCGCGCACGTCACCCTCGTCGTCTCAGGGATGGTGGTCGTAACCGCCGCAGCGCTGACCTAGACGCGGCTCGAGTGCGCCGCCGCTGGCGACGATGAGCTGTGCGCGCCAGCTCAAGATGTCACGGTGCGTGCGGCTCGTTTCGAGTAAGCACGAGCGCCCCGATGCCGTTGAGCAGGCCCGCAACTGCCGCGACCACCGCGATCCCAGGCCCGATCGTCGTACCGACACTCTGGCCGGACTTCTCGTACGCGAAGATCGGCAGGCCACCGATCTCCCACCGGAGCGAAGGGGCGCCTTGCGTCGCGAGCACGAGTCCCGCGACGAGGAAACAGACGATCTCAAGAATGAGAACGACGCCGAATCCGGTTATGAGGCCCTTTGCGAAGGTCATGCCGCCCTCCAGGGACCGCTCACGATCGAGCGGCCGTCGCCAAATAGGATCGTGAACCCGAAGAGATTGCCGAGTAGGGGAACGGCGGCCAGATCCAGCACGCCGGATCCGGTCGACCATCCCGCCGCAAGGACAGCCACTCCGCAGGCGCCGGCAAGGCCTGGCCCGGCCGCGCTGATCCAGGCCCTTCGCGCGGCACGCCGATGCATCACGCGAACGGTGCCGATCCCGGAAGTAAGAAGGAAACATCCGCCGCTCCAACGACGCGCCGCAACGACGTGTCCAAGCTCATGCACGATCAGGCCGCTCATGAGTCCGAGCTGAAGCGCGGCCAGCCCGAGCATCGCGTCGGGCGACGAAATCACCCCAAGGGCGGCGAAGATCGTGCCGAGGGCCAGCCAAAGCGAGGCGTGCCCGATCAGCACCGCGGACGTGACTTCGAGCGCCGTGCCGAACATCGATGAAGACGTGAGCTCGTGCCTCGTCGAGAGTGCCGGCGGTCTTACCCCGGTCGCGAGGCCGAGAGCCCAGTCCTCGATTCGCTGTCGCGCTCGATCCAGCAGGCCGCCAGAAGGCCGCGCGTTGAGCAGACCGGCGTGATTAAGCGTCAGGACCAGACCGGCGAGATCGGACGAGGCTGTCGTTTCGGACACCGCGAATCGCGAAGCGACGATCCGCGCTACCTCCCCAAGCGAATAGCCATCGGCGAGCAGGGCAACGAATACGGAGGCAGCACCGACGAGCGGGTACTCACCAGAAACCGCGGTGTCGTGCAGCGAGTCATCGCGGAGCCGCACGCCTCGCGGAAGGGCGAAGCGGTCCGCAGCATGGATCATGTTTGCCGCCACGGACTGAACATGCAGATGAGAGCCGACGGCAGCGCGATCGATACGAACGCCGCCGCGAACGCGATCTCCCTCGCGAGCGGCAGATCACCGGCGAGCCGCGTGACCCGCTCGCCTATCCATAGGACCTCGTTCACGCCGATCGAATATGCGACGAGCAGGAGCACTCCGGTCAGAAGCTGCAAGATCGCGGAGTCGTACCGCCAGGGAAGTAGCCGAGCGACTGCGGCCGGGATCGGAGCGAGCATCACGGCGAGGACAAGCACGAGCTCGATCTGGTGGACGTAGAGGGCGGCGGTCGGTGCGAGCGCGAGCGCCGAAAAACCGCAGGCGATGACGGACGCGATCACCCACCACGCGAAGCCAAAGCGGCGCGACGTCGTAGGTATCGTTCGCCATAGCCACGCTCCCGCGGCTACATCGGCAGAGAGCGCGATCGGTAGCGCGGCCGCGTTGAGGGCCACGACCACCGCGACGAACGGGACAAGCACCTGCGATTGGGCACCCAGAACGACTCCGGCTGCGAGCGGGGCGATGACGCCGAACCCGAGCGCGACCAGCGCCAGGCCAACAATCCGCCGATCGCGAAGAGCGCGAAGAACCAGCGCCCGCGCGAGCGTCTCGAAGAGCCCTGTGCCCATGGGCTGGCTCCGAACAACACCCGAGACGCGAGTTCGCCGCGTCGGCACCGCCCCGGCTGCGGACCAGCACCAGAAGACGAACGCGGCCAGCGCACCGATGACGAGGAGGACGAGCCAGAGCGAAGGCGCCTCGACCGTCCCACCGCGCATGAGCGCACCCGCGAACCATGACCACCAGGGCGCTTCGCTGAGCGCGGCGAAAATGCAGCCGCCCACGAGCCCGGACAGCACACCGATCGAGCCCAGGGTCGCGCCACGCGCGTCCGACCGTCCGCGTATTGCCTCGGCCGCGGCCGCACCGGTCATTGAGGCCAAGATCTGTCCCGCCGCGAGAACCACGCCGCCGAGCCACGGCGGATCGGCGCCGAGCTCTCGGAAGAGCGCCCACCCGAAGGCGAACACCGGTGCCGCACTGATCGTCCACACGACGAGCAGCGGGATCGCGGTCGCGCCGAGGAACGCGAACGTCGGCGGGATAGGCGCGGCTGCCACCTGAGCGTCGAGGTCCTCGAAGCGCGGCGCTGCTGTCGCCGTCGTAAGCCCCACGAGGCCGCCCGTCGCGAAGAGAAAGAGGAGCAGGACGGTGAGGACTGGGTCAAAGGCGGCAAGGCTCGCCGCCGTCACCCCTGCTCCGGCGGCGAGCCAGAGGAATCCTCCGGCGCCGGCAACGAGCAGCAGGAGAATTATCGGGTTCTGCCGGCCGAGCCGAGCCACGAACCGGACCAGCCGCCTGAGCTCAGCGCGTGATAGTTCGAGCCAGCTCACGACCGATCCCGCCGATCAGATCGGATAGTCCGGTTGCCTTCGCGAAGACCTCGCGCAGCGATCCGCATCCGTACTTCGATCGCAGATCATTCGGTGTCCCTGATGCGACCACTTGCCCCTTCGCCATCAGGAAGACGATGTCGCAGGCGCGCTCCGCGAAGTCCAGATCCTGCGTCGCGACGAACGCCGCGTGACCGTTATCCGCCGCGAACCGCAGAAGCTCTTCGAGGACCATCACGGACTCGGGGTCGAGCGCACTCGTCGCTTCGTCGACGACGAGAAGGGGCGCGAATATCGAAGCCGCGGCGATCATCGATACCTTGCGGCGCATCCCCGCCGATAGCGTCCCGAGAAGTCGGTGCTCGTGTGAACTGAGCTGCATCGCGTTCAGCAGCGTCGCGCAGCGGGAGCGGTACCCATCGTCGCCCTCGTGCAACGAGCCATACAGCCCGAGATACTCGCTCACCGAGAGATGCTCGAAACCGGTGGGGGCATCGGGGACGAGCGCGAACAAGCGCTTCGCCCGGACCGGCTCACGCGCCAGATCCACGCCGGAGATGCGCACCGAATCGACCGGCACACGAAGCAGGCCGGTCGCGAGCCGGATCGTCGTCGTCTTGCCCGAGCCGTTCGGACCGATGAGCCCTACGACGCTCCCGGTGCCGACCGCGAGCGTCAGATCACGAACGGCCCACAGGTCTCCGTAACGTTGGCTGACCCGTTCCAGTTGAAGGGCCAACGGTGCGTCGTTCGACCGTGCCTGCACTGACCCGTCCGCTCCTTCATGAGCGATGAGATTCTCCGAGTCAGTCTGCGCGCCGTGTCCATGAGCAGGCCGGCGCGAATCCCGGCCTGCCAATGGATGACCTACGGGCGGGTGCACGTGACAACGATGCCGAGTGGCCACGTATAGCTGAAGTAGAAGTTGCCACCCGTGGAGACGCACCAGGCGCCCCACGCCAGCACGACCCCAAAGGCGACGAGCCCAAGGACCGCGACGATAGGAACGGCGGGCTCGTCCTCGAGATCCCGGTCACCAAGATCTACCCGCGGCGCCGCGTACGGCAGTCGCATCGCACGCTGTTCGAGTCTCGCGTCGGCGTACATGATCTGATCCAAACTTTCTGGCGCCTTCTCGAGCGGCCATCCAGTGCCGCGGCGCGACCTCGCGCCGGATCAGCTGCCCTCCCTTCCGCACTTCAGTCCCGTCATCCGTGACGCCGACGGACCGGTTCACGGCCTCCGGCGCGAGCATGTGCGCCTGGTCATGGCGAATGCATCCCCAGATTTGACCATCGCGCGATGACCATTCGTCTCATCGCGCGAGTCTGACGAGACCTACGCGACCGCTGTTGCAACCTTGACCGAGAGCAGCTCCTCCGCCTGGCCGCGGTAGGTTCCCTGATGCGGCGGGACGTCGCCGTAATCGCGCCCGATCGCCACCTTGACGTGATAGCCGCTCGCGACCAGATCGTTCGTGGGATCGAATCCACGCCATCCGTGTGTCGGAGTGAACGCCTCTACCCACGCGTGCGATGCGCCGGCCCCGCGCGCCGGGCCGCTTGCGTCGGCGACCGTGTAGCCGCTCACGTAGCGTGCCGGTATCGCGACAGACCGGCATAGCCCAATCAACAGGTGCGCGAAGTCCTGACAGACGCCGCGTGGCTCACCGAGGACCTCGACGACCGTCGTCTCGACCGTCGTGACCCCGGGCACGTACTCGAGGCGCTCGTTGACGAGGTGCATGAGCCGCTGGACGGCGGCGAACGTGTCTTCACCCGAGGTCGGACGGTGAGGTCCGGCGAGCGCCCCGAGTCCGGGGACCAGCGGAACGAGCGGCGAGGGGTCGAGAAAGTCAGCAAGGGCTGAAGGGCCGAGCGGATCCGGCAGCTGCGCCGGGAGAGCGAAAGGATCGGCCAGGAGTGTCTCGATCTCCCCCGCCGTCCGGAGATCGAGGTGCCTGTGCGCTCGCGCCAGTGTCACGAGGAATCCCGTATTACCGAACCCGTCGCCGTATCGGCGCACCGAACCCGCCGGATCGACCCGGATGTCGAATCGTCCCCAGCGCTGATGCTCGTCACTCCGCGGTCCGAGCCGGACGTCGATGACGCTCTCGACTACGTCTGCGGCGTACTCGAAACGCGTGGTGTGCTCGACCCGGACCTTCACTGTTGTTGTTGGGCGGCCATGAGCATCGCCGCGCGTGCCACTCCGACAAGACGGCTGGACTGAGGCTCGTCCCGGAGGTACGTCGCGGTGATCTCGTCCGAAACCTGCGCGATCGATCGCTGAACGCCGAATAGAAACTCCTCGAGCCCGGTCTCGAAGACCTCATCGATGGCAGCGTGCTCGACATCAGCTCGGACGCGTCCAAGCGTGCGGACTCCGGGTCCGGGGTCGTTCTCCGACGCGGTGCGGAGCGATGCCACCGCCGCGAGCGCCTCTTCGGCCGCGACCAGCGAGAAACGGACCGACTGGGGAAACACCGGATTGAGGAGAAGGAACTCGACGATGCGAGCGGGCTCGACTCGAAGCGAGTAGAAGCGCGCGTACGCCTCCGCCGATCCACACGAGCGCAAGACCGCGAGCCAGCGGACCATGTCCGCGTCAGTGGTCTCCTCCTCGTCGCGGGGCGCGAGGAGATGTGCCTGACGGCTCAGAAGGCGCACCACGCCGTCGGCGCGCTCGAGGTACGTGCCTAGGGAGAGGAAATGCCAGGGCTCGTCGTGTGCGAGCGTCGATCCGGCGAGCCCTTGAAAGTGTTGCAGCCGCTCGCGAACGAGACGTTGGAACGACAGGCTCTCTCCCTGCGCGCGCCGTTGGGCGCCGGGAAGCGCGAGCGATTGGTAAAGAGCATTGAGCTCCTCCCACATCTCGCTAGAGATCGATTCGCGGATACCGCGGGCGAGCTCGCGCCCGTGACGGACGCAGGAGATGAGCGAGTCGGGGTTTTTTTCATCCGATAGGAGGAAGAACGACACGTCCTCGGAGGAGAGGCCAATGGCCCCCACGAGCGGGCCCCAGAAGTCACTCTCCTCTGTGCCCACGTCGAGCTCGAGATGACGTGTCACCTCGATCAGACGCGATACCGCGATACCTCGCTCGACGTATCGCGCGGTCCAATAGAGATCGTCGGCGACCCGGCAGAGCACTAGCCGAGCACCCAGGTGTCCTTCGCGCCGCCGCCCTGCGACGAGTTCACGACGAGCGAGCCGGCCCGAAGGGCCACACGGGTGAGACCACCCGGAGTGACCCGGATCTCTCGTCCGAAGAGAACGTACGGCCGCAGGTCGACGTGGCGGCCTTCGAGCGATCCGTCGCTCCAGCTGGGGTGACGCGACAGCGCAATCGTCGGCTGGGCGATGTAGCCGCGCGGATCCGCCTGGACCCGTCGACGGTATTCCTCACGATCCGCTTGTGGCGCGTGCGGCCCGATGAGCATGCCGTAGCCGCCACTCGCGTTCACCGACTTCACGACGAGCTCCGCGATGTGCTCGAGGATGTACGCGCGTTCGCTCGGGTCCGCTGCCACGTAGGTCTTCACGTTCGGGATGATCTCGTCCTCGCCGAGGTAGTACTTGATGATCGTAGGGACGTACGCGTAGATCGCCTTGTCGTCCGCCACGCCTGTGCCGAGCGCGTTCGCGAGGCTCACTCTTCCCATGCGGTACGTCGCGAGAAGTCCGGGGACGCCCAGGAACGAGTCCCGGCGGAACGCGAGCGGATCAACGAAATCGTCATCCACGCGCCGATAGATGACGTCGACGCGCCGCCTGCCGCTCGTGGTCCGCATGTAGACGGTCGCGTCGTCGACGAAGAGGTCCGAGCCCTGCACCATTTCGATACCCATAGCCTTCGCGAGGAAGGCGTGCTCGAAGAACGCGGAGTTATGGACCCCGGGCGTAAGGAGCACCACGGTCGCCGCATCCGCGATCGGGGGCGCGACCTCGCGCAGAACCCTGAGGAGATCCTGGGGATAGCCCTCGACCGGCCGGATCGGATAGTCGGCGAAGATCTGCGGCCAGACACGTTTGAGCACGCGGCGGTTCTCGACCACGTAAGAGACGCCCGACGGGACCCGAAGGTTGTCCTCGAGCACATAGAAGTCGCCGCGATGGTCGCGGACGAGATCGCTTCCGACCACGTGCGTGTACACCCCCAGCGGCGGCTCGACCGAACGCACTTCGCGCCGGTAACCGCGAGCGCCGAGGACGAGCTCGGGCGGGATGAGACCGCTCCCGAGGATCTTCTGTTCGTGATAGATGTCGTGGAGGAAGAGGTTGAGAGCGCGGACCCGCTGCTCGAGGCCACGCTCGATGCGCTGCCACTCTTCGGGCAGGATGATCCGCGGGACCAGATCGAAGGGCATGATCTTCTCGAGGCCGCTCGGATCCTGATTCACCGCGAACGTGATCCCGCGTGCCTGGAAGCTGAGATCCGCGGCTCGCTGCCGGCGCGTGACCTCCTGTGCCGAGAGCGTCTCGAGTCGCCGCGCGAGCGCGGCGTAGTGCGGTCGCACCACACCTGGCGCGGAGAACATCTCGTCCCAAAAGGCGGTCGGGTCGTACGCCGCGAGCGGCGAGCGCTGCGTGATCACACCACACCCTGCGCGGCGAATTCCTTCAGCTCGATGATCTCCGCCTGCTTCGTGAAGGCGAGCCGCCCCAGAGCGGGGCCGCCGTAGGTCCCCGACGTGGGCGTGACGTCGGCGAAGTCGCGGCCCGTCGCTATGGTGATGTAGTCCATTCGGGCGCGGCGATGGTGCGTCGGGTCGTACGCGATTACCTCCACCTCGCCGGGAGTGCTCGCATCGGCGATCAACGCCTCGACCCACGCGTGCGGGGCGCCCTCACCGAGCATGTGTCCTGAGACATATCGACAAGGTACGTTGGCGAGTCGAAGCACAGCCAGCAGGATGTGCGCGAAGTCCTGACACACGCCTTTTTGGAAATGCAGGGCCATGGCCGCTGGCGTCGTGTATCCGGTGACACCGAATTGGTATGTGATGCTGCCCGATGCCCAGTCATGGGCACGCTCGGCCCGCTCGCGCGGGTCGTCCGCCGACCGGACGATCTGGATCGCGGCGTCGAGCAACTTCGAGTCCGGCGCGGTCAGCGCCGTCGCCTTTAAGTAGCGGATCGGACCCAGCTCGGCCGGCCACGGTGCGGGTCGTCGACCATTGGATCTCGTAGCGTCGCGCTCGACTTGGAAGACGGCCTCGAAATCGACCGCCTGCGGCACGCGCGGGACGACGACATTCGCCACACGGTTGCCGAACTGATCGGTCGCCCATGTCACGTCGGCCCCGTCCTCCATCCCACGAATCGCGAGATCGTATTGGAGGACACGCTGATCGCCGTCCTGATCTCGCGGGATCATCAGCAGCCGCTGCTTCATGTCCCACACCGGGCCGGTGTAGGTGTAGCGATAGTGCTGACGAACGCGGTACAAGGCACGGGTCACGCGCGACCAGTCGGTCACTCTTTCGTCCGCGCGGCTGCCTCCTGGCGGTCCGCGTCCTCTTCCGTCGGCGGGCCGCCCGGCCGCTCGGCGGTGATCTCATCGGACCACACCACAAACTTCGCGAGCCGCGCGGCACCGAAAGCGGTCGACAGCGCGCAATCCACGGCGTCGCGGCCGCGTCCGATCACCACTCGGCCCACGCGCGGCGTGTTGTGCCGCGCGTCAAACGTGTACCAGCGGCGACCGACGTATGCCTCGAACCAGGTGTGGAAGTCCATCGGTACGTCGGGCGGCTCGATCGCGATGTCGGGGAGATATCCGAAGGTGTAGCGGGCCGGGATGTTCAGCGCGCGGCAGAACGCGACGGCGAGCAGCGCGAAGTCGCGGCAGACGCCCGCACGCTGCTTGTAAATGTCGAGCGCGGTCGTGCTCGGGGTGGACGAGCCGTTGCGGAACTCGATGTTGTGATGGACCCAGTCACATACGGCCTGGATCCTTGCCCATGTCGGCGGCGTGTCACCGAACAGCCGCCACGCGTCGTCCAGCAGCTGGTCGGACTCCACGTAGCGGCTTGGAAGCGTGAAGACGATCGCCTCGTCCGGAAGGTCCTCGACCGGATGCAGGGCCGCGTGCGGAACTACGGGATCGGCGGTCTCAGGGATTTCGACCACGGCGTCGTAGCGGACAGTCGTCAGCCCGGGGGGCGCGACGAAGCGCCAGCAGATGTTGCCGAACAGATCGTGGTACTCGTGGAGCGGGATATCCGACGGTTCGATCCACTTCGACTCGTAGATCGCGATGTGTTCGGCGTCCATCCGTGGCCGCACGAGCATGAACATGGGCACGGGAGCGTCCGTCTCCCAGCCGAACTCGCAACCGACCCGTACTCGCATACGGCCAAGTCTAGGGAGCCAGGTCGCGACCGCTTAGCGGCGCGTCACTTCCGGAGCGGAAGAGCGAGCGCGAAGACGCTCCCGGCCTCGGAGCTGGCCTCGAGCCACAGCCGGCCACCATGACGCTTCGCCAACTGCTGGCTGATGTGCAAACCGAGCCCGGTGCCGTGAACGTCGGTTGTCCTCGACGTCCGGTAGAACGGCGTGAAGAGCATGGAGCGTTCTGATGCTGGGACGCCGACCCCGTGGTCCGCGACGCGCACGTGCGCCTCGGCACCGTGCACCGTGAGCGAGATCTCGATCGGGGCGTTCTCAGCGCTGTACTTGATCGCGTTGTCCAGCAGGTTGTCCAGGATCTCGGCGATCCGCTTGGGGTCTCCACGCACGGCGACCGCCCCCCGCGGCCGCTCGAAGGTGATGCGCGCGGTCTCGGAATACTGATGCCTGGTCATCGCCGCCGCGACTGCGCCGGCGAGATCGAAAGCCACAACGTTGAGGCTCAACGCGTTCGACGAGACACGCGACTGGTTCAGGAGATCTGCGATCAGCCGCGCCATGCGATCCGTCTGCGCGAGGGCGCTGTCGATCGCCCCGCGCTCGCGCGTCGGATCCTGTCCGATGTAGCGGCGGGCGAGCTGTATTTGACCCCGCATGACAGTCAGCGGCGCGCGCAGCTCGTGGACCACGGTTGCGAAGAGATCCGTCGCGGGCCAATCGGCGACAAGATGCTGCCCGATGTCTGGGAAGACTTTGATCGCCTCGTCGCCCGCCTCGCCTATGACTTCCTGCTCCGCCGGTACCGGCGGCTCGACGGCGTTCTTCACCGTAGCCAAGAACTCTTCGACGACGAAGGGTTTGCCCACGATCCCGGCGAAACTCGCCGCTCGGCTCCGTTCCGACGTCCCCGCGCGCGCTTCAGCGAGGTCGTCGCTATCCGCGCTGAACATCAGGACGGGTATGTCCGGATGAGCCCGCCTAATCGCGACCGCGTCGTCCCACGAGCGGCCCTCGCCGGTGTCGCGGATCTCGCCGTCAAGGATCACGAGGCGCGGCTGCCAGCGTTCGACGGCGGCGCCGATGAGTGTGTGGTCGGCAATCGTTACCGGGCGGTAGCCGGCCTCATCCAGCAGCCCGCCTACGAGCTTGCTGAGCGCAACGTCGTCCTCGACGACAAGGACGTTTTGCGGCGCATTCATCTCGTTCCTCCTGCCAGCCACGCGTCGGGCCGGCCCTCCCAGAAGAGCGGCGAGTGTCGCCCTCCTCCTCAGCGAGCCCATGCTCGGCTGCGCCCACCCGGCCCGCATGACGATTTCGTAACGTCAAGAACTGGGCCGTCTTTGGAGGGGTTATGAGTTCAGTCGGCTCCTGGGGCGAGCGGTGGAACGCCGGCCCCGGCGAGGCTAGGGACTAGGTTTCTTCGACGTCGGAAACGCTGACAAATCGATAGCCGGCGCCCGGAACGGTCTCGATGTACCGAGGCTTGTGCCAGTCGTTTTGGAGCTTGGCTCGCAGCGCGCGCACGTGCCGGTCCACGACATTGCTTTCGATCACGAAGTCAGTGCCCCAAAGCGCGTCGAGGATCTGCTCGCGCGTGAGGATGCTCCCCGCGTTGGCCGCGAGAAGGTAGAGGAGTGCCTGCTCAAGGGAGGTGAGGTGCAGCTCGTGGTCGCCTGCGACCACCTTCCGGTTGAGAACGTCGATCTCGAGGTCGCCGATGCGCAGCCGCGGGACCAGCTCACCGGCGCTGCCGTGCGTGCGGCGGATCACGGCGCGCGAGCGTGCGACCAGATCGTCCGGGACGAAAGGGATGCCGATGTAGTCGTCGGCGCCGCGCTCGAAAGCGTCGAGCTTCCCGCGCAGGTCGCTGCGTCTGGTGAGCGCGATCACGCCCATAGGTCCGCGGTTTCGTGCGTCGTCGATGAGCTGGATCCCGGCCCCTGCCTCCGTGTCGATGTCGACCAGCAGCAGATGCGGCTTCCAGGTTTCCATCGCAGCCCTGGCGTCGTTGACGGTTTCCGTGACCCGGCGGAGGTAATGCCCATGGCGCAGGGTCAGATCGATGGTGTTCGCGAGCGGCTTGTCACCGATTACTAACAGCACGCGCGCCGCGCGCTCGGATCCTCTTGCGGCCGGCTCGGCTGCCCTCGCCTCTGACATCGCTACATGTTAGACCCGGCTGTTCTCGTAAATACGCACGCCGAGGTCTCGACTCAGCGGAAGCGGCCACCCGGAGGGATCAAGCCCAACTGCTCCCGGATCGTCATAACTACCGAGGAGAACCAAGAGACCCGCGTGGGTCCCCACGGGCGCTCCGATCCAGACCAGACCTACCGCGCGGTTCGTCGTTCCAGCCCCAGTCGGCTGCTGGCCGAGGGTGACCGGCGGAGAGGCGCCGCCGGCGTTGATACCAGATTCGGTCACGGCGAGCCTGAAGGACGACGGCGGACTCTCTGACTGCTCGGCGATCCTCGGCCCGTAGTGCTTCGGCGCCGCCCAGCTCGAGACCAATGGTTCGAGAGCCGCGCGTTGCACCGCATCGCTTTCGGTCGACTCACCCGCGTGTAGCGCCCTGAGCGTCGCCACGTCGCGTCGGTCTTCGATGCTCGTGAGTAGCGGTATCGCAGGTTCGATCCCGTGTGGCGACGCCGCGACGATGCGTGCCGCCGCGCCGTCCACGTCCGCCTCACGGAGCCGGAACTCTTCGAGCACGAGAAGCTGGATTGGGTTTTCGGTTGACATGTCTTGAACCCTGACCCTCGGCGACTTCCTTGTCATGACCTAGTCGTCACGCGCGGCCGTCCATGACCGATTCGTCATGACTCGAGCAAGGAGGCGGCAGACCATCGGGTCGACGCCTAGGGCCCCTACCCGATCAGGGGCCCCTGCCCTGGAAATGGAGGACTCCATGACCACCTCGTTGGCTCACGACGCTAGACACGACGACTGGGCCGAAACGCGCGCCGTGCCGGGTGGCGATTCGATCTGGACTCGGGCCCAGCCGCTTCTGTGGACGCTCCTCAGCCTGGGGCTCCTCGGCGCATTCCTCTTGTTCGTTGTCGACGATTACCCGCTCAGGAGCCTGATCGCGGTCCGCTAGGACACCTCGCAACTCCCGCATGTTTGCGTGACCAAATGGTCATGACACGGACAACCACACGGTCGACTATCCGACAAAGAGACAGACACGCCGCGTGTGGGCGGCGCGCAAAGGGAGCTACCAGCAATGAAGAACTCACGGGCGTTCATCGCGATAGTTGGCATCGCGTTCGTCATCGCTATCGGCGCCATGGCAGGGCGCACCGCAAATGCGGCAACCGCGACGGTACCCCTGGGAACGGCCGCCACCTTCTCGGTCCTCGCCGGGACGCCGTCAATAACGAACACCGGCCCGACCACCATCGACAGAGAGGTCGGCATCCACCCCGCTGCCGCGGTGACCGGTTTCCCGCCCGGAATAGCCGCCGGCGGAATTCACGCCGGCGACGCCGTCGCCCTTCAGGCCAAGAGCGACCTGGTGACCGCGTATGACAACGCCGCAGGACGAACTCCGTTCACGTCCTTGAGCGGCGACCTCGGCCTACAGCCGCCCCTCGTCGGTGGCGTCTACAGAGGCGGCGCGCTTGGTCTCACAGGGACGCTCACGCTCGATGGCGCGAACGATCCGAGTTCCGTCTGGATCTTCCAGGCGGCGTCCAGCCTCACCACGGCGTCGTCGAGTTCGGTGAGCTTCATCAGGGGCGGGAGCCCATGCAACGTCTTCTGGCAGATCGGGAGCTCAGCGTCCCTGGGAACTGGCTCTTCCATCGTTGGAACGATCATGGCCATGCAGTCCATCACGCTCGCTGACAGCGTCACCGTCCAAGGCAGAGCGCTGGCACGGAACGGCACTGTCACGTTGATCAACGACAGGTTCTTGACATCCCAGTGCAACGCACCGACGGTGCTCACTCCGCCGACGCGGCCACCGTTCACGGTTGCACCTTCGGCTACTCCGGCAGCGACGCCGACCGTCGCAGCCTCTCCAACGACACCAGCTCCCGCAGCGACCCCGATCGTCGGGGCCGTCAAAACCGCAGCGCCCACAACCCGCACGGTCGCCGGCGCGCAAACCCTGCCATCGACGAGCACGGATCCACTAGGTCCACTTGCGATGCTCGGCATGGCGCTGACCGGCATCGGAGTGCTCCTACTGGTGCGTAGACCGATCCGGCACCTGTAGCGAACAAGCCATAGACCGCCAAGCCAAGGCCCTTTTCACCCCTTGGCTTGGCGGTGCTGCATGACGGTCCGGTCATGACCCGGCGGGCCCCTTGGCCCACGATCGAGCCATGACAACCCCGGTCCAACCAGCCAGACCCTCCTCAAACATCAATGTCCCGGCCGGGTCCGCAAGAAACACGTCTATGTGGACCGCGAGCCGCGTCATCGCGCTCCTGTTCACCGTTCTCGAGGTGCTGTTACTCGTTCGGTTCTCCTTCAAGCTCCTTGGAGCGAACGCGGATCAGCCGTTCGCCTCGGCCATCTATGGAATTACGGAGCCGCTCGTTGCTCCATTCCGCGGCATCTTCGCTCAGCCCGCCGGCACACCGGTCGTTGAGATCGCCGCGCTTCTCTCCATCGTCTTCTTCATCCTTGTCGCAGCTCTGATCGTCGCCCTCGTTCGCGCTTACACCGGCCGACGCGGCGTAGCGAATCCGTGACGGACGGACGGGAAGGCCCAGCCGCGTAACCAGCTCGGGCAGCCCGCGACGAAGACCGCCGAGGAGACGATCACCCGGCTCGAGGAGAAGGCCGCCAAGAATCACGGCGTTGCCAACCGCGAACGGATCCAAGCGCAGATCGCTCAAGCGGGCGCCCTAAGGGGAACAAATGAACGCCACGGCATTATTGACGCGCCAGACCGTGATCTCCAGACCCACCCCTTGCGCGTTTCCTGTTCTCTGACACCCGCATGGCCATCGTCTGGCTGGTCCTCCGCGTCTACGTGGGATACGCCTGGCTCGACGCCGGCTGGCACAAGGTCCTGGACACCGGAGTGAAGAGCAACTACATCATCGACGGCTCGGGTCTCGTCGCCTTTTGGAACCGCATCGCCGCCGTCCCCGCCGCACCCGCCAAGCCGGTGATCCTCTACGACTGGTACCGCGGCTTCATCCAGTTCCTCATCGACAACCACGCCGAGGTCTTGATGGGAAAGGTCGTGGCCTTCGGCGAGGTCGCCGTCGGAGCGGGCCTCATCCTGGGAGCCTTCGTCGGCGTCGCCGCTCTGGCCGGTGGGTTCATGAACACGAACTTCATGCTCGCCGGGAGCGCCAGCAGCAACCCCGTCCTGCTCATCCTGGCCATCGTTCTGATCCTCGCCTGGAAAACCGCCGGGTACATCGGACTCGACCGCTTCCTGCTCCCGATCCTCGGCACTCCCTGGAAGGGACCGAAGACCCAGACACCACCGGGAAAGATTGCCTCACTACCGCCGATACCCCAGCCCGCCTAACCGTCACGTCATTGCGCGGAGGGGCGGAGGAATCCGCTCCGCTGGGCGGGCGCGGCTCTAGGGCTCTAGCTCCGCTGCCGGGCTCGGGCGCAAACGGAGCGGGTCGAGGTCACGGAGGATCCCTACGGTAGTCAGCGCGAGCCCCGCGAGAACCGCGCCGATCAAGGTGACATCGGAACTGAAGAGCTCCGCCACGCTACGCCCGCACCGTGCGCCGCGTGAGGACACGCGCCAGGCCGACGAAAACGGCGGCGCTGGCCACGGCTACGACGATCATGCCGACAAGCCCGCTGCGCGCACTCTCCGGCACGATGAAGACGAACAACCACGCCCCGACGACGCCGCCGAGGAGCCCGACCAAAATGTCGCCGACTAAACCGTAGCCGCTTCCCTTCATCACGAGGCCCGCGAGCCATCCCGCGATGAGACCGATGACGAGCCAGGTGATGGGTTCCATGACCAGAGTGTGAATGTGCGGGGCCCGCGAGCCATGACGGAAGCGTCATGAAATGCTGCGCCTACGAGCCTACTGTCGACCCGTGCTAGATATCTGGTTCGTCGCCGGGATCGCGTTGGGCACGATCGTCACAGGCTTCTGTGCGATCGGCTCGTTTGACCGCGGCTCCGACAGCGTCCACCGCAGATCGTGGAACCGCGAGCATGCGGCGCGAAAGCGCGCGCTGCTCGCCTCTCGCGCCGCGGTCCGCGTGGGAGTTCCGTTCACCACCGCCGAGGGAGTCATCCCCAAAGCGAGCTGACCTCTGCGCAGATCGCCGAGGCCGGCGTGTTGCAGTTACGGTCGCCTTCCTAGTACCGCCGTACTCCCCTATTCGACTAGTACCGATGTCCTTGCCCCCACCGCTCCGTTAGTGGGGCATGGAAACCACCGAGACCGCACATGCCCTCGCTGTCGAAGCGCTCCAGGGATCTCTCGAGCACGAGGTCGCGACGACCCTACCGGCGCCGATCGCCGCCGCAAAAGCAGCGCCGGATCCGGCGACGTCGGAAGTCACAGGGGATTCGCCAAACGACCACGGCTTGACCGCTCTGACCGGTGCACTGCGCGTGCGCGAGCTCGCCCTGATCGACACGACCATCCTGAAAGAATCGGCGACCGAGATCGCGGCGGCGGTGCGCGCTTTGTTCCAGGATCTTCATCTTGAGGACATCCGTCTGGGTACGGCTCTCGCTGAGGCTCGCGCGCTTGTAGGTCGCTTCGATCTGTCCGCGCTTACCTCGGCGATCGGAGGGGCAATCGGCGCCGCGCGCCGACCCAGGGACACCACGCGCGTAGCTACCCCGGCTTCCGATGTGTCCTATCCATCCCGCGTGAAGATGGTGCGCATCGGGCGCGCCGTGACAGCTCGCTCCATGCCGCGTGCTCGGAATCGGTTCGTCGGTCGCGTCCGCTGGGGCCGTGTGTTGACGCGTGGTCTGAGCGTGGGCGTGATCGCGGCGGTGCTTGTCACGTTGCCACCCGAACTGACTGCGAAGGTCGCGAGCGAGGTGACCTCGACCGTCGGCAGCGTCGCCACGGAGGTGACCGCGACGATCGGCAATCTCGCGAATGAGGTGGGCTCGGCCATCGGGGAGCAGCTCGCGGCAACGCAACCTGGTGCCACACTCGCGCGCGCCAGCTTCGAGGTCCCGCCGCTCAGCGCTTATGGCGCCGCGTTCGAATCGCAGGCCCCGTACCCGACGGTGCGGCCGAACGGACCCGTGGAGTGGGTCGTTGCGCTCCGCAACACCGGCTCAGTCGGTTGGTATCGCGGGATCGACGGCGCGCAGGCATCGCTAGCCCTCGCGGACGGGACCTCCGCGGGCGTGCAAACGACCGCGTACGTCGGGCCCGGTCAGGTCGGCTGGTTCGTCGTGCACTTCACCGCGCCCTCACAGCCGGGAGTCGCAAAGATCGCGCTTCTCCCGCGGATCGACGGTCGCGGGTCGCTGCCGGATCTCGGCATCTACGCCACCGTCACCGTGTCGCCTAACCCGTAGTCGAAGCTCAGTAAGCCCGACCGCAGCCCGAGAACGGGCTCGGGCGGGGCCTCCAGTAGGCTATCGGCCGTCGTTGGGGCGAACGGGCGGGGGAGGTGCGCATGAGAGTGCATGACTGCAATTGGCAGATGCTCGAGGATTATCTCGGCCACGATGATCGGATCGTGCTGCCGATCGGGTCCACCGAACAGCACGGTTATCTCTCCGTAGGGACCGACGCGATCCTGGCCGAGCGCGTCGCCGTGGAAGCCGCCGAACCTCTTGGCGTGCCGGTCCTGCCGGCCCTGCCATTCGGCGTCACTCCATACTTCGCCGCGTTCCCCGGATCTCCGTCGCTGCGGACGAGCACGTACGTCGCCGTCATCCGCGACCTGCTCGATTCGCTCTTCGGTCAGGGGTTTCGGCGCATCGCGGTCGTCAACGGGCACGGCGGAAACTCGTTCGCCGCCGGAGTGATGCGCGAGTGGTTGACGGAGCCGCGAAAAGAGCGCGTGCAGGTGCTCTTCCACGACTGGTGGAACGCTCCGCGGGCTTGGGCGGTCGTGCAGCGCTACGAGAAGGAGTCATCGCACGGGTCGTGGATGGAGAACTTCCCATGGACGCGCCTGCCCGGAGTGACCATGCCGAAAGGCGTCAAGCCGCCGATTCCGCAGCGCGTTATCCGTCAGGCGCCCCCGGCCGAGCTGCGCCGGCTGACAGTCGACGGCAGCTTCGGCGGCTCGTACGAACGGCCGGATGAGGAAGTTCTCGAGCTGTGGCGAACCGGGGTTGCTGAGGTGCGCGATCTCATCGAGAACGGGTGGAACAAGGATGGGTGAGCTGAGCGGCAAGGTGGCCCTCGTCACGGGCACGGCGCACGGGATCGGAACCGCGATCGCGAACGGCTTGGAGGAGGACGGCGCCAAGGTCCATCGCGTCGACCGCGACACCGCCGACCTCACGAACCCAGCGCAGGTCGCGCAGCTGATGGCGAGGCTCGGACGCGTCGATGTACTCGTCAACAACGCCGGGGGCGTCGTCGGCCAGGTCGGCAAACCCCTCGACGAGGTCAGCGACGAAGAATGGCGAGCGATCGTCGACGCGAACCTGACGAGCGCGTTCCTCTGTACTCGCGCCGTCATCCCGGCGATGAAGGCGGCCCGCGCGGGTTCGATCGTGAACATCTCGTCGGGCGCGGGGCGCAGCGTGAGCCTGACCGGCATCCAGGCCTACGCGAGCGCCAAGGCCGGCCAGATCGGGTTCACTCGTCAGATGGCACACGAGCTCGGCCCATTCGGAATCACTGTGAATTGCATCGCGCCGGGCTTCGTGCGGTCCAATCCGACGACCGAGAAGCAGTGGGAGAGTTACGGCGAGGAAGGTCAGCGGCGCCTCATCGAAGGGATCGCGCTGCGGCGCCTCGGACGCGCCGAAGACATCGCCAATGGCGTGCGCTTCTTTGTCTCCGCCAGAGCGTCGTGGATCACGGGTCAGGTGCTATCGATCGACGGCGGGCGCTCACTGTTCTGATCCTCGCGCGTAGATCTCCCAGTACCGCGCCCATGCCTCGAGACCCTCGTGCAGACGATTCACCCGGAAGAATTCGTTCGGGGAATGAAAGTCCTCGTCGGCGGTTGAGAACGAGAAGAACACTGTGTCGATGCCGACCAGCCGTTTGAAGAGCTGGCTCACCGGCAGCGTCGAGCCCATGCGCACGGAGAGCGGCTTCTTTCCGTAGACCTGCTCGAGCACGCGCTCTGCGGTCACAAGGGCGGGATTGTCCGGCGAGATCCGGTACGGCATCGCTGCGTGCCGATCGCCGCCGACAGAGAGGCTCACGCCGGCTGGCACGTGCCCTTCAAGGTGCCGTACGACCAGCTGGCGGACCGTATCCGGGTCCTGATCGGGTACCAGGCGGCAGCTGACCTTCGCGTGCGCTTCGTTCGGCGTCACCGTTTGGCTGCCCTTGCCCTGGTAGCCGCCCCACATGCCGTTCACTTCGAGTGTCGGGCGTATCCACTGCCGTTCGAGCGTGCTGTAGCCTGCTTCGCCGAATAGCCCGGGCGCGCCCACCTCGCTCAGGAAACGCGTCTCGTCGAACGGCAATGCCGCGATAGCCTGCCGTTCATCCTTCGGGACCTGCGCCACGTCGTTGTAGAACCCCTCGACCGCGACGCGCCCGTCCGACGAGTGCAGGCCGGCAACCAGGTCGGCCATGGCATGCAGCGCGTTCGCGACCGAGCCGCCATAGCGTCCCGAGTGGAGGTTGCGGTTGGCACCCCTAAGGCTGAGCTCGAGCGTGACCACGCCGCGACTGGCGATCGTGATCGAGGGTTCGTCGATTCGCCACATCGCACCATCGGCCGAGAGAACCGAGTCTGCTCGCAGCTGCTGCTTGTTGGTGTCGAAGAACGGCTCGAGGTTCGGGCTCCCGATCTCCTCTTCACCTTCAAAGATGAACTTCACGTTGAGCGGCAGCGCGCCACGGGTGGCGAAGAAGGCCTGCGCGACCTTGATTGGGATGAGCATCGGTCCTTTGTTGTCGGACACGCCTCGCCCGTACAGACGACCCTCGCGCACTTTCGGTTCGAACGGATCGCTGAGCCATCGGTCGAGCGGGTCCGGCGGCTGGACGTCGTAGTGGCCGTAGACCGCGAGCGTCGGCGCTTTCGGGGCGCCGAGCCACTCGCCGTAGATGACCGGATGTCGTTTGGTGGGGATCGTGCGGACATCGATTGGGCCGGCCTCGCTCAGTTTTGCGGCCACCCACTCGCCGGCGCGCGCAACGTCCTTCTGGTACTGCGAGTCGGTGCTCACGCTGGGAATGCGGGCGAACTCGATCAACTCAGCAAGGATCTGGTCGTGGTGTGCCACAAGGTAATCGAGCGGTGTCACCCCGGCAGCGTGGCTTTGAGCGCGTCGAGCGTCTCGTGGCTTTGCGGTCGCCTGCCCTCTTCGACCTCGTGCATCAACGCGATGAGGCGCGATACCAGAGGCGTTGGGACACCCGCGTCAGCGCCGAGCGCGACGATAGGGCCGAGCTGCGCGTCAGTCTCCGTGCGGCGTTTGCGCACGGCGATGTCGCGCCAAATGCCGCTGTGGGTCTTCGCCGACTTGCGGTTGAACGCGACCATTTCGTCGAGCGAAATCTCGGCCACGGCGCGGTCGGCATCAGGTGCGAACGCGCTGGGGTCGAAGCCGTTGAAGCCCTCGGGCGTGATGCGGCGAGCTCGCGCCACCCGCATGACCTCGCGCGCGACCTCGACATAAAGGTTGCGGTATTTCGGATCGGCGAGGGCGTCCGCGATGGAGTCGTTCGTGAGCGCGGTGGCGAAGAGCTGCGCGCCATACCCGAGCTTGCCCCAGAGGTAGCCCCAGATGTTCGTGGTCACGATGGCGCGGTCGTCGAAGTCCAGGAATGCGCGGTGCAGTTCCTGGACGCGCGGTGGGATGCGCCCGTCGATCTCGCCGAGCACGACCGCGCCTCGCCCCGCGTACTGGATAACACCCGGCTCGAGGTAGTCCGCCCCGAAGTTGACGAAGCAGCCGATCGTCCGCGCCTCGCCGACGATCGCCTTGATGACCAACTCGTTCAAACCGTTCTGGGCCGACACCACGTAGCCGTTCGCGGCGAGGTGCGGGGCGAGTTCGCGCGTGGCGCCCTCCGTGTCCTGCGCCTTCACGGCGAGGACGACGTGCTCGAACTCACCCCGAAGCTGATCCGGCGTGCAGGCGGGCGCGCGCGAGATGAATTCCGCGATCGGGCCTTCGATGCGGAGGCCCGCTTTGTTGATCGCGTCTACGTGCTCCGGCGCACGGTCCACGAACGTGACGTCGTGCCCCGCGCGGGCGAGATGCGCACCGAGAGTGCCGCCGATCGCCCCGGCGCCCCACACGAGGAAACGGATGTCCTCAGCCTCCCCGGCGCTCGGCGAGTCCATCGCCGATCAGACTGAGCGCCACACCGACGACGAGCAGCGCGAGCCCCGGAAGCGTCGTCATCCACCACGCGAGCAGCAGGTACTGGCGCCCTTCGGCGATCATCGCGCCCCATTCGGGCGTCGGCGGCTGAGGACCGAGCCCGAGGAAGCTCAGCGTCGCTCCGGTGAGGATCGCCAAGACCATGCCCGTGAAGACATAGATCAGCGCTGGCGCGATCACGTTTGGCAGGATGTGGCGAAGCATGATCCGTCCCGACGAGCAGCCGATCGTCCGGGCAGCCAGCACGTACTCGAGATGCCGCGTTGCGAGTGTCTCGCCGCGCGTGATGCGCGCGTACGGGATCCAGCCGACCACGCCGACCGCGATGTAGAGGTTGGTCAGCCCGGGTCCGAGGATGCTCATGATCGCGATCACCAGGATCAGGAACGGGAACGCCATGAGCACGTCCACCACGCGCATGACGATCGTGTCGAGGGCGCCGCCGAGATAGCCGGTCGCGATCCCGATCAGGCTGCCGAAGATGAATGGGAAGAGGACCGAGAGCAGGCCGATCTGCAGATCGAGCCGCGTGCTGTACGCGATCCGGCTCCAGATGTCGCGCCCGAAGTTGTCAGTTCCGAGGATGTGGCCAGGACTGAATGGCGGGAGGAACGCCTCGGTGAACCGCTGCTCGATGGGGTCATAGGGCGTGAGGAGCGGCGCCGTGATCGCGACGACGACGACGAGCCCGAGGAGAACGAGGCCAATGAGAAGCGTTCGTTCTATGTGGATCCTCCGCGCCCGCGTGACCGGCGTGAACTTTGCCAGAGGCACGATCTCCGGAAGCGGTCGGGCTCCGAGATCACTCATAGGTGACTCGCGGATCGAGGAATGAGTAGGAGAGGTCGACCAAGAGATTGACGACGATGACCAGGACGGCGCTGACCACGGTGATTGCCTGCACGACCGGGTAGTCGCGCGCGGTGATGGACTGGATCAGCAGCTGACCCGTCCCGGGGAGAGCGAACACAGTTTCGATCACGATGGCGCCTCCAACCAGGAATCCAAATTGAAGGCCGAAAATGGTGACCGTCGAAAGCAAGGCGTTGCGCAGCACGTGACGCAGCAGGATCAACCGTTCGGAGAGCCCCTTCGCGTGCGCGGTCCGCACGTAGTCCGAGCGTAAGGTCAGGATGATCTGACCGCGCAGATTGCGGATCAGGACGGCCGAAAGCTGGAGCGCCAGCGTGAGCGCGGGCAGGAACATGTACCAAATGTGTTGCGGGAGCGTTTCGCCGAAGCCGGCGACCGGGAACCATCGCAAGGTGAGCCCGAACAGCAGGATCAGCAGGATGCCGAACCAGAAATTCGGAGTGGTGAGCGCGAAGAGGAAACCGACGCGTATCAGCTGGTCCGGCCAGCGGCCCTTATTGACCGCGGCCACGATCCCAAAAGTGAGCGTGATGATCGCGGCAAGCCCCATGGCGTACCCGGCGAGCGCGAGCGATATCGGCACGCGGGTAAGGACTAGGTCGCCGACGGGCTGGCGATAGAGCAGCGACTGCCCCATGTCTCCCCGGGCGAAGCCGGACACGAACCGCCAGTACTGCTCCAGGAACGGCCGGTTCAAACCGAGCTGCTCGCGAAGCTCCGCGGCTTTCTGGTCGGTCGCGCGGTCGCCGAGGATCAAAAACGCCGGGTCGCCCGGGAGGATTCGCACCATGCCGAAGATGACTACGGTGACGCCGAACAGAACGAAGGCCATCAGGACGAGACGTCTGCGGATGTAGGCGGCGCGACCCATATCAGTAACCGGCCATTAGAAGAGCCGCAGGTCGGCTGATAGCCGAGTCTCGGCTATCAGCCACCCGCTAACCGCTACTTGTTGATCTTGACGTCTTCGAAGCGGTAGTACGAGAGCCCGTCTATTGCGAAGCCTTCCACGTTGTTGCGCCAGCCTGCCGTCGCCCCCAGGTAGGCGATGAAGACGAGCGGCGCCGCATCCAGATAGATCTTCTGAATCTCGGAGTACAGCGCCTCACGCTTTTTCGCGTCCTGCTCGAGGTCGGCCTTGGTGATCTTGTCGTTCAGGTCGGGGTTGTTGTATCGCGACCAGTACGCGAACGGGCTCGCACCCCCGCGCATGGCGTAATTCACGATCTGGGTCGGGTCGTTCATGTCGTTCGTCCACTGACTCGGCTGCGACATGTAGTTGCCCTCGCGATAGTTCGTGCGCGCGACGGCGGTATCGATGTTCACTATGTCCACCATCACGCCAAGCTTCGCCCACGCCTCTTTCAGGATGACGGCTGTGTTGGAGAAGTTGGTGTTGCCTGAGCGCACCTGCATCTCCAACTTGAAGCCTGACGCGCCGGACGATTCCGACATCAGCTTCTTGGCCTTCTCGAGATCGTAGGGATATCCGGGCAGGCTCTTGTCGTAGTAGGTGCCCTGAGGGATCGGCGAGTTCATGAACTTCGCCTGGCCGAAGTACACGTTCTTGATGATGGCTTCCTTGTCCGTCGCGTAGTTCAGAGCCTGCCGCACCTTCACGTCGTTGAGCGGCGGCTTCGAGTTGTTCAGCATGACGAATGCGGTCTGCTGGATCGTGAAGGTCTGCGCCTTCACGCCGGGCTGCGTGCCCAGCGCAGCGATCTGGCTGAACGGGACGAAGTCCACGAGGTCGGTCTCGCCACCCTGGAGCTTCAGTGTCCGGGTGTTGTCGTCGGGTATGAGCTCGATCCGGACCTCGTCGACCGCGGGCGTGCCCTTCCAGTAGTTCGGATTCCGCTTCAGGACGAGCACGTCGCCTTTCTTCCAGCCGTCCACGTAGTACGCGCCGGTTCCCTTCGTCTTCCACGCCTGAGCGGTGTCGTAGTCCTTGCCGTCGGTGGCCTTGGCCATGTCCGCTGGCAGGACGCCGCCCGAGAACATCGCAAGAACCGACAGGAGCGGTGCGTATGGCTGCGAGAGTGTGATCTTGAGCGTCTTATCGTCGGACGCCACGATCTCCTTGATGGCCTTGTAGTTGTCTTTCCAGCCGCTCGTCTCTCCGCCACGCGCCATGTCGAGCGAGGCCTTCACGTCACTCGCCTTCATCGGCGTGCCGTCGGAGAACTTCACGCCGTCCCGCAGCGTGAACGTCCAGTTGAGCCCATCCGCCGTTGATTCCCACTTTGTCGCGAGCCCCGGCTCGAGGCCGACGCCGTCCTTGGTCGTGCGGAGCAGGGTGTCGTAGACGTTGACCGAGATGAACAACGCGGGGTTGTCGTCGATCCGCCAGGGAACGAAGGGGCTGAATGGCTCCGCCTGGCGCGCCATCCTCAGCACCTTCGACGCAGCGCCCGTACCCGGCGTCGGCGACCCTGTGCCGGTCTGCGTGCAAGCGCTGAGTAGCAGCGCCGCAATTACCGCCGATATGACCGGCCATCGTGTCTTGTGTAGCAACATGGACCTCTTTCCCTCCAAGCAAAAGGCTGATGCGGATGATCGTGCTGAGTTCGCGTCGGCCTCCCCCCGCGCGTGCGCTCGAGCCGGCTCGCGCGAGCGTCCGCATTATCCCCTGTTCCGCGGGCCCGCTCGGCTCTCTGTACCGCGTATCTGAAACTCTTGTTCGGCGTTAACTCCAGGGCGTAAGGTGGGGGAATCGAGGAGGTGCGCCTGTGAGCGGGATCCTCGCGAGAATCAAGGCTCTCTTCGAGCCAAAGCCAATTAGGTCAGCCGCACCCCCGCAAGAGGTCGAGGCAGCGCCCATCCCGGCTGCCACCCCTCCGGAGCTCGCCGAAACCCGTCTTCCCGAGCCGATCACCGCGATCGCAGAATCACCGGTCGCCGAAGCGATCGCGCCTTCCTTCGTCGCGGGGGCTGCGCTAGTCGTCGAGGAAGCCGCGCCGATCATCGAACAGGCCGCGCCGGTCGCTTATGAAGCACCCATCGAAGTCGAGGAGACCGTTCCCCCGACCCCCGCCGGCGGGCTGACGCTGCGGCTCGAGAGCGAGAGGGGGTCGAAGTCGACGTTCCAGGTAACGAGGTCCGGCGCCACGATCGGTCGCGGCCCCGAGAGCACCATCCAGCTCGCTGATCTTTCGGTCTCACGCAAGCATGCCAAGATCACCTACCGGCAAGGCGCGTATTGGTTGAGCGATCTCGGAAGCATGGGTGGCACGTGGATCGACGGGACGAAACTGGCCGCCCCGCGGCGGGTCGCGACGGGCCAGACCATCGACATAGGCCTCTGCCGGCTGAGCGTCGTCACCGCCCCCGACGAAGACGGATCTGAGGAGGAGAGTGCCGTCGCTCGCTCGTCAAAGAGCGTCGGCCGCGGGCGGTAAGGGTTCAGCTCCCCGTAAGCTGCGGCTCGTCGGCCCACTCTCGATCCGGCTCACCCTCGGCGGCACCATCCATTCGTTGCGCGTCGACCGTGGTTGCCCTCGAGATGACTCGGCCGATGAACCTGCCGAGCACGCCCGCGAGCTCCTCGTCCGCTTCGTCGTAGCGTTTGTCGGTTCGACCCAGCAAGAGGGCTCCGAGGGTCCGCGCCGGAATGGCCAGCGGTACGACGATGAGCTCTCTGGTGTCAGCCGGGACCCATGGACGAAGCGCACCTTGCCCGATGCGAACGAGTCGCCGCTGATGGAGCGCCTGCGCGAGCGCATCGTGATCGGACGGGTTCATCTGCTCGAATCTGAGGTTCTCGCGTGGCTTTGCGGCGGAGAGCTCGAGAGCGCCGCCCGGTTCGAACAACCAGACCTGCGCGATGTCGTGACCGAGTGCGCTCGTCAGCAGAACGGTCACGTCCTGCAGCGTTTCAAGGAGGCGCTCGCCGAACAGGGCGAGACGCGCAAGCTCGTAGAGCGCGTACGCCTGGCGGCCATGCGCGTCGTCGCGTCCCGCTAGCGCTTCGCGGGCGAGCTCCAACGACACAAGCTCGGATACGCCCGATGCGGTGAGGGCATCAGCCGCCGCGAACGACCGCCCGACACGCAGCGCGATCAGCACGCCACTGATCGCGTCGGTCGCGACGAGGGGAGCGACCATGGCCGAGCCGGTGACACGGTCATCGGCCAAGCGGATCGTGGTCTGAGTTTGCACGGTCGCGCCGCTCCGTCGCGTCTCTTCGATCGCCGACCGGATCGCGGAATCACCGGTGGGATCGTCGGCGAGGTTGCATGCGTAGCGATCACGAGCACCGCCATCGACGACCAGTGTCAACGCGTCGTACTGACCGAGCGTCGCGAGTGCCGCGAGCCTGATGGACCATTCGTCTGTATCTCTCGCGATCTCTCGCCTGGCGACGATCGACGGCGTAAGCAAACGGCTCACCATCGACGGCATCGCCGATTCCTGGCGAACGATGCGATCGCCGGCGGCGCGGAAGGACTTGGCCGCCCTTGGCTCCCTAATCGCACTCCACCTCGAGTTTGTCGCGCGAGATGTTACCGACGCGTGCTGGGGAACATCAGCATCGGGGCGCGCGGGGTCAGTCGTCAAACTCGGGTTGTGTCTCTGCACGTCTTTGCGCGTCGTTTGATTCCAGCGGCCGGTCGAGTTCAATGAAAATGCGACCGATGAGTCGCGGAACGCTCTCGATGCTCGTGCCCTTCGCGCTTGTCGCCGCGATCGCGGCGGGTGTGGCGCTCGCTGGATACATCGCAAGCCCGCACCCACCAGCCGAGGCAGCTCGGACAGAGGCGCCCAGGTCCGCGACAGCCGCGCCGACCGCCGTTTCGGCCTCGGCGACGACGACCGCATCACCGAGTTCGGCGCCGTCCGCGCCCGCGTCGGCGCGGGTTACAAAGTCGAACGACGCGGCCGAGATGCTCCGCGTCCACAACGAGCTCCGCTCTGCGATCGGCGCGCCGGCGGTACGTCCGGACGAACGAGTGACCGCGGCGGCGCAGCACCACGCGGAGTACCTGGCCCGCGCCGGGGCGATCGGCCACAACGAGGCACCGGGAGATCCCGGATTCACCGGCGCGACCGTCCAGGACCGGCTCGCGGCTCAGGGCTACAGCGGCGCGACGGCCAGCGAGGTGGCTGCTTCGTCGGACTCCGGAACCGAGGACGTTCGGTTCCTCTGGGACCTTCCGTACCACCGGCTCGGGCTGATGCACCCGCACGCCGTCCTTGTCGGGTGGGGCCATGCCCAGATCGGCGGGCACACCGCGACGGTCGGCGTGATTGTGTTCGACTTCGCGGCCGCAGCGCCCGACCACGTGCGCTCTCCGGCTGCGGGCCAAACCGTGACCGGATCGTGGGCTGGGGACGAGTCACCCGACGCGCTGCCGGCCGGAGCGACGCGGCCGGTGGGGTATCCGGTGATAGTCGTCTACTCAGGCGCCCGTTCGGTCGATCTCAAGAGCGCGAAGCTGACAGACGCGAGCGGTCGCGAGGTAGCCGTATCGGTCGTCCCACAGATCTACGAGCGCGACTACGTTGCGGTCGTGCCGACGGCACCGCTCGCGTCCGGAACCCGTTACCGGGTGCGGCTCGAGCTGTCGGTCGCGGGGAGCGATGTGGTTGACGAGTGGGAGTTCGCGACCGAGCGCTAGCGGGTCGGGAGGGTCGCGGGACGTCCGATGAACGGAAGCTTTTCCCCGATCGCGAGCAGAACGGGCACGATCCGGCTCTGGAGGAGCTCGGGCCGGACCTTCTGCTCGTAGAAACCCAGCGCCGCATCTGCCTGCGACAGCTGATCGCCCGACAGCGGGCCCTTGGCGGCGGCGCTCTCCAGGAGCGCCTGCAGCATCGTCGGGTTGGCGAACACGGAGAGGGTCGGGTTCGTTTTGGCAAGCGTCTGTACCGCGGCGATCTCCTGAGTGCCGATGGCCGACCTTCCGTGCAGCGGGTCGAGCCAGGCGTCCAGGGTCAGCGTTCCGAGCAAGGCGACGTACAGCGCGACCGCAGCCGTCGCCATGCCGATCGGTATGCCGAGGACCCTATCCACCTTCTTTAGAAAGCCGAAGCGGTGGATGAGGCCGACCACGAACATCCCGATGCGGGCGAAGAGCGTCGCGCCGAGCCCGAGCGCGATCGCGCCAGCCCCGAGCCCTACCGAACCCGACGGTACCGCTCCGTTGAATGGACCGGCGAACAGGAACGCGATCGCGAAAAGCGCGCCGCCCGCGGCAACAAGCGGAAGGATGAATCCTTTGGAGAATCCGATCAGCGCGCCAAGGAGGATGAACGCCACGATCGCGATGTCTGCCACGGCCGAAGTCTAGGCCGCCGAGGGAGCGCTAAGTGCCTTTCAGATCTACCCCTTCTGGAACGCATTACGACCCGGACATGAACTCCGCGAGAAGTCTGTGGAAGTGATGCACCCCACTCTCGCGGGTGGGCGAGTAACGTCCGCGGTCGTACAGGCGCGAGCGTACGCCGCGCTGCACCGACTCGACCACGGCCTCGTCCTCGCGCTCGACACGATCGAGGCTCGCGCCCGCGCCGGCGTCGCGCTGCGCTGCGTCCCACACGAACGGCAGAAACGACACGCGGGTCCGATCCACCGCGAGCGGCGTCACCACGTTGACCGACACGCCCCACGGGTACACGTTGAACATCGTCGTCGGGAAGAGCCAGTAGTAGTACGCGGCTACGGCGCGCCCGTGATCGCGGTGTTCCGGCGGAAGGGCGAACGCGGGCTCGCCCGGCTTCGCGATGCCGAGCTGCAGAACCGAGAACCGCTCGAGCTCGACCGTGTACTCGCCAGAGTCGAGGGTCGTCGAGAGGCTCGAGTGGACGTATGGGATGTGAAAACCTTCGAGGTAGTTATCGAGGTAGAGCGCCCAGTTCGCTTTGACGAAGTAATCCCGCGCGCCTGACGCGTCGAACGCAAGCACGTGGAACGGAAGTCCGTCGAGCCGCTCGCGCATCGGGGCGACGAGATCGTCGAACTCCATGGCAGGCGCGAGGGAGACCATCAGGAATCGCGTCCACGAGCCGAGTTCGACGCGCGGAAGATCGTCGGACGGCGACGGAAAGTTCGCGGTGCTCTCGAACTCGGGCATCGAATGGAAGCGTCCATCGAGCGCGAAGCGCCGTCCGTGGTACCGGCAGCGCAGCTGCTGCTCGTGGCCCGCACCTTCGACGACGAGGGTGCCGCGATGGGTGCACACGTTCGAGAGGCAGTGGATCTGGTCCTTGTGATCGCGTGTGAGCAGGAGCGGCTCGTCGAGGGCTCCGGGGAGCAGCGCGAACGGATGGACCTGGCCCGCGACCTTCACGAGGTCGTCGTGACCGGCGTAGTGCCACGTGCGCGCGAAAAGATGCTCGCGCTGAAGGCGGAAGATCTCGGGGTCCGAGTAGACGCGCGCCGGGAGCGTTCGCGCCACGCGGATGTCCGGGTCGATCTCGAACAGCGCTTCGCCCACTCCGGCGATGCTAGCTACTGGATCTGGCCAACCTTCGCGAGCGTCGCGACGAGCTCGAGCTGATCGCGAAGGTCGCGGGTGATCAGGAAGTTCTCGCGGACGTGTTCGCGTCCGGCCGCGGCCATCCGCTTTCGGAGCGCGGGATCGCGCAGCAGGTCGAGGCACCGGGCTGCGCACTCCTCGGGGCTCGAGACAAGATACCCGGACACCCCGTCCTGGATCTGGATGACGATCCCGCCGACCTTGCCCGCGACGACGGGAATTCCCTTCCACAGCGCTTCGGCCACGACGAGTCCGAATCCTTCGCGAAGCGATTTCTGAACGACGACCGTCGACGCGCGCTGGAACGCGTTGACCTCGCGGTCCTTGACGCCGTCGAGATTTGTGAAGAGGAAGACGTCCGCGTCCCCGCCCGCGTGCTTCTTCGTTCGATCGAAGTACTCCTGACCCTCGGGATCGTCGTCGGCAAGCGACCCGATCATGACGAGCTGAGCGCCCGGAACTTCCTTCTTCACGAGGCGATACGCGTCGATCACCCCGAGCGGGTCCTTCCACGGATCGAAGCGCGAGACCTGAAGGAGGATCGGCCGGCCCGGATCCACCCGGAACTTGCGAACGACCTCGCGTGCCTCCTCGATCGGCATGTCCCGGTTCTTCTCGGAGAAGGGGTCGATCGTCGGGGCCTGGATGAGCACCTTCTGCTTGAGGTCAGGCCGGACGAACTCGGGCATCGTCCAGATAGACGCGTCGTGCTCCTCGACGAACGGCCGCAGGAACGACCACACCGGCTGATGAGCGTTCGTGAGATCGATGTGGCACCGCCACACCCACCCGGCGCGGTCGGGATCCTCTGTGAAGTGGCGCAGCGCGACCGCCTGGGGGTCGTGCGCGAGGACGACGTCGGCCATGGTGAGCTGCTCCGCGTTCTCGCGCGCGACATCGAGGAACAGCTTCTTCTCCGTATCGGAGAGATCGAGCTTCATCCCCTGGAGCGCGTTGTGGATCTTCTTGGTGATGTCGTAGAAGGCGGGCGGCGCGTCGAGCACCGCCCAGTGCGCGTCAACGCCGGCGTCGCGCAGGAGCGGTACGAGGTTCTGCAGGATCTCGGCGACGCCACCGCCGTACGCGGTCGCGTTGATGTGGAGCATGCTCCGTCCCTTTGCCGCTTTTGCGAGGGTGCGCAGCTGCTCGTATCGCTTGTCGCCGATGACCTCGGCGTAGTCGGCGAGCTTCTTCTTGGCGGTGATCGGTACCGCGTGCACTATTTGATCGAGCCGGCGAGAAGTCCCTGGACGAAATAGCGCTGCAGGCTGAAGAAGACGATCAGCGGGACGATCATTAGCAGGAAGGCGCCTGCGGCCAGCAGGTGCCACTCGGTGCCGTACTGGCTGAGCAGGCTCTGGATCGCGCGCGTCATCGGGTACTTGGTCGAGTCCTGCACGAAGACGAGGGCCATGAGGAGGTCGTTCCAGACCCAGAGGAACTGGAAAATACCGTAGGCGGCGATCGCGGGGACCGACACGGGCACGACGATCATCCGGAAGATCCGCACATCCGACGCGCCGTCGATGCGCGCCGCCTCGATCATGTCGGGCGGCAGCGTGATGAAGAAGTTACGCAAAAGGAAGATCCCAAAGGGCAGCGCGAAGGCCGTGTGCGCGAGCCACACCGCGCCGTAACCGCGCAAGAGCTGCAGGTCAGGCAGCAATTCGCGCATACCTGTGAGCACCGGGATGAACGCGACCTGCACGGGCACCATCAGCAGTCCCACCACGATCAGGAAGAGCGTGTCGCGGAAGGGAAAGCGCATCCACGAGAAGGCGTAGGCCGCCATGGCGCAGATCGCCAGCGGGAGCAGCGTCGAGGGGATCGCGATGAAGACCGTGTTCAGGAACGCCTGGAGCATCCCTTGCGCTTGAAGCACCTGGCTGTAGTTCTCGAGGGTGAGGTGCATGTTGAAAATGTCCCACCAACCGGTCGACTGGATGTCCGCGCGCGGCCGCAACGACGTCACGAGCAACCCGAGCGTCGGCACCAGCCAGATGAGCCCGACGAGGGCGAGGAAGACGTGGATCGCGGTGCGGTTCAGGGCCGCGACCGCGCGTCCGGCGGGGGTCCCCGGGCGCGATCCGGCCATTCCTTCGGCAAGGACGCTCACGTGACGGACCCGCTGCGGAAGCGCCGTACGTTGAAGATCATGATCGGGGTGAGCAGGACAAGCATGACGACCGCCACCGCGGACCCGTAGCCCCACTGTCCCGCCTGGAACGCCTGCTGGAACATCGTGAACGCGATCACCTGACTCGAGTTGCCAGGTCCGCCGCCGGTCATCACGAAGATGAGGTCGAAGAGCTTGATGACGTTGACGACGAGCGTGACCGCGAGGACCGATATGGGCAGGCTCACCATCGGCAAGATCATGCGGAAGAAGATCTGCCGTTCGTTCGCGCCTTCCACCCGTGCTGATTCGATGACCTCCGCCGGGATGCTCTTTACCGCAGCCGAGAGGATGACGGTCGCGAACCCGACCGAACCCCAGATCCCGACCGCGATCAGGGCGAAATTCACGATTCCCTGGTCCCCCAGCCAGGCGATCGGGCCCACCCCAACGGCGCCGAGGAGAGCGTTGAGCAAACCGATGTTGTCTGGTGAGTAGACGAACTTCCAGATGACGGCGAGCGCCGTTGCCGAGATCGCCATGGGAATGAAAACGATCGCCTTGAGGACAGCCTCGTATCGGACGCGAGCCGCGACGACCGCGAGGATGAGCCCCAAGAAGATGACGATGCTGACGTACAAGACGAGCCACAGCACGTTGTTCCAGAGCGCGCCTGACGGCGGGAACGTCGAGAAGTTGAGGAAGTCCTGATCGGCGAAGAGTCGGGCGTAGTTATCGAGGCCGACCCACTCGTTGAAGATCCCATTGCGCCCGCGGTTGAAGCTGAGAAGCACCGTGTAGATGGCGGGATAGATAAGGAACACGAGGAGCAGGAGACCCGCGGGCGCCAGGAAAAGGATCGTCGTGCCCCACTTCGGCTTCTCTGGGCCACGCGCGCTGCGCGCGGCCTCCAAGCCCGCTCGTGCGGGAAATTCGCGAGTCGCTACCGGTGTTGGCGCGAGCCCCATCTGTCTCCGTTCGTTAGGAGCGGGCGGGCAACATCCTGTGCCCGCCCGCTCCGTGGACTCAGTTCGAGCTGCTTACTTTTCGGCTTTCCACTTGGTCTGCATCGCTGTTTCGAATGCCGCCCAGTCGACGGTCTTGCCTTGGATGGCGGTCTGGAGCGCCGCGCCGAGGTTGTCCCCGCCGCCGGAAGGCAGCAGGTCTGAGCCGTCGAACCGCACCGCGCTCGCGTTTGCGACCTGCGCCGCCTCTCGCTTCGCGAGGTCGTTTGGATACGCGCTCGCGGGGACGGACTTGATGGGCGAGATGATCGCCCCGGTGCCGGCCCACACGGCCCCCGAGTCAGCCGTGGTCATGTAGTTGAGGAACTCTTTGACCCCCGGCTTGGTCGTGAATGCGGCTATGACGTCGCCGCCGATGGTGACTGTCTTGCCGCTGCCGATGGCCGGGAAGTCAAACCAATCGATCGAGTCGCCGACTTTGAGCGCGGTGTTCGTCTGCTTCGTCGCGATGTCGCCGACGAACCCACCCTCGTAGTAGATGACGGCCGTACCGTTCGCGGCGAACGCCTGGCCGATGCCGTCAGTGAAGCTGCGTCCGAGAGCGGCGGTGATGCCACCCGCGACGTAATCCTCTTTGATCGCCTGCTTCATGGTGTCCACCGCTGTGGCGACGGATGCGTCAGTCCAGGGCAGCGTCCCGCTGAAGAGCTTGTCGTACTTCTCCGTACCAGCCTGTTTCGCATAGATGTTCTCGAACCAGTCGGTGAGCGTCCACGAGTCGGCGGCCCCGAGACCCATCGGCGCCTGACCCTTGGCCTTGATGTCGCCGAGTAGCTTTGTGAAACCGGCGAAGTCGCTGGGGGCCGTGACGCCGAGCGTCTTGAACTTGTCAGGCCGGAACCACATGGTGCTCTTGCTGTTGAACTTCACCATGATCGCGTACTGCGTCCCGTCGACCTGACCGATCTCGAGAATTCCCGGTGGGTAGTTGCCCTTGATCGCGTTCAGGTCTACGCCGACGTCGGACACTTTCTTGAGAGATCCCTGTCGCGCGAATTGGCGGAGGAACCCGATGCCCGGGATGATCGCGACATCCGGCGGGTTGCCGCCGGAGATTCGCGTCTGAAGGATCGTCGAGTAGTTCGTCCGCTGCGACTCGAAGTTCGCGGTCACGCCCGTCTTCGTCTTGAAGGCGTCGAGCACCTTTTGGAAGGCCTCCTGCTCGCTGCCGCCCCAGAGCGACATGACTGTGATCTGGCTGCCGGGTGGCGCCGTCCCCGACGACCCTCCTGTTGTCCCTGTACCAGAACACGCGGTCGCAACGAGTAGCGCTACGAGCGCGACGATGGCAATAGGCCTCGTGGATCGCACCATTGACACACCTCCCCGTGAGGACTCCTACAGTACCGCTCCCGCCCGGTGGTGGCTGGGGGAGCGACGTCGCTGGCTCGGACCGGCGCCCTGGGGGACAGTACGTAGCGATGGGGACCTTCATTCTCGCGCTGCACTCGCATCTGCCCTATTGCCGCGGTGCGGGACGCTGGCCGCACGGCGAGGAATGGATCCACGAGGCCGTGCTCGGCACATACCTTCCGCTGCTCGTCCTCCTGCACGACCTTCGCGACGCCGGCGTGCCGTTTCGCATCGTCATCGGGCTGACCCCGATTCTCATCGAGCAGCTCGCCGACCATGACATCAATGTCCGCACGCTCGAGTACATCGACGACCAGGTGCTCCGCGCCGAGAGGGACGTTCGGCGCTTCCGCGAGGCGGGGGATCAACGTGTCGCTCTCGCCGAGTTCTACGTCGGCTCTTATCGCCGCTTGCGCGAGGCGTATGGCTCGCGCTTCGGGCGCGACCTTGTCGGTGCGTTCGCCGACCTCGCGAAGAGTGGCCACGTCGAGATCCTCACGTCGGCCGCGACCCATGGGTACCTGCCGCTACTCGATCGCGCGTCGGTCGAAGCGCAGCTCCGGATCGGCCGCCGATCGTCGCGTCGCCTGACCGGGCTCGAGCCGACGGGCATCTGGTTGCCGGAGTGCGCCTACACGCCCGGTCTCGAGAGAGCGCTGGCGGCGCATGGCATCACGCACTTCTTCACCGACGCCGCCCTTCTACCGGGGCACGCGCGCCCCGCCGGCGATGTCGCGCGCCGCCGAGGGCAGAGTGAGCTCGGTCGATGGGCACCGCACGAAGAGCGCGTCCAGGTCATGACGGCATCACCAACGTCGAGCGACGTCGATCTTCTGCGTCCGTACTACGTGGGCGAATCCGATGTGGTCGCGATCGCGCGGCACGACCGCGTTTCCAGTCAGGTCTGGTCGGCGTTCAGCGGCTATCCCGGCGACGCCCAGTATCGCGAGTTCCATCGCAAGGACACGACCAGCGGGCTGCGCTATTGGCGTGTGACGTCGGTCCACAAGGGACTCGGAGAAAAAGAGGACTACTCGCCGGATCGGGCGGCCGAACGCGTGCGCGAGCACGCGAATCATTTCGTGCACGTGATTCGGGATGAGATCTCCGGTCGGAGCGCGGACGGTCGCGACCCGCTCCTCGCGGTGACATTCGACAGCGAGCTCTTCGGTCACTGGTGGTTCGAAGGCGTGGATTGGCTCGGCCTCGTGCTCCGCGAGCTCACCGAGTCCGGCGTGCGCGTCGCGACCGCCGCCGAGTACCTCGAGCGCGAGCCACCGAAGGAGCGCATCGCGCTCTCCGAAGGATCGTGGGGAAAGAACAACGATCACTCGACATGGCTGAACGAAGGTACGGCGTGGATGTGGGACGAGCTCGGGCGTCTCGCCCGAGAAATGGATGGCCTACGAGCGTCGGCCCCTCGCGATGATCCGTTCCGCGAACGCGCCGCGCGTCAGGCGGTGCGCGAGCTCTTGCTCGCCCAGTCGAGCGACTGGCCGTTCCTCGTCACGACGGGCCAGGCGTCGGACTACGCCGTCGAGCGCTTCCGTTCGCACGCGCATCGCTTCCGCCGCGCCGTGGCGCTCGCGCATTCGGGTAATGCGAACGACGACGAGGTCGAGCTGCGAAGCCTGGAGCGCGCAGACAACCCGTTTCCCGACGCATCTCTCGAAGACTTCCGCACGTAACGCCGGCGCCGCCGGATGCCCGGCGTGCTCGCGGGCCCCTCCCTCGACCACGGACCGGCCTCGGCTTTCGCCTTCGCCGGCTGCTTCGCAGTAGGGTCTCGGGTCCCACTGCGCCGCCGGGCACCCGGCGTCGCGGCGGAGCTAGCCCTTCTTCGGCGCCCCGGACTCTTTCTTTGGAGCTGCGCCCTTGGCTGCGCCTTCCGCAGCCGGCGCGGCTTTCGCGCCGGGTGCTGCGGGTTTGGCGCCCTCGGCGCCAGGAGCCACCGGTGCGGCAGCTTCGCCGTCTTCGCCCACGGCGGCCGCCTCACCCTCGGCAGGTGCAGCAACTTCGGCCGGCGTCGGCTCCGCCTCGACCTTCACCGGAACGGCCTTGACCACGAGCTCGTCGGGGTCGTTCTCGATCTGGATCAAGGTCGCGTCGACGACGAGGTCGCGGACGAAGATCGCGTCGTCGATCTCCAGCAGTCCAGAAAGGTCGACCTCGATCGCCCGGGGCATGTCCTGCGGGAACGCCTCGATGGAGACCTCGGAGCGCGCATGGAGCAGGACCGCACCGAGTGTTCGAACGGCAGGCGATTCGTTGACGAAGTGGAGCGGGACATCGGCGTGGGTCTTCTCTGTCAGGGAGACCCGGGCGAAGTCCACGTGGAGCATGCGCCCGCTGACTGGATCGCGGCTCACGTCGTGAATCAGGGCGGGGATCTCGCCGCCGTCCAGCCCAGTCAAGGAAAGGAGCGTCGTGTTGCCCCAACGACGGTAGGAAAGCTCGAAGGTGTGGAGATCGGTCTCGACCGGTGTCGAATCGGTGTGACCCCCGAAGACGACGCCCGGCAGCAGACCCTTCCGGCGAAGGGCGTTCACCTTCTTACCGAGGATCTCGCGCGGGCGGACGCTGAGCTTTTGGGCTTCGGCCACGATCGAGCGCTCCCCTGAAAGTTCTTGCGGAGACCTAATTATGGGTCAAGGCGTGGGGAAATCGAGGACGACCCGGAAAGGCCCCGCGAGCTCGCTCACCTTCGGGCAAGCGAGGTGGTCGAGGCCGATGCCCCAGAGCAGGACGCGCTCGAAGTCCTCGACGAGCTTGACCTCTTTTATGAGCGGCGTGGTCGGCTTGAGGTCGGCGCTGCCGGTATAGCTCGGCGTCCCGTTGGGGTTCTGCGTCGACGCGTTCTGGAATCGCGCGCCGAACAGGGCGTTGCCGGTGATGGTCACCGGTTGCCCGCTCGGCCCGGAGAGCGAGCTCGCGGTTTCGACGGTGTAGGCGGGCATCCCGAATGGGCCGGGGGCGGTGCTCGGACCGAATTCGAACACGAGCCGATCGAATCCGGGCTGGTGAGCGATCCGGACCGCAACGAGCTGAGCCTGGTTGCTTGCGTTACCCCCGGTCGTGCGGGGGCAGGCGGGCGCGGGCGAAGATCCTGCCGTTGGCGCCACGGTCGGGGCGTTTGTTGCCGAGGCACTCGGTCTCGCGGTAGCCGCCGCGGTGGGCGCGGTCGTCGGGGTCAGTGACCGGGAAGCGGACGCGCTTGGCGTCGGCGTCGGTGACGAGCCGGCCTCCGGCTGAGGCCCGCACGCGCTCACGATCACGATGCCGAGCGCGAGAGCCAGCGCACCGTAGAGGATCAGGCGTCCAAACAACTGGCTCAAGCCTGAGTGCCTAACGGCTCGATGTCGAGTTCGTCGACAAGCAGCCAAGCTTTCTGTACGGACACCGTACGCCACAACCATTTTTGGTAAAATGCGTCTTCAGTGGCCGATCGTCTGCGATTGGCGCTGGTGTTTCACCAGCACCAGCCGGCCGGGAACTTCCCGTCAGTGTTCCAGGATGTGACCGAACGGGCGTACGCCCCGCTCGTGGCCACCCTCTATCGGCACCCCGAAGTAAAGGCCACTCTCCATTTCTCTGGACCGCTGCTCGATTGGCTGGAGGCCAACCGCCCTGACGTCATCGGCGACCTCTCTGACCTCGTGCGGAGGGGTCAGATCGAGCTTCTTTCCGGCGGCTATTACGAGCCGGTTCTTGTCGGTGTGCCTCGGCGCGACGGCGTCGCCCAGATTCGGGCGCTTTCCGACCGGGTACACGCGATCTTCGGACAGCGCCCGCTCGGGGCGTGGCTCACCGAACGGGTTTGGGAGCCGCATCTTCCGTCGCTTCTCGCAGAAGCGGGAGTCGCGTACACGGTTCTCGATGACGAGCACTTCCTGCAGGCGGGACTCCGCCCACAGGACCTCGGCGAGTCATATGTCACCGAGGATCAGGGGCTCCCCGTAATCGTCTTCCCCGGCAGCGTGAAGCTCCGCTACCTCATTCCGTTCCGCGACGTGAGCCAGACCATCAAAGAGCTGCGCGCGCGGGCCGATGAAGGCGCGCGTCTCGTCGTTTACGCGGACGACGGCGAGAAGTTCGGAGCGTGGCCAGGGACCTACCAGCGCGTACACAAGGACGGGTGGCTCGAGCAATTCTTCTCGGCGATCGCGCAGGCGGACTTCATTCAGACGACGACACTCGAGGACGCGTGGATCTTCCAGAAGCCCGCGAAACGGATTTACATCCCGGGCGGCTCGTACCCCGAGATGGCGGAGTGGGCGCTGGAGCCGAACGCGGCGAAGCGGTACCAGCAGGCGCGAAACAAGCTCGGTGATGATCTTTCAGCCCTGGTGAGCGCGCCGCTCTGGCGGAACTTCTTCGCGAAGTACCCCGAGTCGAACGGCTTGCAGAAGCGGATGCTCATCGTGAGCGAGGAGCTGGCGCGCCGGAGCATCCTCGACGCGTCGGCCGAGGTGCGTCAGGCGCAGCAGAATTTGTGGCGGGCGCAAGGGAACGACGTCTACTGGCACGGCGTTTTCGGCGGCATCTACTTCCCGCACCTCCGCGCCGACGCGTACGCGTCGCTCCTGAAGGCGGAACGGATCCTGTCGGAGCGCCGCACGGCCGCCGGCGAGCAGCGCGACTACGACATCGACGGTTATGACGAGTACATCTTCCGCGGCAACGCCGGCGCCGTTTTCGTGCACGTTCAGGGCGGTGCCGTCATCGAGTGGGACATCTACGCGTCGGCGACCAATCTCGTGGACACCCTCGCGCGACGCCCTGAGGCGGAGCACGAGGCGCTCCGTCGCGCCGAGAAAACAGGCAAGGTGCTCGTCGGCAAAGCCGCCGAGAAAGAGACCAAGTCCATCCACGATGCGGTGCGCGCCCGGGAGCGCGGGCTGTCGAAGCTCCTCGAGTACGACGTCGCACGGCGCGCGTTCTTCCAGGACAGCTTCCGGGTCGGCAAGGCCGAGCCAGTCATGCTGCACGCCTACTACTACCAGCTGACTCCGCAGCGCGAGGCGCGCACCGTGAGCCTGATCCTCGAGCCGCCCGCGCGGGCCCTCGCGAGCGTTCCCGGTCTTGGGGTCCGCAAGGACATCCGCATCGCCGACGAAGGGCTGGCCGCGGGAGTGCGCTACCGCCTACGCAACGATGGCGAGGAGGCGATAAGCCTTCAGTTCACCAGCTCGTCCAACGTCGGGCTTCTCTCGGAGCAGAACCCGGCTGACGTGATCACGGTCGGAACGCGCAAGACGACCGCCGGAAAGCCGATCGACATGCGGCATGTGTCAGAAATCGCCGTTCACTCGGAATCGCGGCATTTTGACATCGCGATTGCTATCGATCCCCCGTGCGAGGTGACGACCCGGCCTATCTACTCGATCACCAACTCCGAGCAGGGCTTCGAACGCGTCTACCAGCAGCTGGAGATCGCATCGACGTGGAACGTGACGATCGAGCCGGACGCCCACGTGGACCTCGAGGTTCGCGCGACCGCCGTTGGCCAGATGGTCGAGCCGGACGCCGTCCGCCCGACGGCTCGACGTCGGAAGGCCGCGGCAGGGGCGGGCGCGGAACCAGCGAGGGCTCCGCGCAGGTAGCTCCGGCGTGAGTGGCGGACGGGCGGCGGCACTGCTTCTCGTCGGGGTTCTGATAGGCGGGATCTCGGGCGGCGCCGCGGCGACGTACCTGACTTCCCGGGTCGCTCCCCAGGCGACCCAGACGCCGAGTGTGGCGTCGGGCCTTCCGGTGGTCAGTGCCGCACCGATCAGCACCGCGCTCGATCAGGTGACGGTCGGGGTCGTTCAAGATCTCCTGCCGAGCGTTGTGACGGTCATCAACTACGCCTCGAATGGCCAGCCGCAGTCCAGCGGCTCCGGTTTCGTCGTAGATGCACAGCAGGGCTACATCATCACCAATAACCACGTCGTCGAAGACGCACGGACGGCTGGCGCCGGCGCCGCATTTGACGTGGTCTTCTCCGACGACAAGAAGGTCTCGGCGAAGCTCGTGGGTCGCGATCCGTCGACGGACGTTGCCGTCCTGCAGGTTCCACGTGATGCGCAGGGCTTGAAAGCCGCGGTGCTCGCGAACAGCGATGACGTGCCGATCGGTTCGACTGTGGTCGCGATCGGAAGCCCCCTCGGCGAATTCCAGAACACCGTCACCCAGGGCATCGTCTCAGCGAAGGGACGCCGCGTGGCCGAGTCGGCGCAAGTCGTCCTCGAGGATCTCATCCAAACCGATGCGGCGATCAACCCAGGCAACTCTGGCGGCCCGCTCATCTGGGCGGCGACGCATCAGGTCGTCGGCGTCAACACGCTCGTCGCGAGCAACGCGACCGGTCTCGGCTTCGCCATCTCGAGCAACACGGTGCGCCAGATCGCTGACGAGCTCATCAAGAACGGCAAGGTCGTTCGCGGGTTCATCGGGATCCAGTACCAGCAGCTCACGACGCGGCAAGCGGCTCAGCTCGGCCTGCCGAGCGGTACGACAGGGATCATCGTGACGCAGGTGGTGCCCGGGTCGCCTGCCGACCAGGCCGGGATCCATCCTAACGACATCATCACGAAGGTGAATGACCAGGCAATCGACGCGGAGCATCCGCTGCCGAGCGTGATGGTCAAATTCCGGCCGGGCGACAGAGTGAAGCTGACCTTCATCCGGGACGGCAAAGCGCAAACTGTTGACGTGACGCTCGGCCAGCCACAATAGGGACGAACCTCGGGCCCCTGCCCCTGGGCAGGCGCGATGCCGTCCTCTATCTGTCAGCCGCCGCGCTGGGCAGCTTCGGGCTGGGCGTCGCGCAGTTCTACCTGAACTTCCTGTACCGATCGCTCGGCTTCGACGATTTCGCGATCGGGCTCCTCGCCGGCGCGGAGGCGCTCGGTGTCGTCGGCGGCGCGATCCCGGCTGCGATCTTCACCAGAGGGCGCTCGCGCCGGGCCGCGATTCTTCTGGGAGGCACGCTCACTGGGTTCGGCCTCTTCGGGATCCTCATCTTCAATTCGCTCCCAGCGGTCTTCCTGTCGGCGATGCTCGTCGGCTTCGGCGGCATCATCGCGAGCTCGTCGGGTGCGGCGCTCCTTGCGGATGCGACCGATGCGGCGCGGCGCGCCACTCGCTTCGGTCAGCAGATCGCGCTTGGCACGACGGCCGCGTTCCTTTCGAGCGTGATCGCCGGCGCGCTCGCGACGCCGGTCGCCGCGCTGCTGGGCGCTCGACCGGATGATCTGCTCGTGCTACGCGCGCTCGTGGCGAGCGGCGGCATCATCGCGGCCGCTTCGATCGTTCCCATCCTCGCGATCCGCGCGGTCCCCGTCGCCCAGCACACCCTCGCGGCGCCGACGCGGAACGACCTCGTCCGGCGCTTTCTCGCAATCGAGATCCTCTTTGGCTTCGGCGCGGGCAGCTTCCTTCCGTTCGTCAACCTCTTTTTTGTCGATCGCTATGGCGTGCCGTTCTCGGCCCTGGGCCTGCTTCTCGGCGTCCTCGCTGTCGCCGGGAGCATCGGCGCGCTCCTCCACGGCCGATTCGTCGCCTCGCGTCTCGGCGCGATCCCGTCCATCGTCCTCGTGGAGACGCTCTCGCTGCCCTTCGCGCTCATCGCTGGCTTCACCGGCGCGCTGCCTATCGCGGTCGGCGCGCTCGCCGTGCGGCATTTCCTGATGTTCGGCGCGAGCGGCACGGTGAACGCTTTCCAGCTCTCGTCGTTCACGCCGGCGGAGCGCGCGGGGGCGAATGCGGTGTTAGCGCTCGCGTGGAGCGCGGCGAACGCGGCCGGCGCGATCCTCTCGGGGGCGATCCGCGTGCGGCTTGGGCCCGACGGTTTCACAGTGAACATCGTCACTCTGGTTGTCGCCTACGGGCTCGCGGCGTTCGTCACCTGGCGCCTCTTCGCGACGCATGAGCCGAGTGGCGACGTTGGCGGACACACGCTCGCTGTCCCAGACTCGCGCGGGTGAGCACCCTCCTGCGCGATCAGATCGCCGCCGCGATCAAGGACGGCCTCGCGCGCGCTTCGACCGAGCTCGGCTGGCCCGACGTGGACGGCGTCCCGATTGAGGTGGAGCGGCCTGGCAATCCTGAACACGGCGACTACGCCTCGAACGTCGCTCTGAAGCTGGCCAAACAAGCGCGCAAACCTCCGCGCGAGATAGCGAAGGCGATCCGCGAACGTGTGCGGGTCGCTCCGCCGATCGCGGCTGTCGAAGACCTGAGCGGCTTCGTGAACGTCCGCCTGGACGAGAAGTGGCTTGCCGCCCAGGTCGACGAGATCGTGCGCGCCGGCGCAGAGTTCGGTCGCTCGAAGGCGCTCGCCGGCAAGCGGATACAAGTGGAGTTCGTCTCCGCGAATCCCACCGGACCGCTCACCGTTGCGAACGCGCGCGGCGGGCCGCTCGGTGACGTGCTGTCGTCGGTCCTCGAGTTCGCGGGAGCGAAGGTCGAGCGCGAGTACTACGTCGAAGACACCGGGACGCAGTTCGACACGTTCGGCCGCTCTATTGCGATCCGGTACAGGCAGCTTCATGGCGAGGACATCGAGATCCCCCCAGACGCATATCCCGCCGAGTACGTGAAGGACATCGCCGCCGAGATCAAAGCGCGAGACGGCGACAAGTGGATGAAGCTCGCGCTCGAGGAACAGGCGAAGCGGTTCGCGCCCGAAGGTGTTGAGTGGGTCCTGCGCGAGGCAAAGCGCGTGACCGCGATGCTCGGCATCCGGTACGACACGTGGTTCTCGCAGGCCGAGATGATGCGGTCGGGCTACTTCGACAAAACGCTCGCCGACCTGCGCAAGCTCGGCAAGGTCTACGACAAGGACAGCGCTGTCTGGTTCGAGGCGAGCGAGGCAGTCGACGACAAAGAGGGCTGGGTCCTCGTTCGCTCGAATGGCGAGCCGGGCTATCTCGGCAAGGACATCGCGTACCACGTCCAGTCGCTGCGTGATCGGAAGTTCGACAAGAAGGTCGACATCTGGGGATCGAATACCCACTACCACCTCATTCAGATGCGCGCCGCGATGCAGGCGCTGGGCCTGCTTGAGAAGTTCGAGGTCGTCCTCTATCAATACGTGCGCTTCCTGCACGAGGGCGTGCTCAAAAGGATGCAGAAACGTACGAACCAGTTCCTCTTGCTCGAGGAGCTCATCGAGTCAGTGGGCAGGGACGCAACGCGTTACTTCTTCCTGCAATCGAGTGCGGACCGACAGCTTGACTTCGATCTGGAGCTCGCGGTGCAGCAATCGAATGAGAACCCTGTCTATTACGTGCAGTACGCGCACGCCCGCATCGCCAGCATCCTGCGCACCGCCGCAGAGCGCGGGATCAACACGGACGGCGCGGACACTTCGCTGCTCATCGACAAGGGCGAGCTCGACCTCGTGCGCCTGGTCCTCCGGTTTCCCGAACTGGTCGACGACATTCGCGAGCACTACGGCGTCCATCAGCTCACGACGTACGCGCTCGAGCTCGCCGGTGCGTTCCACGGCTTCTATCGCGACCACCGCGTCGTCGACGAAACCGATGTCGCGCGCTCTCAAGCGCGCCTACGACTCGTGCAAGCGGTGCAAGTTGCGTTACGCCAGACGCTCGGACTGCTTGGAGTCAGCGCGCCCGAAAAAATGTGAAATGACGCGCCGGCAAGACCCGGCGTCACAGCTCCAGCCAGCCGGTTCGATTCCGCCAATGTTTTCCAGCGCGTAGATGCGCAACGATCGCGCGCTCGAGCGTCGTGCGCAGCGGCAGGTCATCGATGTTCGGCGCGATGCGATGGAAGACGAACCGGAGAACAGCCGCGTCGCCGTCGTGGCCCTCGCCGATCAGCTCGAAGCGGCGCTGGAACCGCATGATGTTCGACTCAGGTCCGAGGTAATCCGCGAGCTGTGGATCGAGCAGCCACGACGTGCAGATCCCAATGCGTGGTGCCGCCTGCCGGAAATGGCGACCGAAAAAGGATTGCGCTCGCCCTAGCGAGTCGTCGCACGACTCCGGGGTGAGCGGACCGGTCTCCGGTATGTGGACGCCGAGTGCGGGGTCTCCATCGCCGGTCGAGTCGACGCCATGGGCTGCACGGGAAGGATCCCTCCGGTCGAACTGAAGGCGGCCGAGCTGATAGATCGAGCCCCGAAAGTGCAGGGTGAGCCAACCGCTCGTGCGTAGACCGCCATCGCCAAGTAGAAGCCGATCGCGTTTCAGGTTGCGGCCGAGGTCCGAGAGGGTTGCCCACGAGATTTCGTCGGGTATCCCGCGCTGCGAGTGGAAGCGGCGGACCTCGGCGAGCGCCGCGAGGTACACATACACGAAGAAGTAGCGCCCGAGCGGCGTCGAGTCGATGGCGGGGCCGGGCAGCTCGAGTGGTGCAAATCCGCCCATGTCCGTAACGAGCGCCTCGTACGCATGGTCGAGCGATCGCCAGATCTCCGAATCCCTGTCGGGCTCGGGCCAGGCGGCGAGGACCTCATGCTGGTCCTGCTCGTTGATCGCGAGCCGCTCGAAGATCGCGGGCAGATAGGTCCGGTCGGGCAGCCGGAATTCGCGCGTCACGCGTTGACGCTAGTCGAGTGCGCTACGGTGCCTTGGTCGGGCTCGCGCTCGGTCGGGCGCCGCCCCCGAGCCCCGGGTTGCCGGTCTGCGAGCCGAAGAGCTGACCGAGGATGTTCGTCGAGCCGACGACGATCGCGGTCGCGGACACCATCCCGGTGGCGTCGGTGGTACCGATGAAAGTGACCTGGTCGTTGACCTTTAGGTCGCTGAGCTTCACGTCAGCCTCGGTCGTCTTCACGATCCGCGTGCTCGTGCCGACGAGAACGATCTCTGAGGTCGTCGCAGGCGAAGCCGAGGCCTGTGCGTTCGGTCCACCCAGAGCACGGTCGACTGCCGCGACCGTGATCGAGCCGTCGTTCACGGCGAGGATGCGCCCGGTGACCGGTTGCTGTCCGGCAACCGCGCCCGTGCCGCCGGTGCCCAAGCC
>JALYSZ010000081.1 GCA_030854525.1 Chloroflexota bacterium | reverse complement strand
TTCCCGTTCACCTCGGCGTTCGTGAAGTCGGGGTAGAGGGTCGCCGAGTGGTTGCCCCAGATCGCGAGCTTCTTCACATCGCGCACGCGCGCGCTGGCCTTCGCCGCGAGGAGCGAGCGCGCGCGGTTTTGGTCGAGACGCGTCATCGCGCTCCAGCGATCGTCGGGGATCGTGTGCGCGTTCGCGCGCGCGATGAGGCAGTTGGTGTTGCACGGGTTCCCGACTACCACGACGCGTGCCGACGACGACGCATACCGCTGGATCGCTTTGCCTTCGTCGACGAAGATCGGGCCGTTCTTGCGGATGAGGTCGCCACGCTCCATCCCCGGGCCGCGCGGCACCGACCCCACGAGCAGGAGCCAGTCCGCGCGATGGTGCGTCTCGGCGCGGTCGGCAGATGCGGTCACGTGCTCGAGCAACGGATACGCCCCGTCCTCGAGCTCCATCACCACGCCCTTCGCCTTGTCGATCATCTGCGGGATGTCCGCGAGCCGCAGGTCGATCTCGACATCGGGACCGAACATCTCGCCCGCCGCGATGCGCGGAAGGAGCGCGTACGCGACCTGGCCGGTCGCTCCGGTGACGACGACCCTCACCGTGCTCATCGTTTCTTGTTCGGCTTTCCGTCAGGGAACTCGTCCGCCCCGCCGTAGACAGCCTCCGCCTCGATCTCGACGAGGATGTGCGGGTCGATGAAGTCGACCTTCACGATCGTCGACGCCGGGCGGATCTCGCGGAAGGTCTCCCCGTGCACGACCGCGACGCTCTGGATGTCGTGCTCATTGCGAACGTACACGCGGGTCATTATCACGTCGCTCATCGTGCACCCGAGGTCCTCGAGCGATGCTTTCACGGTCTCGAGGGCCGCGCGCATTTGCTCGACGACGTCGTCGGACACGACGTTGCCATCGGCTCCGATCCCGGCTGTCCCGGCAACCCGGACCACGCTGCCGTGCCGGATGGCGCGCGAAAAGCCGAACTGGAACTCGCCTCGGCTCCCGGTCGTGTACATGTGGCGCTTGGGGTTGTTCGGATCCTGAGTGGGCATCAGTTGCGCATTCTCCTGATCACCGCGTCCGCGAACTCCTTGGTTCCCACCGCCGAAGGATCGTCGCGATCCGCTTTGAGGTCGTACGTGACGTCCTTGCCTTCCGCGACCACCGACGCGATCGCTTTTTCGAGCCGGTCGCCCGCCTCGCGCTCGCCGATGTGGCGAAGCATGAGCACGCCCGCGAGCATCAGCGCCATCGGGTTCACCTTGTTCTGTCCCGCGTACTTGGGCGCGCTGCCGTGGATCGCCTCGAACATGGCGATGCCGCCTTCGCCGATGTTCGCGCCAGGTGCGACCCCGAGACCGCCGACGAGACCTGCGACGAGGTCGCTCACGATGTCACCGTAGAGGTTGGGCGCGACGAGCACGTCGTAGAGGTCGGGCTTCACGACGAGCTGCATGCACATGTTGTCGACAATCCGGTCCTCGAACTGGATCTCGGGATAGTCCTTCGCCACCTCGCCGGCGATGCGCAGGAATAGCCCGTCGGCGAATTTCATGATGTTGGCCTTGTGGATTGCGGTCACTTTCTTGCGCTTGTTCGCGCGCGCGTATTCGAACGCGAACTTCACGATTCGGCGCGAGCCTTCGACGCTGATTGCCTTGATCGCGAGTGCCGAGTGCTCCCGGATCTTCGTCTTCGAGAGGCGCTCGATGACCGCCTGGACCTCGTGCTCCTCGGGCGAGTCCACGTCGAACTCGATACCCGCGTACAGGTCCTCGATGTTTTCCCGCACGACGACTAGGTCGACGTCGCCGCGCGGCGCCTGCACGCCCGGGTAGGTCTTCGCCGGTCGGAGGTTCGCGTAGAGGTCGAACTCCTTGCGGAGCGCGACGTTCACCGAGCGGAAGCCCGTGCCAAGTTCGGTCGTGAGCGGTCCCTTCAGGGCGATGCGGTTGCGCCGCACGGAGTCGAGCGCTTCCCTGGGGAACGGCGTGCCGTGCTTCGCCATCGCGGGCATGCCGATCTCGTGCACGTCCCACTCGATCTTCACGCCGGTCGCCTCTATGGCACGACGGGTCGCCTCGACGATCTCCGGGCCCGTGCCGTCGCCCGGGATCAGCGTGACGGTGTGGGTCAGAACGCCCTCCCCAAGACCTCCGCGCGAAAGGAAATCGTACAGGCGGAGAGCCGCTCGCGCTGAGCACCAATCGCGGCTACCGTTCGGCCTCGGGGAAGAGCGGCTTTGATCAAGACACGACTAACTGAACTGCTCGGCATCCGTCATCCGATCGTTCTCGGCGGGATGTCTCGCGCGACGAGCGCGGATCTCGTCGTAGCGGTGAGCGGGGCCGGTGGCCTCGGCACGTTGGGCGTGAGCTCGATGACGCCCGATGAGATCCGCGTCGCGGTCGAGCGCATCCGCTCGTCCACAGACCGCCCCTTCGGCCTCAATCTCCTGCTCTTCCTGGTGTCCGAAGCCCAGGTCGACGCCGTGCTCGCAGCGCGTCCGCGCGTCGTCGCGAGCGCGTGGCGTAGACCCGAGTACGACCTGCGCGCGTTCGCCGAGCGCGTCCACGCGAGTGGCGCGCTGCACATGCATCAAGCCGACACGCTCGATGAAGCGAAGCGCGCGGCGGAGGCCGGCGCCGATGTCGTCGTAGCGCAGGGGACCGAGGGCGGCGGGCATGTCGGCGTCATGGCCACGCTGCCGCTCGCGCGGATGGTCATACGCGCGCTCCCTGAGATCCCCGTTGTTGTCGCGGGCGGCATCGCCGACGGCGCGGGGATCGCGGCGGCGCTCGTTCTCGGCGCGGACGGGGTGCTTCTCGGGACGCGCTTCCTGGCGACGGATGAGGCGCCGTTCCCCGACGGCTACAAGCGCGCGATCCTCAAGAGCGACGGGCACGACACGCTGATCAGCGAGATTCCAGACATCGCGGCTGGGCAGGTCTGGCCCGGCGCGTATGCCCGCGTTCTCCGCAACGCGTTCATCGAAGAGTGGATCGGGCGCGAAGGCGAGCTTCGAAGGAACCTGGCGGAGGTCCGGCAGTCGTTACAAGCGGCGCGCGCGGCGGGCGACGCTGACCGCGGCACCCTGCTCATGGGCGAGGACGCCGGCCTCATCGACTCGATCGAGCCCGCCGGAGCGCTCGTCGAGCGCCTCGCGGCGGAGGCCGAAGCCGCGCTCCGCGAACGCGGGCGCTCGCTGCTGAAAGAGAAGAAAGCCTAGGGACGGAAAAGCTCCTACCGGCGGTTCAGAACGCCAACCACAGACCAACGACCAGAATCCTCTCGGAAAAGAAAGTCGACGCGGCGGGTCGGCTTCCCTGGCGTGGAGAAGGTCGATCGTATGACGCGTCCGAAGAGGGGGTCGCTCTCGATTGGTTTTGACACCTGGACCGACGCGCCAGCGGCGAATTCGGCTTCGATCGTAGTCACATAAGCGGTTCGGCTGCGCATGTCCTGACCGTCAAGTCCAACGCATGGGGTCATCGTGTCTGCGATCGCGATCGGATCTTTTCTTGCAAAGGCGTCTGCGAGCGCGTCGACGAGCGATTCGATACTTCGCGGGGTTGGAGTCGCAATGGGACCACGATCGACCGTCGCGTCATCCAGTACTCGGAAGCTCGTGAGCATTCCCTCGAGCTCCTGGCCTTCGATCCCGAAGTTAGCGGCCGGTTCGAGTACGGTCCGTTGGATCGCGTAGATCCGACCCCGGGCCGCAACCGCAAATGCATATGTATGTCCGGTCGCCCCCAGAAAGCTCCGCGCGCCGCTGCGGTCGCCCAGCGTGGCCGGCTCAATCTGCGCGCCAGGCTGGGACGCGTTTCGTTTCAGCCAGGCCTCTGCAGTCACCCCTTCGGCTGTGGTAACGCTCACGATGATCAAACGCACGCCGCCGCGAATGACCTCCTGTGAATCAGGAACGCCCACGAAGACGTCGAACGCTGTCAGCGGCGGTGAAGTCTTGGCGATCTCTTCGCTGCAGGTCGCGCGACGCCATCCTGCCGGCAGGTCGACGCTGTAGCCGAGCTCCGCGTTGACGTAGCGAGTGGGACCCGCCGCCACCGTAGGCGTCGGGGACGCTGTGGCTGTCGGCACGAGGGTTTCTCGAGCTGCGGGCGTGGCGCTGGGCGCGGACGACACGGGCGAACACGCCGCGAGCATGACCGCAGCGACGATCAGCGCCTTCACCTACTTGGTCGACCCTAAAGGGATAACTCGCTGCGGAGTGTGGGCGACGACCGGAGGGATCTGCGACTTGAGGAACGCGAGAACGCGGGCCTGGTATTCGACCGGATACTCGTTGAAGGCCCACGCATGCTGACAGCCGGCGGCGATCCAGAGCTGCGACGCTTTGCTCGCGCTTGCCGCGAAGAGTTCCCGCGGGTGGTGCACCGCGACCAGCTCGTCCCCGTCGCAGTGGATGAACAGGAACGGACGCTCAGGGTTTGGCACGCACGACCTCTTTCGGGCGCACCTGATCGCCGTCGAGTCCGAAGATGGCCTTCGAAAGCAGCATGACGCCAGGAGTGAACCAGCCTGGGACACCGGCGATCTTCTCGAGGTTTTCGCTGGTGATGGTGCGAGCGTCGACGTATGACGAGTCGGCGACGACAGGTCCGACGTTCGGATGAAGCAGGAGTGTCTGTAGGGCGGTGCCCGCCCCCATGGAGATGCCGATGAGCGCGATCCGGTCTTCCCGGATTCCGCGGGCGCTCACGTACTCGATCGCGGCGGCGACATCGTGGCGCTCCTGGTAGCCCAGGGAGAATCGATCGCCCTCGCTGTCTCCGGCACCGCGGAGATCGAAGAGCAGCACGTCGTAGCCATCGGCAATAAGGAAGTCGGCAATCTTCTCGCCGGTCCGGTTCTCGCCGCCGATGCGGTTGCCGTCCCTGCCGTGGACGAGGATTGCGGCGCGATCCCCGCCGGTCGGGAAGTACCAGCCCCGGAGGGTGAGGCCGTCGCTCGTTCGGAGAGCCACGTCCTCGTAGGTCGGAGCCACGACCAGCGGCGCTCGACCGACGTGATAGCGGGCAACGTGCGTGAAGCGCTCGGCAACGACGTAGGAGATGGAGAGATAGCCGACCGCTCCGGCGACGAGCGCGACCGCCACGAGTGCGGAAACGGTCCGCGCCAGCTTGCGCCCGCGCGGCCGGCGGTTGTCCGTCGTCGTCGTCATCTGGCCGCGACCACCGGGATCTGCGAGTCGAGGAACGCGAGCACCCGCATGGGGTACTCCGCTGGATACTTGTCGCTCGCGGCGGCATGTTCGCAACCTTGCGCGATCCAAAGCGCGCTTGCCGGATTCGCGCTGGCCGCGCGGAGATCCTGGGCGTGATGGACGGGGATCAGCCCGTCGGTGTCGCAGTGGATGAAGAGGATCGCGCGCTCGGGGTGCGAACGCACTACCTCAATGGGACGCACCTGATCCAGGTCCAAACCGAAGAAGATCCGAGTCATGAGGAATCCCCCCGGGGTGAACCAGCCTGGCACACCGGCCTCCTGTTGAAGCTTTTCTCCGACGATCGTCGCCGCATCGGTGTAGGACGAATCAGAGATGAGTGCCCCGACCTTCGGGTGGAGGAGCAGCTCCTGTATCGCGGTGCCGGCGCCCAAAGAGATGCCGAGAAGTGCGATGCGGCTCTCTGAGAAACCTCGGTGCGATACAAAGTCGATCGCGGAAGCGACGTCGAGGCGTTCGAATTGGCCCAGCGAGAAGCGGTCCCCGTCGCTATCGCCGTGGCCGCGAAGATCGAAGAGCAGAACGCTGAAGCCGTCGGCGATCAGGAAGTTGGCGATGCGCTCGGATCGACCTTCGTACTCGGCGCGGTTGGCGTGCCGGCCGTGGATCAGGATGGCGGCGCGATCCCCTCGGACCGGAAAGAACCAACCCCGAAGGGTCAGGCCGTCGCTCGTGCGCAAGGCGATGTCCTCGTACGTGGCGCCGACGACTTGTGGCCCGCGCGCGATCGGGTGGCGTTCCGCGTGGGTGAATCGGTCGGCAATGACGTACGAGACCCCCAGGTAGCCGACCGCGCCGGCCACGAGAACGACCGCGACCAGCGAGGCGACGAGGCGCGCCAGTCTGCGTGCTCGGGGTCGAGCGGCCGTTCCTTCCATGGAGGTCGCGACCCTACCCCTCGCCCGAGGGGGCCGTCCCGGCAACAGGACTCATCGACAGTGTCACCATCCTCACGTTTCGCGCTCCTTCGAGGCGCATGATGCGACCTTCATGAACGAAAGCCGCACTCTCCCGGCCGTGCAGCGCGCCTACCTATACATCGTCGCGCTCGTCGCCATCCACATGATCGTCCTCGCCGTGGCGAACCTCCTGCGGGTCGGCGCCGAGATCGCCATGAACGCGCCATCCGGTGGCTTCACCGGCCTGCCCTTCGTCTTCAGCGATTTCAGCCGCCCGCGCGAGCTCTACCGCGAGCAGGCCAGCCTGGCGATCGCGCTGCTCGCCGTCGGCGGACCGGCCTGGTGGCTCTCGTTCCGCGCGGCGGACGGTGCCGCACGCAGAGAAGTCGCGGCCCGCGCCTCAGCGATCCGAAGCCTCTACGTGCATCTAGTCATCTTCGTCACGGCGTTGCTCGTGTTCGGCTACGGCCAGCGGACGCTCGGCCTGATCCTCCAAGGCACGTTCGTCGGCGAACTTCCTGGGTTCTTCATCGAGCCGGAGTGGCGCGCACGCGCCGTGGGTGCCGGCGCGATGGCGCTCTCCGCGGCGGGCGCGCTCGCGTACCACGTTCGCATCTCGTTGTCGGATCGACGCGCGACGGTCATCGGTGGCCGAGCCGCCGAAATCCGCCACCTCGCGTTGTACGCGCTCGCGGTCATCGGCCTGTTCTTCGCGGCCTTCTCGACCGCGTTCACGCTGCAGGGCCTCTGGGATCGCGTTGTCGCTGACGCCATCTCGCCGCTGAACCGCACCGAATTCTTCGGACCGCCGGGCGTAGCGGTACCTACCCGCGACGAGATGCTGCGCTTCCAGCTGGTCAACCAGATCCCGCCCATCCTCGCCGGCCTCGCCTTGTGGCTTGGAACTTGGCTTCCGCTCCAGCGCGGGCTGCGCCGAGCGGGGGCGGACGGCGAGATCGAGCGTCGATCCGTCATTCGGAAGCTCGCGATCTATTTCATCGTCGGGCTTTCCGCGATCGTGGTGCTCGTCTCGGCGACCCTCGGCGCGGCCGAGATCATCCGGCGGCTCCTGGGTGACCCCCTCCAGGAGCAGTACACGAGCCTCGTCCACTCCATCGGAATCTGGGCCAGCACGATTGTTATCTTCGGGCCGCTCTGGCTCTTCCACCGTCGCGTGGTCGAGGCGGAAGCCGCACGTGAGACCGAGCTCGCTCGCGCCGCCGCTATCCGACGTTCGTACACCTACGTCGTCGCGGCCTTTGGGCTCGCGATGGCCGCCATCGGCGCGGCTGGAACCGTCGGCGTTTTGGGCAGCCAGCTCCTGGGGATGAACACGCATCAGAACGGCGAGATCGCGACGTACCTTTCCCTCGTCCTTGTCGGTCTGCCCGCATGGGGTTTCCATTGGTGGCAGGCGCGGCGGAGGCTCGACGAAGCCGAGCGGCGCGCACCGCAGCGGCGCGCTTATCTCTACCTCGCCGTGCTCGGCGGGGCGATCGGTCTCCTCGTGTTCGGCTCTGCCGCGCTGTACCGGCTCCTCAATGCGGCCCTCGCGGCGGACTTCCCGCTCTCGACCTGGCACGACATTTGGCATTTCGCGATGGACGCCGCCGTGGCCGGGGCCGTGTTCGCCTTCCATCTGCGGGTGATCCGCGCCGATCGGTCGGTGACCGCGATCGCCGCGGCCGCGGAGACCGCTCCTAGCGTCTTTACCTACGTGGTGCGCGTGACCGCGGCGAGCGCCGCCGCGGCACGCGCTCGGCTCGCGGCCGCGCTCCCCGAGGCGCAGGTGACCCCGGCTGATGCCGCGTCGGGCGAGAGCGATGGCGGCCCCAGCGTTGTCGCGATCGCGGGGTCGATCCTTGGCGTGCTTCTGATCCTCTTCGTCTTGACCTCGTTTCCGTTCCGACTGTTCCTCGCGACGGACTCTTCGGTCCCGCCGCAGCAGGCCGTTCCGCTGGGTAGGCCCATCTGGGTAGCGAGCGTGACTCAGGGGTCGTTCGCGACTGAGACCACTGGCGGTGCCTACGTCCGTACCGAAGGCGCCCTCACATTCAATTTCAAGGAATCGGGCGCGGCGACCGTCACGTTTCCGGAGTTCGCGGCGCCGTTCATAGCGGTCGCGGTGATCTCCAGCACGCCGGCAACGGACGGAACGCTGCTCTGGCGAGTCCGCGCGGTCGGAGATCGAAGCGTCGCCCTCCGGGTGAACCTGTCCAGCCACTCGGCCGACCTCGTCTACCAGGACAATCCCAGCGGCGTCACGGAGTTGCTCGGCAATGCCGTACCGCTGCGTGACACCTCGAACGCGCCGATGGAGCTGATGGTCCTGGTGCGCACCCCCGGGTACGTGGTCTTTATAGACGGCAAGCCGATGATCGAGGTGACTGAAAGCCGCCTCGATACAACGAGCTCGGCGCTCACGATGACTGCAACCGGGACAACGGGGATGATCGCTCTGCTCGAACTACGCGTGCACGAGGCGCCCTAAGAGCTAGCCCTCCGCGAAACGCGCGCGTGATCCTCTGGCGTGTCGATGTCGTCTAGCGAGCCCAGCGCGTCCGTGACGGTGAATTCGACGACGTCCTTGTCGTTGAGCACGTCGCGCATGCCGATATCTCCGTGAAGCGTGAACGCGTCGGCCCACATGCTCTTGTGAAGAACCACCGGCGGCGAACGACGCCCGCGCCAGACCGAAATAACCGCTGACGCGCGCGTCTCGCGCCCGCGGGCGACGAGTTCGTCAATGAGCGCCGAGGTTACGCCGGGGATGTCGCCGAGCAGCACGAGCGCTCCATGCAGGCGCTGGTCGAGCGTGCGGAGGCCCGCCTGGAGCGAGCTCGCTAGGCCCCGAGAGGGGTCTGGGTTTCGAACGACCCGTGTACGACCGAGCTCGACGTGGCCGACGAGATCGTCCACGTCCGTGCCGACGACAAGCACGATCTCTTCCAGAGACGAGGCGTTCGCCGCGTCGATCACGTGCTGGACGAGCGGTCGACCGTCGAGCTGCGCGAGCAGCTTCTGGGCCCCGAAGCGTCGAGCTGCACCCGCCGCGAGGATTACGCCGCCGATTTGCGGCGGGTTGCCATCAATCTGCGGCGGCACCGAGAACCGACTCGGCGGAGAGGCTGCGACCGCTGCGGTGACGCCGGACCGCGACGATCTCGGCGAGGATCGCGAGAGCGATCTCCTCTACACCGCTCGCTCCAATGTCCAGTCCGATCGGTGCGTGCACGCGCGCGATGTCGCGGTCCGCCACGCCCTGCGCCCGCAGCCACGCGACGCGCTTTTCGTTCGTCGTCCTGCTGCCGATCGCGCCGATGTATCCGGCGGAGCTCCGGAGGGCGGCAAGGAGCGCCGGGTGATCGAACTTTTCGTCGTGCGCGAGGACTGCGATCGCCGAACTCGGCCCGAAGCGCAGCGTCGCCAGCGCTTCCTCGGGCCACGCGGCAAGGATCTCCATGCCGGGGAAGCGCTCGGGGTTGGCGAGTGCGGTCCGCGGGTCGGCGACGACCACCCGATACCCGACCGCCTTCGCCAGGTGCGCGAGCGCCTGCCCCACATGCGTGGCGCCGACGATCGCGAGCAGCGGTGGCATCGCGACCGCTTCGAGGAAGATCGTCGCCTCGCTCTCGCCGAGGCGGGTCGTGATAGTGCGCGACCGACCGTCGCCGAGCGCAGCGAGCGCGCCGACTTTGAGCTCGGCGAGCTCGGACGACCAGCCCTCGGCGCGGTCGTCGGTCAGAACCGCGACCGTGCCGGCGCCGTCGGCCGGTGCGACGATGCGCACGAGCAACGCCGGGCGCTCGGCTCGGACGGCTTCGAGCGCCGCGCGATGCAACGCGCCTACCGGCTCGATCAGGACGTCGATCGAGCCGCCGCACGACAGCCCGACCGTGAACGCGAATTCGTCGCTGATCCCGTAGTTGACGACGCGCGGCCGGCCATCCTTCAACACGGCCATGGCCTCCTCGTACACCGCGGACTCGACGCAACCGTTGCTGACCGAACCGGCGATCTTGTCTCCGGCCCGCGCGATGAGCGTCGCGCCGAGCGGGCGTGGGGCAGAGCCGGTGATACGGACGACCGTCGCGATGGCCACGGGCTCGCCCGTGGCGAGCCACTGCTCGAGCTCGGCCGCGACTTCTTTCATCGCGTCGCCGCGAGCGCGGCGGCGGGATCCTTCAGGAAGCGACGCAGGCATGTTTCGCCGCAGAAGTAATAGGTGGTGCCCTCGTACTCGGCGCGGAGCGCCGTCTGGGTGATCGCGACGGTCATGTCGCAGATCGGGTCGACCGCCTGGGCCGGGGCGGACATTGGCTCGAACCCCTGGTGGGTCGGAGCGTTCGAGATCGACTGCCGTGCATGCCGGTGCATCAGGATCTGTGCGAGGATCGAGAGCGCGATCTCCTCGTCGCTGACGTGACCCAGGTCCAGCCCGGCGGGGTACATGAGTCGCTGGAGCTGCTCTTCGCCGAGTCCACGCCGGGCGAGCGTGTCGCGGATCACGTCGCCCCGGGTCTGGCTCGCGACGAGTCCGATGTAGCTTGCCGGAGTCCCGAGCGCCTCCTCGGCCGGATCCTCGTCGGCGTCGCCGCGCATCGCGATGACGATCGACGTGCGCTCATCGGCGTTGACGTCCGCAAGATCGCTCGTAATACGGTCCGCGGTCGGGAAGTCGACAGCGGTGACGTTCGGCTCGGCGACGACTACGTAGCGACCGAGCGCCGACCCGAGCGCGGCCAACGCCCGCGCGACAGGGGTCTTTCCCAGAATGACGAGCTGCTCGGTCGGAAGAAGCGGTTCGATATGGATCTCCAGCGTGCCGCCGGAGTGGCACGTCATTGGAAAGTGTCGCACTCCAGGTCGTGGCGCGGCGGATGTCTTCGAGATCTCGATGAGCCGCGCCTCGCCATCGGCGATCGCGGCAACGGCCTCGCGAATCACGACGGGCGCGGCGCAGCTTCCGCCGATCCATCCGGTGAGCTTGCCGTCGGGTGTGATGATCGCCTTCGCCCCTGGCTTCGCGGACGTCGGCCGGTCGGCACGAACGACGGTCGCGGTCGCGAAAGGCTCGCGTCGCGCGAGAAGCTCGGCGGCGAGCTCGAAGAACGAGGCCGTCATGCGGCACTCGCCCGGCGCACCGGGCGCCCGCGGGCCACGCGCCCGAGAAGCTCCGCGATGCGCGCGAGTCCGTCGAGGGTGTTTGCCGCGAGATGGTCGTCGGCGTGGGCATTCAGCGCGCGCGCGCCGCGGGCGTCGGGCGAATAGTCGCGCGTGCCCGAGAGTGGATCGAGCCAGATGAGGCGGTAGGCCGCGCGCTGCAAGCGCGCCGCCTCGCGTTCGAGCAGCGTCGGATCTCCGCGCTCCCAACCATCGGTCACGAGCAAGACGACCGCGCCCCGGCCAAGGACCCGCCGTGACCACCGCAGGTTGAACTCATGGAGCGCGTCGCCGATGCGCGTCCCGCCCGACCAGTCGGACACCGCGCGCGACACGTGCGCGAGAGCGGCGTCGGGGCGGCGCTCGCGCAGCTGTCGGGTTATGCGGGTGAGGCGGGTCCCGAACGTGAAGGTCTCGACGCGCCCCCAGCCTCGCGCTAGCGCATGTGACATGTGCAAGAGGAGACGCGTGTATGCCTCCATCGAGCCGGAGACGTCACAAAGGATGACGAGCGGTCTCCGCTTGACGCGACGCGCGCGGCGGACGAGCACTGCGGGCTCGCCCTGCGCGGCGAGCGATTTCCTGAGCGTCGCCCGCGCATCGAGCCGCGAGCCATCTCGCGAGGAGCGGAAGCGTCGGCTTGGGCGCTGGCCCGGCGACCACTGCAAACGCTCGAGGAACCGCGCTGCCGCGGTCCGCTCGGCGGCGGTCATAGCCGAGAAGTCGGTCGTGCGGAGCAGCTCGGTCGGGCTCGCCATGACGCGGACGGTGCGCTGGATCGCCGTAGACATCCGGCTCGGAACCTCCCCGAGTGGAACTTCGATCTGGCCGGCCTCCGCCTTCGGACGGCGGGCGCTTTGGACCGGCGTCGAGAGGCTCCCCCCGCGGAGGAGCGACCAGAAAAGGTCGAAGGTCATGTCGAACGCGGCGAGGTCGGCCTGTCTCGAAACGAGGGCTGTGCGGCTCGCGGCGCGTACGTCTTCGGGGCGCTCGAGGTCGATCTCAGTGATCGCCTGGAGGTAGACGCGAGCGCGCTCCGCGTTGACGTGGACTCCGGCTCGCCGAAGGAGACGCGGAAGCATCAGCAGGTTGCGCGCGACGCGGTCGTTGCTGAGGTCGCCGGTCACGCTATTTTCCAGCGGATCGGCGCCGCACCGGCAAGCGGGTCTCAGGCGTTCCCGACGCGCTCAGGAAATCTCCGATGAGACGGCTGACGAAGTCCGGCTTCTCCAGCACGACCGCATGAGAAGTGCCCGGGACTACGGCGAGCTGGCCCCTTGGTAGCGATTCGTAGAGGGACGCCGTGTGGGCGAGCGCTACGAGGTCGTCGTCGCCGGCGATGACGAGCGCGGGGCAGGAAACGGTCCGCAGATCGTCGATCCGGAGAGTCGGCTCGGTGGACCACATCGCGGCGGATTTCTTGACGACGACATCGAAATGCGCTGGGCCGTCCGGCGACCGCTCGACGTAGCTCTTCCTAGCCGTCGCCATGAAAGGCGAGTCGCCACTGGGCGAGTCGCCACTTGCGTTAGGGATCCATCCATCGGTGTTGTAGTTGGTGCCGATGAGGACGAGCGAACGGACCAGCTCCGGGCGGCTGAGCGCGACAAGCAGGGCGACGATCCCGCCGTCGCTCCAGCCGACGAGGTGTGTAGGAGCGCCGATGAGCGTCTCGAGGACGTCGATCGCCTCTGTCGCCATGTCGGCGTAGTGGAAGGCCGCCTCGGTGTCGGCAGTACGCCCGTGGCCGCGGCGATCGAACGCGACGACGCGGAAGCGATCGGAGAGTGCCGGTTTGATGCTCCTGAGCATCGCGTCGCTGTGGGAGAGACCACCATGGAGCATGAGAAGCGGTTCGCCCGCGCTGCGGGAGTCCGCGTACCACGTCGAATGGCCGGCGACATCGGCGTATCCCGTTGTGAGGCCCGCCTCTGGCTGTGCGGCGATGGTCGTCACCGCGCCACGCTGTCTGCCGCGGGCGCAGCGTCCGGCGCCTCGAGTTTGGCCTTGATGCAGGCGAAGACCTGCTGCGTGATCTTATCGGCTGCGCCTTGCATTAGTCGCGCGCCGACCTGCTGGATCATCCCGGAGACGGTGACATCGCTCGACCACTTCATCGTGGTGCGCGTCCCGTCGAGCGCCGCGAGTTCCATCGTGCTTCGCATCTCGACGGCGCTGCCCGGCGCCTGACCGCGCGCCAGCACAGAGGCCTGACTGGGTTCTGTGAGCTGGGTGAACTCCACGTTCATCGAGAACGTTCCCTTGATCGGCCCGACGCCGGCCCGCACCACGACCTTGAAGTGGCGCGGGTCGGTGATGTCGAGGCTCTGCACGTCCGGCGCGCACGTCGTGATCTGCTTCGGATCGGTCAAGAAGGACCACACCCGATCGCGCGGTGCGGCTATGTCGAGCGTGCCTTCGAATCGCATCCTTCCTAAATCACTCCGCCACGCCTTTTTCCTTCAGGATCTTCTGCACCTTCCACGGTGTGATCGGGATGTCGATGTGCCGAACGCCCAGGTGCGCGAGCGCGTCGACGACCGCGTTCGCGATCGCCGCCGGGGCGCCGACCGTCGCGGACTCGCCGACGCCCTTGGCGCCGATCGGGTGGTGCGGGGACGGGGTCGTCGTCTTGGCCGTCTCCCAGTTCGGGGTCTCCATAGCCGTCGGCAGGAGGTAGTCCATGAACGTGCCGCCTTGGATATTGCCGGCGTCGTCATAGGTGATCTGCTCGTAGAGCGCGGGCGCGAGACCCATCGTGAGCCCGCCGTGGATCTGCCCCTCGACGATCATCGGGTTGATGATCGTGCCGCAGTCGTCCACCGCGACGAATCGGCGGATCTTCACCTCGCCGGTCCCGCGGTCGATGTCGACGACGCAGATGTACGAGCCGAAGGGGTAGGTGAGGTTCGGCGGGTCGTAGTAATCGACCGCCTCGAGCCCGGCCTCCATGCCCTGTGGGTGATTCGTGTAGGCGGCGAACGCGATCTCCTGCATCGTCTTCGACTTTGTCGGGACACCCTTGACCTGGAACTTGTAATCCTTCCACTCGACGTCGTCGGGGTTCGCCTCGAGCAGGTGCGCAGCGATGAGCTTCGCCTTCTCGCGGATCTTCCGCGCCGCGATCGCCGTGGCCCCGCCCGCGACCGGTGTGCTCCGGCTTGCGTAGGTTCCGAGGCCGTACGGCGCCGTGTCCGTGTCGCCTTCCTCGACCGCGATGTCACCCACCGGAAGCCCGAGTTCCTCGGCGACGATCTGCGCGAACGTCGTCTCGTGACCCTGACCCTGCGACTTCACCCCGAGCCGGACCATCGCCTTGCCTGTCGGGTGCACGCGGATCTCGCAGGAATCGAACATCTTGATGCCGAGGATGTCGAAGTCCTTCGAGGGCCCAGCGCCGACGATCTCCGTGAACGACGAGATGCCGATCCCCATGAGCTCGCCGCGCTTGCGCTTCTCCGCTTGCTCCTTGCGCAGCTCGGCGTAGCCGATCTTGTCCATCGCGAGCTTGAGTGCGCGTCCGTAGTCGCCCGAGTCGTACTCCCAGCCAAGCACTGACTTGTACGGGAAGGCCGTCGGCGGGATGAAGTTCTGCATCCGCAGCTCCGCTGGGTCCCTCTTCAGCTCGAGCGCGAGCACGTCCACGAGCCGCTCGATCGTGAAGGCGGCCTCGGTGACCCGGAACGAGCAGCGGTATGCGATGCCTCCGGGAGGCTTGTTCGTGTACACGCCGTCCACTTCGACGAAGGACTTCTGGAACGGGTACGAGCCGGTGATGATGTGGAACAGCCCGGCGGGGTACTTCGACGGGTTCGCGGCCGCGTCGAACGCGCCGTGGTCCGCGATCGTCTTGACGCGGAGCGCCTGCATCGTGCCGTCCTTCTTCGCGGCCAGCTCGGCGCTGATGTGGTAGTCGCGCGCGAACGAGTCCGCCTGAAGGTTCTCGGCCCGATCCTCGATCCACTTCACGGGCAGTCCGGTAAGTACTGAAGCGCCAATGGCGAGGACGTATCCCGGATACACCGGCACCTTGCCGCCGAAGCCGCCGCCGATGTCCGGTGAGATGACGCGGATCTTGTGCTCGGCGAGCCCCAGATGACCGGCGACGAGCGCGATGACCGTACGGATCGCGTGCGGCGCCTGCGTCGTCATCCAGACGGTGAGCTTCCCTTCGACCTTGTCGAAGCTCGCCACGATCCCGCACGTCTCGATCGACGCCACGACGATCCGGGGGATGTAGAGGTCCTGCTTGACCACGACCTCAGCGTCCGTGAAGGCCTTGTCGGTGCCGGCCTTATCGCCGACCTCCCAATGCCAGATAAGGTTGTTCTTCTGCTCGCGGTCTTCGCGAATTACCGGAGCGTCCGGCAGGAGAGCCTTGATCGGGTCGACGACCACCGGCAACGGCTCGTAGTCGACCTCGATCGCATCGACGCCGTCGGCCGCGATATAGCGCTCCGTCGCCACCACCGCGGCGACCTCCTGCGCCTGGTACATGACGGTGTCGGTCGGCAGGACCATCTGCTTGTCGGACATAAGGGTCGGCATCCACTCGAGCTTGAGCGGAACGAGGTCCTTGCCGGTGATGACCGCGACGACGCCTGGAATCGCCAGGGCCTTCGAGGTGTCGATGTTCTTGATGCGGGCGTGGGCGAGTGGGCTCCGCGCGATGTCCATGTAGAGCATGCCCGGCAGTTTCACGTCGTCGACGTACTTGCCCTTGCCGCGAATGAAGCGCGCGTCTTCCTTCCGTTTGACGCTGTGGCCGATGCCGCCGATCTCGACAGCCATCTCTAGGCCTTCCCTTCCGCGGTCTCGCGCATCTTTCGCGCCGCGTAGTCGATCGACTTCACGATGTTCACGTAGCCGGTGCAGCGGCAGAGATTGCCGGAGATCGCCTCTCGGATCTCTAGCTCGGTCGGCTTGGTGTTGGTCGCGAGGAAGCCGACCGCGGTCATCATCATTCCGGGCGTGCAGAACCCGCACTGCAGGCCGTGCTCCTCGTGGAATCCTTCCTGGATCGGGTGAAGCTTGCCGTCCTTCTCAAGGCCCTCGACGGTCGCGACCGTCGCTTGATCGGCCTGCACCGCGAAGACCGTGCACGACTTCACCGCGCGTCCATTGAGCAGCACCGTACATGCGCCGCAGCTGGTCGTATCGCAGCCGATGTGAGTGCCGGTCATGCCAAGGTTCTCGCGGAGGAAGTGGACGAGGAGCGTGCGGGCCTCGACTTCGACGTCGTGCGCCACGCCATTGACGGTGACGTGGATCTTGAGCGTCCGTTGCCCTCGGCTGGTGGTGGGTGCCGTTTGGACAGCCATTTAGTTTTCTCCCGTAGCGCGGGCGACGGCCTTGCGGATCGCACGCTGCGTAAGCACGCGGATCATGTCCCGCTTGTACTCTTCGGGCCCGCGCAGATCGGTCCACGGCTTTGATTCCGCGGCCGCAGCCGCACCCGCCGCAGCGAGTGCCTTCCCGTCCGGAGATTGGCCGCGCAGCGCTTCCTCCGCCTTGCGCGCGCGGATTGGCGTCGGCGCGGCGTTGGTCAAGCCGATGTCCACCGCGCCGATCTTGCCCTTCTCGTCGAGCGCGATCATCACGGCGACCCCCACGATGGCGAAGTCGCCGACCTTCCGCTCGAGCTTGAGATACGCACCACCGCTTCGGGCGGGCGGTTTAGGGATGCGAAGCTCAGTAAGTATTTCATCGGGGCCGAGCACCGTGGTGAACGTATCGACGAAGAATTCGTCGATCGGTATCACGCGCTCGCCCTTGGGTCCCTGCGCGACGACGGACGCGCGGAGCGCGAGCATCGTGGCGGGGTGGTTATTCGCGGGGTCGGCGTGCGCCAGGTTGCCGCCGATCGTCGCCAGGTTGCGCACGAGCGGGTCGGCGATGACACGGGTGGTGTCGACGAGGATCGGATACCGCTGCCGCACGATCGCGTTCGTGTCGAGGTCGGCCTCGCGGACTAGCGCGCCGATGCGAAGGTCGCCGTTCTCGGTGATCTCCGCCAGCCCGGGGACTCGATTGAGGTCGACGAGGAGGGCCGGCTGCGCCAAACGGAACTTCATGAGCGGGATCAGGCTTTGGCCTCCCGCGAGCACCTTGCCCTCTCCGCCGGAGCTCGCCAGGAGCTGAATCGCGTGGGCGAGGTCGCGCGCGACCGCGTACTCAAAGGATGCAGGGATCATGTCCGCCTCCCCAAAACCCCGTGCCAGACGCCCGGACTTTACACCCGGACTACGTTGGAGGAGCGCGACCGGATGCCCGCTAGCGGACCGTCACCTCGGTGTACACGCCCTGGTCGCGGAGCTGGCCCACGGTCACGACGAGTGGGCGCACGTCGATCCGGTAGGTACCTGGCGCGACGCCTTTGACCTTGAAGGTGAACGTCGCGACCTCGTTCGGCCCGACGACCTCTTCGGTCTGCACCGCGGGCCTCGTCGGCTGCGGCCAGTTCACCGCCATTTTCGGATCGAACTTGGCGGCGGTACCGACGAAGCCAAGGCTCGCCTCCGACCCAGTGCCCCGCGCCCACGCGGCTTTTCCAGTGTTGCGGAACTTGAACGTGATGGCCGTCTCGGCGCCCACCGCGATCTGCGCCGGCGGCGTTTGGCTGACCCACGCGCTGTCCAGCTCGGTGAGCTTGGGGAGTGGTGCCGTCGCGGTCGGGCTCGGCGTCGGCTGGGTGCGACTCGCCGTGTTGCCGCCACACAAGCCGAACATCACGACAAAGACAACGCCGATCACTCCGACGAAGACCATCGCGCCCTGGTGGGAGCCCTGGCGGGGCGCAGCTGGATACATGGCTACTCCGGCAGGCGCGTCGCCTCGTCGGTCCGGGCCGCGGCAGGTTCCGCGTGCGCGAGATGCCGCGCCAGCGGACCCGACGGCACTCGCCACTCGGTGCTCGATTGAGGCGCGCCGACGGTCGTCCCGCCGAGATGGCGCTGCGCGCGGATCACGCCAAGTGAGACGACCACGGCGACGAGTGCGCCGGTGATGCCCCCGGCTATCGCGGCGATGATGATCGCGCTGTCGAAAATGTTGATGTTCATCTACTCATCCTGTCTCTATCGTCGGCCGTGAGCGCGAGCAGAAGGTGTTCGTTTCGGATCAGAACGCACATTTTCATCCGCAACGAGAGCGACTGGGAGATGTTGCGGCTTGACCCGGGTTTTCCTCGCTTGGCCGCTCAGTCGAGCAGTTTCCGATACTCCTCGATGCCGTAGCGGAACGTTTCTTTCGTGTTGTCGAGCGCCTTCACGATGACCCGCATGGTGTTGTGGACCGCTTCCATCTTCGAGGTCACGGCCTGGTCCTTCTCGAGGACCGTGTTCAGGTCATAGGCGGCGGCCGACTTGAAGAGCATCCGGAACATCTCCATCTCTTCGTTCAGTGTCTCCGGCTTGTCCTTCGCCTTCTGGTACTCCGACCACATTTTGTCTACCCCCTGGGCCTCGATCGTATCTATCCAGGCTCGCTCGCTCTTGTCATCGACCGCGCGGTACGAGTTGTAGACGATCTCCTTCGTACCGGCGGGCGTGCGCCCGACGAGGAGGCGTGCCATGAACTTGTCGATGGCGAGCCGTTCGATCACCACGTCCTCGTCGAAGTTGCGCTTGATGAGCATCACCGCGTGGATGCGCGCGGGCTCCATCGGGTTGGTGAAGACACGCTCCTTCGGGAACACGGTCGTGATGTCGAGCATGGCGCGCGTGTTCTCGAACGCGAAGAACCGCCCGACGGTCTCCCGCAGCGTCTTGTCCTCCATCTTGTCGAACGGCGGTTTCTTCATGCCAGTGAGCTTCGCAGCGACTGCGTCGATCGTCGCCTTGTTCTGTGCCATGAACTCGGGCGTGACGTCGGGCGTGTTCTCGAGACGCGAGCGGACCATGTCGAAGGCGGCCTGCGGGAAGTTCTCGACCAGGTTCGACCGCAGGTAGAAGACCTTCTCGCTCGTGTACGCGTATGCCTCGGGATGGTCCACGTCTAGGTCGCGCGCAGTCGCCGTGACCTCGCGGTCGTCGAGTCCTCGACCTATCACGGTCGCGTCGCTCGACCGGTGGTCCTCGAGCCAGCGGTACGTCTGGTAACCCTTCGCGACCTCCTCGCCGCCGTCGAGGATCCGCGCCGGCGAGAAGACCTTCCCGTCCTTGGCGCGGTAGGCGTAGCGGACGTACACCCAGTCGTCGGAGTGAAAGCGCGTGTCCGGGAATTCCATCACGCCGTAGGTCGAGGTCGACTTCCCGGTGCCGGTCGGCGCGATGTAGAGGATGCCCCTGCCGCCCTTCGTCACGACGGCGCCGTGGATCGAGTGGATGCCGTACTCGACCGCGAGCTTGCGCCCGACCGCTCCGAGCACCCAGGACTTGAGCTGCCCGTAGTAGCTCGTGTTGAAGAAGATCACGGTGTCGTTCTGCCGCGAGTAGTACGCGGCCTCGGCCTCGCTCGGCACGCGGCCGAGGGCGACGACGAGGACGTCCGGACTCTCTGCCGGCTTCTGCCCGGTGATCCGCTGCCACTCGTCCACGCCGTACCAGTTGTCCTTCCAGTACCCATGGAGGTGCTCGCTGTTGGTGATCGCGCGGACGCGCAGTCCGTGGATCACCACGTCGTGCGAGTACGTCGTCTCCTTCGCCGTCGCGATGTGCTCGAATGCGTTCGCGAGGAGGCGCTTGAAGAGACCCGGCTTCAGGTCGACGGTCTTGTCGCTGACGAGCGTCCGGCCCTTCGTGCGTGTGATCGTGTTCTTCGCGCCGATGGGCGTCCCTTCCCATTCCGGTGATGTCGCGTCCGGCGCGGACGGGAAGGTATAGAGCACTTTCTTCTCAGCGATCGCCACTCATGCAACTCCCCTGATGAATCGCAGCCGATTCTAGGAGCGAGTTTCATGCCGCGCTGTCATGCTGGTGCGATGGCCGAACGTCGCGGCGCGACGGTCGAGCTGCGCGAGGTCACCAAACGTTACGGCGACACCGTCGCGGTCGACCATCTCAGCTTCACCGCTCCCGCTGGGCGGATCACTGTCTTGATCGGTCCTTCAGGGTGCGGAAAGACCACATCGCTTCGCATGGTGAATCGGCTGATCGAGCCGACTTCGGGCGAGATCCTCATCGACGGGCACAACGTTCTTCAGGAGGATCCGACCGAGCTCCGGCGGCGCATCGGCTACGTCATTCAGCAGGTCGGCCTCTTCCCGCACCAGACGATCGCCCAGAACGTGGCGACGGTGCCGAAGCTCCTCGGCTGGCCGGAGGCGCGTATCCGGGCGCGCGTCGACGAGCTGCTCTCGCTCGTCGGCTTCGATCCCGCCCGCATGCGCAACCGCTACCCCGCGTCGCTCTCGGGCGGCGAGCGGCAGCGCGTTGGCGTCGCCCGCGCCATGGCCGCCGAGCCGCCGGTCATGCTCATGGACGAGCCGTTCGGGGCGGTCGACCCGATCGTCCGCGAGCGGCTCCAGAATGAGTTCCTCCAGCTGCAGCGCACGCAGGGCATCACCGTCCTCTTCGTGACGCACGACATCGATGAAGCCATAAAGCTCGGCGACCGCGTCGCGATCATGCGCGCGGGCAAGCTCGTGCAGTACGCGCCGCCCGCCGAGCTCCTCGCGCATCCGGCCGACGACTTCGTCGCGCAGTTCGTCGGCAGCGACCGTGGCCTGAAGCGCCTCGCGCTCCTCACCGTCGGCGGCGCGGACCTCGACCCGCCGGTCGATCCTTCGCGGCTCGACGGTGCGCCGGTCCTCTCGCCGACGATGAGCCTTCGCGACGCGCTCGCCGAGATGCTCGCGTCCGAGACGCAGGTGGGCATGGTGCGCGACGGCGACCGTTACCTCGGAGTGTTGACGCTCTCGCACATCGGCAGGCTTCTCCGCAGCGAGGACCGAAAGTGACCGCGGGCGAGCCACTCATTCGGTGGGATTGGGTGGCAAGCCATGCTGGGGACATCGGGCAACGCGTCGGGGAGCACCTCCAGCTGACCGTGGTGGCGGTCGTCGTGGGGTTCCTCATCGCTTTCGCGCTCTCGCTCGTGGCACTCCGCGTTCCAAAGCTCTACGCGCCGATCACCTGGACGACAGGGATCCTCTACACGATTCCGAGCCTCGCCCTCTTCGCTTTACTCGTTCCGTACACCGGTCTCTCACTCCTCACCGCGGAGATCGGTCTCGTGAGCTACACGCTCCTCATCCTCATTCGCAACATCGTCGCGGGCGTTCGCGGCGTCCCGGCCGAGGTCCGCAACGCGGCGCAGGGCATGGGCTACACGGAACGCCAGATCCTCTGGCAGGTGGAGCTTCCGCTCGCGCTCGCGGTGATCTTCGCGGGCATTCGGGTGGCCACGATTACGACTATCGGCCTCGTCACGGTGACCGCGCTCATCGGTCAGGGCGGAATGGGCTACTTCATCCTGCTCGGCATCCAGCTCTTCTTCAGTACCGCGCTCGTGGTCGGCGCGCTCGGGTCAGTCGTGCTCGCCGTGCTCGCGGACGGTGCGCTGGTGCTTGTCCAGCGAAAGCTCACACCTTGGAGGCGCCTGACGTGAGCCTTCTCGTCGACCTCGCGCGTTGGTTTACCGATCCCGCGAACTGGCAGGGCTCACATGGGATCCCGGTCCGCATCCTCGAGCACATTGAGCTCTCGGGCCTCTCCGTGCTCGTCGCCGTGGTATTCGCCATGCCGATCGCGCTCTACCTCGGTCACACCGGACGGGCCGGCTTTATCGCCATCAATGTGGCGAACATCGGACGCGCTCTCCCCTCGCTCGCATTGCTCGCGTTCGGTTTGGTCATCGCGATCTCGTTCGGGTTAGGCCTCGGGTTCTGGCCGACCGTCTTCGCGCTCGTGCCGCTCGCGATCCCTCCGATCCTGACGAACACGTACGTCGCGGTGCGCGAGGTCGACCGCGATGTGGTCGATGCGGCACGAGGCATGGGGCTCAGCGAAGAGCAGATCCTCAGGTCGATCGAGATCCCGCTCGGCCTCGCGCTCATGCTCGCCGGGATCCGAACGGCGGCCGTGAATGTGGTGGCGACCGCCACGCTCGGCGCCCTCGTCGCCGGCGGCGCGCTCGGCCGGTTCATCGTCGACGGGCTCGCGTTACAGGAGTACGACCAGCTCATGGCCGGTGCGCTCCTCGTGGCGCTCCTGGCCGTCGTTACAGAAGTCTCATTTAGTGCAGTCGAGCGCGCGACCGTGCCACCGGGAATGCGCGCCATCCAGTAGGCGTTCAGGCTCGTAGCGGACATCAGCGGCTCATACTCAAACGCGAGGCCGGCAGCCTAAGCGCTACGGCCGGGGAGGATCCCACATGAAACGCGGAAGAACGCTCTTTGTCGTATTCCTTGCGATCGCTGTCGTGGCGAGCGCGTGCGGCGGCGCCGGAAGCGGCGGAACGGCCACACGGCCCGACGTCATCGTCGGGTCCACGAACTTCTACGAGCAGCTCACGCTGGGCGAGCTCTACGCGCAGATCCTGGAAGCCAACGGTTACAAGGTCACGCGCAAGTTCAACCTCGGTGCCCGCGAGATCGTCGAGCCAGCCCTCGAGTCGGGCCAGATCGATCTGGACGCCGAGTACCTGGCGACGCTCCTGGCATTCGTCGATAAAGACGGCAAGATCGCCAAGCCGACGACGGATCCGAAGGAGACGCAGACCGGTCTGCAGAAGGCGCTCGACCCGAAGGGCCTCACCGTCCTCGACTACGCCGCGGCCACCGACCAAAACGGGTTCGTCGTGACGCAGGCCACGGCGACCTCCAAATCTTTAAAGAAGCTGAGCGATCTCGTGCCCGTTGCGAAGGACTTGGTCCTCGGCGGGCCGGCGGAGTGCCCGACGCGTCCGTTCTGCGCTCTCGGTCTCAAGAACGTTTACGGGATCACGTTCAAGGACTTCAAGCCGCTCGACACGGGTGGCCCGCTCACGATCACGGCGCTCGAAGGTAAGCAGATCGACGTCGCGCTCCTGTTCACGAGCGATCCGAGCATCGTCGCGAAGAACTTCGTTCTTCTCGATGACGACAAGCACCTGCAGCTCGCCGACAACATCGCTCCGGTCGTGCGCAACGCGCTTCTTCAGAAGGACGACGGCACCCTCAAGCGCCTCCTGAACTCGATCAGCGCGAAGC
>JALYSZ010000046.1 GCA_030854525.1 Chloroflexota bacterium | reverse complement strand
CTCGTGCCAGGACCTCCCGGGCGGTGCGCGTGAAACGCTCGCGCTCGCTGTCGCTCGGGCGTCCGGCGCGTAGGACCGCGTCCACCGACGGCAGGGTCCTGCGCGGGTCCGTGCGCTTCATCGTGTGAGGACCTCGAGCGCCCCGGGCCGGACGCGTATGGAGAAGTGCTGCGCGACCGTGGTCTCGCCGTCGAGCTGCGCCGTCAAGGGACGTTCGAGCTCGATCTCGAGGACCCGCGCGCGCTTCATCACGATCTTCTTTCCGTCGACGTGCGTTCCGCGATAGAGCTTGCCGAGCGCGACGACCGACGACCAGCGCGAGAGGTCGCCGGCGAGGAGGACGTCCAGCTGACCGTCATCGAGGGATGACTCCGGCGCGACATGCATGCCCGCCCCGAAATGCGTTCCGTTTGCGGCCACGACCGCAAGGAATCGCCCGCTGTGCAGCTCGCCATCGACGAGCACGCGCATGGGCTGCGGTCGGTACGTGGCGATCCCGACGAGGGACCCCGCGAAATAGCCCAGGGTCTTGCCGGTCACCCGCGAGGTCGCGGCGATCCGCTGCGCGACGTGACCATCGATGCCGACGCCGGCCGAGTTCACGAAGATGCGCCCATTGATCTCGCCGACGTCGATCGCTCGGCGGCGCGCGGCGCGGATGAAACGCGGGATATCTTTCCTGCGACGCGGGTAGCCCAGCGCTCGCGCGAAATCATTGCCCGAACCGATCGGATACAGCGCGAGTGCCGCACCGCTGCCGGCGATGCCGTTCGCGATCTCGTTCGCGGTCCCGTCGCCGCCGACCGCGATGATGACCTGGTACCCATCCGCCGCGCCCTCGCGCGCGAGCCGCGCCGCTTCGTCGGGTGCCGGCGTGAGGATGACGTCGACGCGCATGCCCTGGCTACGGAAGTCGGCGGCGATTCGGTAGGCGATCCGTTCGCCATCGCCGTTCCCCGCGACCGGGTTCACGATGGCAAGAGCGCGCTCGTCCGCGATCTTCGTGGCGCCGGTCACGCGCCTGCCGGCGATAGGGCCTTACGGATCGCGTCCTGCTCCTCGTCGGAGAGCGCGTGCTTCGATCGGCCAGCCTGCACCTGTTTGGCGAAGACGCGGGTGTCCGCGCGGCCGTGAAGGCTCGACAGCACGACGCCATTCCCGTCGGCGTCCAGGAGGGCAATCGCGAACGACTGGTCACCACCCGTGTCGGCGAATGGATTGAACCGGATGACGCCCACCTTCTGGATGCTCCGCTGCGAAAGCCCCTCGAGCTCGTGGTGGAGCCGGTTCAGTGCCTCGACCCGCTCCGCGACCGTGTCCAGGCGCCGGAACTGCCGATCAAGGAGCTCGTCCAGGCCCGCGCCCTCGCCGTCGCCGATGAGGCGGCGCAGCCTGCGGCGAAGCAGGGCGCCCGATCGGTGCAGCCAGGCGACCCAGACGGCGAGCACGACGACGGCGACCGCGAGCGCGACGACGAGCGTGGAGAGGGTCTGCTCATCGAGGTGCATTCGCGGCGGAGCATACGGGGTCCGCTATCCTCGTCCTCCCGTGGCAAAGAAGCACCGCGTACGCGCGCGCTCCCGCCGGGCCGTCGAGGCGTCCCGCCGGGCGTCGGCGGTCCGTCCGGTAACACCGGAGCGAGACCCGTCACGTTCGGCCGCCCCCGCGCGAGCGACACGCTATGGATCGCGGACCGGGACCTCGCGCGCCGTCGGCGCGCCATCCGCCGCGCTCGAGCGCGCGGCGGCGTGGGAGCGGGGCTACGTCACGAAGGACTTCCGCCGGATGGCCATAGTGGTCGTGATCGCGCTCGCGCTGCTCGTAGCGGCCGGCCTCCTCCTCAACACCTTCGAACGCTGAGCTGGCACGACCCTCGCGCAGAAAGTGATGACCGAGCTCTTCCGCGATCGGCACGTGCCGAAGGGAGCGATCAACGTGAGTGTGGAGAACGGCATCGTTCTCCTGCCCGGCGAGATCGAGGATTCAGAGATGATCGTCGAGGTCATCGCCAAAACGCGCCGGATTCGCGGGCTCGCGGACGTGGAGAAGCTAATGCACCTGCCCGGAGACAGCGTCCCGCGCTCGTAGCCCTTCGAGCGATCGTCTTCTGCGCCGTCGTCGCATCGGCCTGCGGCGCGACCGTCGCGGGGAACGCCGCGGTGGAACGCGCGTTCGCCGAGCATCGGTCCGGCATCGGGGTGACCGCGGAAGCCTCGGTCACGCAGCTCCTGACCGACGACACCGGACCCTCGGGAACGCATCAGCGCTTCGTGATCCGCCTCGCGGGCGCGACGCAGACCGTGCTAGTGACGAACAACGTTGACATCGGCAAGCGCGTCCCGCTCGCGATCGGGGACGATGTGATCGTGCACGGCGAGTACGTATGGAACGATCAAGGAGGGCTGATCCACTTCACGCATCACGATCCGGATCGCACGCACGAGGACGGGTGGATCGAATGGAAAGGTGCCCGCTACAGCTGCTCGGTGGGCTGTGCTGGATTCGAACCAGCGACCTCTGCGATGTGAACGTCACGCACAGGGTCTACCACCGTCCACTCATTCGGGAAATCGTCCACTACCGACCATGCGCGTACCCCTCCGTCGAGGGTGTTAGTCCGTCAAATAGTCCGTCAACGGCACGTAGCACGAGCGACGAATAGAGCCCCGGGCGCGATGCGAGCCGCCGGGGCATCGACACCGGAGGATTAGTCCGATGCGGACAAAAGATAGCGACCCTGGCATCACGAGCCTCGATGACGCCCGAACCTGGCGCATGATCAAAGCGGCGCAGGACGCACCACCCCGGCCGTTGATCCCCTACGGCTTCAGCATGGACGCCGAAACCCGGAAGCTCGTCGACGAGATGATCGAGAGCGTCACCGCGACGGCCCTCAATCAGGACAAGGACGCGGCCGCGGCTCTCGAGCTCGGGGTCGCTGCGGAGGATCTGAATCACCGCGGCGTCGCGCTGCTCCGGCGTCAGACGTCCGAGCGCCTTGATGGTGCGCTGCGCGAGCTCGTCGACCTTCCGAGCGGTGAGCACCGCGAGGAGAGTGTAACCACCCACGATACGCGCGGCCCTGGCCGGAGTGATCTAGGTCGAGCGGGAAGAGTCCGTCTCGTCCAATCGCATCGTGAGGACCTCGTCGAGAGTGCCGGGGTCGCGGTCCAGGACCCCGCGACGGAGGCGGCGCCACCTATCAGCTTCGGCCCGAAGTTCGTCGAGGCGTTCAATCCACGTCTCAACGTCGGCCCGGTTGGGGGGCCGGAAGTTCCCTTCCGCCATGAGAGCGTCACGAGTCTTTCGGAGGACCCAGTCGAGCGACCGGCGCCACTCCTCATCGTCTGGATCGTTCATCAGCCGGGCGAGTATGGCCGAAAACGCGACGGCCGCCCTTCATTTCCTCAGGCGGCCGTCGCAGACATCAAGGCGATGCTACGCCGGCTCCTTGCCATTCCTTTTCTTGCTGTTTAGCTCGATCCAATCAGGCGACCGGCCGCCGAGCGCGTAGTAGGCGAACATTGAGTCGGCCGACTTCTTGAACCACTGGCGCGCGACGGCAACGGAGCCGGCATGAATACCGGCGACGAACGCGGCTTGGACCTGGATGCTGCTGAGCGGCTCGTGGTCGCCCTTCTCCCACCAGAGCTCGTAGATCCTGATCCCGTCATCGCCCAGGTCTGAGCGGACCTTTCCGCTGTGATGCAGGTGGCCGGCCTTCTCTGACCGTTTGCCGAACCGATCGAGGATGCGACGGAAGGCCAAGGTCTCCTCGCTCATGATCGCGGGGCGCTCGTTGCGCTCCTCGGCCTCGAGCTGCTCGCGAAGCAATCCGCGGCTGTAGTTGTCGCCTTCAGCGAGGTTTCGCGTCAGGATCGCGCGCAGCTCCGCGTTCGACAACTTGCTGATATCCATTCGGGACGAAACCTCTAACCGCGCGCGAGAAGCACCCACGCAAGGTACGCGGTCTCGATTCCTACTACCACCAAGACGAACGTCAGCCCAATGAGTACGGCTGTCATCCAGACCAACCGCCGCGACCACGTATCGGCGCTCATGCCGAATTCCCTGAGCGAGACCCGGAGGCGGCGCATCATCTCCACGGTCACGGACGCTGCCTGCATGTATTCCGTCTTGCTCAGGTTCACTAGTTCGTCGTCCGTATAGGCCGCCAGGGGGTTGTCGGGCACGCGCGAATCCTATCGAGTGACTAGCTCCTCGCGCTTCACGACGACAATCGGCAGGCTCGGCGAGCGGACGAACGCGAGCGCGCATCGGGCAGCGACGACCACCGACTATGGGTCTTGCCTTAGCCCAGCTCCTTCAGGCAATCGTCTGGAGCTCCGAGATCGAGCACGACCCCGAACATTCCCTTTCGGCCGACGATCATCGCGGCGCACTGGACTTCGCAACCTAGCTCGACGATCCGTCTGGCGACGGGGCCGAAGACGATCGCGGTCGAGCGGTCGAGATGGCCGACCTGTTTGTCGGCGATAACGACCTTCACCGCGTTCGAGTCATAAGGATTCGCCGGATCTGGGACAAGTGACGCCCAGATCATCGTGGCGCCAAAATCCCCACCGGCGAGACCGACCACGTCAATGAGGGCCTGCGCGTAGAACGATTCACCGACCGTGTCGACGCGATTCCCACCAGGCAAGAGCTTCGCGCCTTGCTTCGGCAACCGAAGATCAATCCGCTCGGTCATGGGCTCCACTCGCGGACTCTAGCTGACAGCTGCAAACGATCACCGTCTCCCGACGTCCTCCTTGAGGAAGACCTACGGGCAGGCTGTTGGCGGGGCAATCGTCTTCGCCCCCGACATCGCCGCCCTGATCCCCCAGCGGAACTCGTCGATTGCATCCTCGAGGTCCGAGTACGCGCGGCCACCAATCAAGACATTGATCACGCGCCCAACGGCCCCGCCGGTAAAGCGAAGTATTGGGGATTCACTCCGCCTGCCGCTCCTGGGAGAGTCCGAGCGGATCCTTCGGCCGATCACGCCGTAGCTCCTCCCGAGGCCCGGTGCCCTGTCGTCACCGGTCGCTCCCGGGACTACGTCTATTTGATGGAACAGGTGATGGCGAGGAACGCGGTGCCGATAGCCAGTAATGCAAGAGAGCGACGCCATCGCGAGGTCGCTGCGAAGACCGCAGCGACTATGAAGATGACGGGCGAAACGAGCGCGCCGCCGACGTATCCGTAGATCCGCGCCGTTGTGCAGAGGCCGGGGGCGTCTCCGCAGAAAAGCAGCGTGAAAAGCATCAGCGGTATCCAGAGGAGGCTCCCGACGATGAACAACGCGGAGAGAACCCGCGCCAGGGTGACCAAGTCTTTGTCCACGGCGCGTCTCCTCGCGTCGTCCACCTGCTGCGCATCTTGAGGTCCTTCCGACCCTGTGTCGATTCCCACCGCGTTCCTCCTCCAGGTCGGACTCCCCGAACCATTGCCAGAGGCTAGCCGCCGGCCGGACCCCCACGACGTGATGCGCAACACACACGGGTTATGCGGCGGCCGACGCTGCAAAGTGCGCTAGCGGGCCGGGGAGTCGGCCGGGCCGCGCCTTTCTCGCCTACTCCGGCGCGAGCTCCTGCTCCCGGTGATCGCGTTCCGCGTCGGATCGAGCCTCTACGACCCGGATGTCTCGAAGGACGAGGCCAGGATCATCCTCGCTCTGCGTCGAGCGATGCCCGAGTGGGAGCCCTGGCAGGTGAGCCAGTTCGCTCGGAATTACCGCGACGTGCGGCGCGGCGAATGGCCGGGGCCGAGACCGCCATGGGACGCGGCGAGCATGGAGGCATTCATCGCGCTCGCACATCGCGACCGGATCCAGCCAGGAACGCTCCAGACGGCGATCGACGCCGGTCACGTTCCGGCGTTCGGTTGGGCGAGCGTGAGCGACCGCGCGGCGCCCGAAGAGACGAGCACGCGAAAGCGAAAGGGAGGTACGGGGCATGGCAGGCAGAAGAGCACACGGTGACGGCGGGCTCTACAAGCGACGGGATGGCAGGTGGGAGGGCAGCGTCGACTTAGGGCGCGACACCGCGACCGGCAAGCGCCGGCGCCTCTCGATCTATGGCGGGACGCACCGCGAGGCCTCTCAGCGGCTGAAGGCTGCTCAAGCTGAGCGCAACGGTGGCCTTCGCGTCGACGGACGGCGTGAAACGCTCGAGCACTACATCAGGACGTGGCTCAAGCACCGTGACCCTCGACAGGCTCAGGCCGGCGCTCGGAAGCTGCGCATGACAACGTGGGCGGCCTATGAGTCACGCCTGCGCGTCCACGTGTACCCGTCGATCGGGCGGCTTGCGATCGGCGACGTCACACCCGAGCACGTCCGTGCGATGCTCGCGAAGGTCGCAGCGGTAGGGGTCTCGCAGACCACCGTCGCGATGGTGCGCGACACCCTCGCGACGATCCTGCAGCGCGCGGTGAAGGACCGGGTGCTGCCCTTCAACCCATGCTCAGCCGTCGATTCGGTCACGAGATCGAAGGCGAAGACATACGTCCTGACGCCCGACGAGGCGCGCGCGCTCATGCGCGCCGCCGTTGGCGACCCGTACGAGGCGGCCGTCGTTCTCGCGCTCCACACGGGTCTGCGCGAGGGCGAGCTGTTCGGCGTGCAGTGGCGGGACATCGACTTAGAGAGCGCAACGGTCACCGTGCGACAGACGCTCATTCATGTGACGGGCGGCGGCCTTCAGGCATCACAGCCGAAGACCCTCGCCTCAGCTGCGACCATCCCGCTCACGACCGGCGCGGTCGCAGCTCTGCGTGCGCACCGGACACGGCAGATCGAGCAGCGCCTGCGAGCCGGGTCGGCTTGGCAGGACACGGCCTACGTCTTCACGACGGAAATCGGCACGCCTGTCCGAGCCTCGAATTTCATGCGTCGGCACTTCTATCCGATCGCGGAGCGCGCGGGCATCCCGACGCGCCGTCAGCCCGACGGGACGCAGGGGCTTCGCTTTCACGATCTTCGCCACGGCTGCGGGACGCTGCTCATCTCGCTGGGCATGAAGCCGAAGCTCGTACAGGCCATCCTGCGGCACTCCAAGCTAGCGACGACGATGGATCTCTATGTCCACGCGTTCGACGACGATCTCCGCGGCGCCGTCGCAAGCCTCGATCGGGCGCTCGGGTCATGAGCGTCTCTGCCCGCGTCGGCTCATGGCTTGCGCTCTTCCTGGCCAGCGCCGTGGTCGTCGCCATTGTGTTTCCCGGCGGCGTCTACCGGGTCCAACAGCACTACGCCGACCGCTTCGGCTTTCCGCCCCAGGTCGGGTTCCTCTTGTCGGCGCTCATCGGCCTGGCGGCCGCCATCGCTCTAGTGGCCCCCCGCCGGTGTGTGGATCGCCACGCGCATCTTCGGCTACACGATCACCGAACCAGCTCAAATGGGCGGCCGGACGGTCTTTGTGGCTATCGTCGTGGTCCTCGCAGGCATGTTCATCCTGCTGGGCGCCTCGCCCGCAACGCCGGAATGACCGCATTTGAGATGGGTCAGGGCTTCCGAGGAAACGCGGCTAGCGTGCCGGCTATGTCAAACGCCCGCACTTCCTCGGCGCTGTTCCACATGCTGACGAGGGCCGTGGTCGTGTCCAAGACTTCTGACGGCGTGTCGCCAGCCGGTACGGCCTCCGCCGCCTTCTGCGGATCGACGCCATTGGCAACTAGTTCGTCGCGGACGTTTGAGGAGGACGCGCGGCCGACTGCCATCAGGGAGGGAATGTCGATGGTGGCGAGCGTCTCGCGCCCGAACAACGCGCCCCATCGCGAGATTTTCCAGATCTTGATCTCGTTGCGGGCCATCGACACCATGACCCGATCGCCGTTCGGGAAGTGGACCTCCGTCCACATTCCCAGGGCGCCCTTCTCGACCCGCCGCACGATCTGTCCTGGCACTCGTGGCCTTCCTTTTCTGCGGGCCGCAGCCTGCTCGCGGCCTGGGCTGGGAGAAGGCTTAGTCCGTCAGTTGTCCGTCAAACCAAAAACCGGGGTACGAAACACCCCGGTTTTCCTGTGGGCTGTGCTGGATTCGAACCAGCGACCTCTGCGATGTGAACGCAGCGCTCTAACCAGCTGAGCCAACAGCCCTTTGGGCGCCAAGTGTAGCGAGGCTACTTGAGGACGATGCCCTCGAGCACACCGAATACCACGAGCAACCCCAGGG
>JALYSZ010000030.1 GCA_030854525.1 Chloroflexota bacterium | reverse complement strand
GAGCAAGGACGAAGAGGACGCCGATGTACTCCCGGTCGAGCGGCCCGACCGAGAGCGCGAGGACGATCACGAGCAGCACGCCCCACGAGATCGCGTCTAGCGCGAAGAACCGGCGCGACCGGGCGGTCACGTGCCCGGCCGCGATCGCGAGCGCGCTGGCCGCGGCGCTGAACGCCGGGATCGCGACGCGGAGTACTTCTCGCGCGACGACTTCGGTCGTCGTTTCGTCGACCCAGGCCTGCGCGAGCGCGCGCCAGAGCACAACGGCCGCGATCGCGGCGCAGATGGCGTGCGCCACTCGTGTCACGCGAGGCAGGCTGTGGCCTTAAGGACTCGCGGTCGGCGAGGGAGTGGGGCTTGCCGACGGGCTCGCGCCTGGCGACGCTGACGGGGATGCGGACGGCGAAGGCGGCGGCGTTGGTGTCGGGAGCGGCGGACACGCGTTCCCGCCCGGCGTGAGCTCGAACGTTCCGGCGACGCCGCGAATCGTGACTTCCTTCTGGTCGTAGCCCGCGGCGCAGATTAGGACCTTCGCGTCCCTGCCGGGGTATGGACTTAGAACCTGGTTGCCTCCGTCGTTGGTTACGCCGAGAGAAGTCGTGCCCTGGCGGATGTCGGCTTTCGCGATGTGCTTGTCAGGATTGCCCGCTTCGTTCACTTGGATCGTGAAGGTGGCCGGCTGCATCCGGATCTCTTCCTGAGTCACGGGCACGTTCGTGCGAAGGTAGCCCGGGGCGTCCACTGAGACCTTCGATTCCCGGGGTAGGTCTGGGAAGGTGAACGTGCCCGTCGACGGGTCGGCGGTCACCGAGCGCGCGCCGTGAACGATCTTGGCACGGCCGGCGGTGCCGATCGGGTCGCTCGTGAAATCGTCGAGCACGACGCCGCGCATGTCAACGCCGTTCAGCCAGCCACCGACAAGCGCCACCAGAACCAAAACGACGAATGGAACGAGCGCGATTAGACGATGCCGCGCGAGTCGAGCACTCACGCGCAAAAGGTAGCCTGCGGAGTGTGCCTCGTCCAAGGACTGCGTCCTCATCGGACGGGCGTCAAACCGCGGTAAGGCTGGACCCTATGTACCGGGCGAGGGCCTCTCTTGTCGGGAGGAACTCGGCGGCGAAATGCTTACGGACCTTTTCGGTGCGCAGCCCGCCACGCATCGGACGGCGTGCCAGCTGTTTCAACTCGTCCGTCTTGGTCGGCCTAATGAGTGAGGCGTCCAGTCCCAACACTTCGGCGACCAGAACCGCGAATCGGTCGCGCGATAAGAAATCAGGACCGGCGAGGTGCCAAACGCCAGACGACTTCCCGATGGTCAGCGTGGCGCGAGCCAGCTCATCAGACCACGTCGGCGTTGAGAATTGATCGCTCGGGACGGTCGCCACTTCTCCAAGTCGGAGACGCGCCGCCAAACGGACGACGAAGTTCTTCCCGGGTTGAAGCTCCGCTCCGTAGACGGTTGTGGTCCGGATGACCGTCCCTCCCGTCTCCAGGACCCGCCGCTCCACTTCTAGCTTCTGACGGCCATATTCGGATAGCGGCGCGGGGGCTGCCTCCTCGGTGTACGGCCCGGCAGCACCGTCGAAAACGTAGTCCGTCGAGAAGAAAACAAAAGACGCGCCGATGCGGCTGCTCTCTTCGAGCATGGCAGTCGCCGGAACCACGTTCGCCTCCCGCGCCTTCGCGGGCTCGGCCTCGCACCAGTCGACGTTCGGCTCGGCGGCTGGAAAGTACACGACCTCCGGTTCGATCCCGCGAAGCAGCGTCTTGACTGCTGTCAGGTCGCTCGCGTCGAGACGCTGAAGGCCGAGCGCGGGACGCGTGCGATAGGTACCTATCGCCTCCCCACCAGCTGCTCGGATGAGCGCGCTCCCGACAAGCCCGGATGCGCCGACGACTAGGACAGTCACATTGACATAATGCCCTTTGGAATGCGTCTTTTCGTGACGGGCGGCGCCGGATTCATCGGCTCGAACTTCATCCGGTACTGGCTACGTGGCAATCGAACCGACGAGATCGTAAACGTCGACCTCCTGACATACGCTGGCGATCGGGCCTCTCTCGCCGACGTCGAACGCGAATGCAGCGAGCGGTACGCGTTTCAGCGCGCCGATATCGCCGACTCTGACGCGATGCTCGACGCTGTCGGGCGGGCCCGCCCTGATGTCATCGTGAACTTCGCCGCCGAATCGCATAACAGTCGGGCGATCGTTGATCCCGGGGCCTTTGTCCGTACGAACGTGGTCGGCACCCAGTCGCTCCTCGACGCGGCGCGTCGCCACGGCGTCCGTCTCCATCACATCTCAACCTGCGAGGTGTACGGCGACCTGCCGCTCGAGACGGACGACTCATTCACCGAAGAGTCCCCGTGCCGCCCACGCACGCCCTACAACGCGTCGAAGGCCGCGGCGGACCTCATTGTCCGCGCGTACCACCACACGTTCGGTCTGCCGGTGACGATCTCCGTCTGCAGCAACAACTACGGACCATGGCAGTTCCCTGAAAAGGTGATCCCGCTGTTCACCACGAATGCGATCGACGGCACTCCCCTGCCGCTGTATCGGCACAGCGCGAACCGGCGCGAGTGGCTTCACGTCGACGATCATTGTCGGGCCATCGAGGCGATCATTCGACGGGGCCGGATCGGCGAAACGTACAACGTCGGAAGCGGAGAGGAGTGGAGCGTCGAGCAAATCGCCGACGTGGTCCTGCAAATGACGGGAAAGCCCCAGGCCCTCAAGACATACGTCGAAGACCGACCGAGTCACGATCGCCGCTATCTGCTCGACCACTCCAAAATCGAACGCGAGCTCGGCTGGCGTCCGGAAGTCGGTTTTAACGACGGTATTCGGCAGACGATCGCGTGGTACGCGGACAACCGCAGCTGGTGGGAGCCGAAGAAGAAGGCGACCCTGGACGAGTTCGCGTGGGAGAAGAAGTCGCACGTAGAATCCAGCAAATGAAGGGGATCATTCTCGCGGGCGGGTCCGGCTCCCGACTCTATCCGCTGACGCGGATCACAAACAAGCACCTCTTGCCTGTCTATAACCAGCCGATGATCTACTACCCGATCCAGCTACTCGTTTCCGCCGGCATCGATCGCATCTTGATCGTGACGGGCGGAAATCACGCGGGAGAGTTCCTGCCCCTCCTCGGTAATGGCAGCGCCTTCGGTCTCAAGCACATTGACTACACCCACCAGGAGCGGCCAGCAGGCATCGCTGATGCTCTCGGTTTGGCGCGGTACTTCGCCGGCGATGACAGCGTCGCTGTCATCCTCGGTGACAACATTTTCGAGTCGTCGATCCGCCCAGCTGTCGAGCGTTTTCGACAGCAGCGCACTGGCGCGCGGATCTTCCTCGCGGAGGTGGAGCATCCCGAACAGTACGGAGTTCCATCATTCGACGATGGACGTATCGTCCGCATCGACGAAAAGCCTAAGCAACCGGCGTCTCGGTATGCGGTGACCGGCTGCTACCTCTATGGTCCAGAAGTCTTTTCGATCGTCGAGCATCTGAAGCCGTCGGGCCGAGGCGAGCTGGAGATCACCGACGTGAACAACGCATTTCTCGAACGCGGCACGTTGGAGTACGAGCCGGTGCACGGCTACTGGGGTGACTGCGGAGAATCTTTCGATTCCTATCTTCGCGTCAGTAATCTCGTTGCTCAGAGAGGCGCCAACAAGGAGCTCCCGGTCGCCGAGGCTGCCGCGCGGTGAACCGCGGACCAATAGAAGGGGCCGTCGTCAAGGAGCTGCGGCGTTTCCCCGACGACCGGGGCTTCTTCGAGGAAATCATTCGCGCCAGCGATCCGTTCTTCAAAGGATTCGCGCAGTTCAGCTGGTGCCGGCGCCGCGAAGGGACGATCACTGCATGGCACATCCATCCCAATCAATGGGACTGGTGGTTCGTGCCGCATGGCGTCATGAAGGCGGTCCTCCACGACCTACGCGATGGCTCTCCGACGCGTGGAAACACGCTTGAGGTCTATCTCGGTGACAACACCACCGAGAAGGTAATCGCGATACCGAACGGTGTGGCCCACGGTTATGAGGTGATCGAGGGTCCAATGGAACTCTTCTACGTCACCAGCCGCGAGTACAACCGCGAACACCCCTCGCCACCTGAAGGCGAGGAGGGGCGAATCGCTCATGACGACCCCGCTATCGGGTACGACTGGAATTCGAGACCACCAATCAAGTAGTCGCCGCCTCCTCCGGTCCCGTGAGACCAGCTTCCCCGGGAACGATGAGTCCTTCGA
>JALYSZ010000019.1 GCA_030854525.1 Chloroflexota bacterium | reverse complement strand
GATGAATGCTGGCGTGACGCCGTGCTCGTCGATCGAGCCCAGCCTGTCGTCGACACCGAGGTCATGCAGCCGCGCGCCTTTCGCGTCGTCGGCTGATCGCCCGCGCGCTGCATCGGGCCGGTAGAATTGGATTCAGCGCACCCGTCGCGGGCAGATTGAGCAGGTGGTGAGCTCCACTGACTGTAGATCAGCCGCCTTTGGCTGTGGGGGTTCGATTCCCTTTCTGCCCACAGATTTTCGCGAGCTGCTAGCGAAAGGCCCCTCGACGCTCGAGGGGCTTTATCGGTTTTTCGTACGAGAGGCTCTCACGGTCGGCTGACTGACTTCGGTTTTCTGCGATCAGACCACTTTGGCCCCACGACTGAACGAGACGATCTTCGCCTCGCCATCGGGTTCGGCAGTGCCGAGCGCTCCTCACCGGGATCGCGTGGCTGTATCGCTCGACCATCTGGAGCCTCTTCCAGCCGCCCGGACGCATCAGCGTCAGGAGATCGGCTCCGGGGTGCTTCATCCAGTTTGTGGCCCAGGTGTGACGCAGGAGATGGGCGTGGAAGCGCCGGATGCCGGATTCGTCGGCGATGCGGGCGAACACCTCGCCGAGGTAGGAACATCCGTAGATTCCATCCGGCGAGTCCGGAGACGAGTGCGATCCGCACAGGCAGCGCGACAGGCCGCCCGCGCCACCGACATCTTTCGAGCGATCGTTTCGTGAGGATTTTCGACCATCGTCGTTCCCAATTTTCTATCGGAGAAGACCGTGAAGAATTACGTCAGTCGAATTCTCGACAAGCTCGGCCTGGCCCGGCGCGCCGAGGCCGCCGCGTCGTCGCCATGCGCCGGCCCAAGTACTCGAGCAGCGGCCCGTAGGGCCGAACGTCGAGCGAAATGGGCCAAGTGGCCCTTCCGGGACGCGTGCCGCTTTCGTACGTTGATCCCATGGAACCAACGAAGCCTGTCGTTGAGGACGATGACGGCTCAGGCCGGATCGCCCGGCGCGTGCTCCTCGCCAACTTCGGAGTCGCCGCCGCTGGGTCGCTGGCCGTAGCCGGGATGGCGCTTACCGGGCGCGGCGCGGCGGCCTATCAAGCACCGCCGGCCACCCCTGACCATGTCCACAGCGGCGCGAGTCCCACGCCGTCGCCAGCGCCAACCAAGACGGGCTCGCCGGCAGCGACGGATCACGACGCCCTGCACAAGGCGGTGACCGCGGCGTTCCCCGCGAAGACCCAGGGACAGGGACTCCAGGAGCTGCCCTCGCGGGTCGTCGACGGCGTGCGCGAGTTCGATCTCACGTGCGGGAATGTGCGTTGGGAAGTGACGCCGGGTCAGTTCGTCGACGCCGAGGCCTACAACGGCCAAGTGCCCGGACCGATCATTCGGGCGACCGAGGGAGAACGCATTCGCGTTCGGGTCAAGAACCAACTCGCTGACAGCACAGCGGTCCACTGGCACGGCCAGCGGGTGCCCAACTCAATGGACGGCGTGCCTTTCATCACTCAGCCTCCGATCAAACCGGGCGAGACCTTCACCTACGAGTTCACGGCCGGTCCGTTCGGCAGTCACATGTACCACTCGCATCACAACGCGACCGAGCAAGTCGGCCGCGGGATGCTCGGACCACTCCTCGTCGCACCGCGCAACGGGAAGGTTGACCCCGAGTACGACAAGGACGAGCTGTTTATCTTCAACGACTCCTTAGGCGGGCTGACTATCAATGGCAAAGGCTTCCCCGCGACGTTCCCCTACACCGCCAAGCTGGGGCAGCGCATTCGCTTCCGGTTCATGAACGAGGGAACCCAAATCCATCCCGCGCACCTGCACGGACTGACCCTCGAGGTGTTCGCGCGTGATGGCTACCCCCTCCCGGCGCCCTTCCGCTGCGACACGTTGAACGTCGCGCCGGGCGAGCGTTGGGACGCGATCGTGCTCGCGGACGCCCCCGGCGTGTGGGCGTTCCACTGCCACATCCTCACGCACGCCGAGGGAAATGCGGGCATGTTCGGGATGGTCACCGCTCTCATCGTTTCGGGCTAACCACCCGTTAGCCCGAACGCCACAACATCCAGTGAGCCTCGTGGCTCTCCTCGTCGTCGATCGGCCGCGCGAACGTATCAACGGAGGTGCTTGAGATGCTCGACGCACTGATTGTTCTGGGCCTCGCGGTGACTTCTGCGCTTATCTTTTCGGCCTGAGCAGATGACAACGGCCGGTGTTCTTCCTCCGCAGCTGGGCGTAGCTCACTGCACGCGACTCGAAAACCGCCGGGTCGAAGGGCTCCCGAACGGCTGTATCTCGCAATGGAAGTCGCCGCGGCCAATAGCAATTGCCCCGCCCAATGGAGCCGAACGGCCCTTCCAACCAACCGGCCTAACGGCGACTGTAAGCATCGATGGAACTGCGGGGATGAACGGGATCGGCTCGGTAGCCCAGTGACCTTCGACGATGCGGCCAGGACTCTGACCGAAAACCAGTGTCTCGCTCTCCTGCAGTCTCGCGACATCGGCAGGATCGCGTTTGAATTCGACGGCAAGATCGAGATCTTTCCGGTCAACTACGGAATCGAAGGCGTGATCATCCTCTTCCGAACCAGTCCTGGTACGAAGCTCAGCGCGGTGCCCAAGATGGCTGTCGGCTTCGAAGTAGACAGTTGGGACCCAGAGTCTGGCGTCGGCTGGAGCGTGGTCGTCAAGGGTCGCGCCGAAGAAGTGACAACAAATTCTGGTCGGGTGGCGGAGCACCTTCGCTGGGTGTCGGTGCATCCTGCCGCACCCGGCGACCGCTGGCACTGGATAGCGATCAAGCCATCGGAAATCACGGGACGGCGATTCCACGTCCCGTCAGCTGGATACGCGCGAGCCTGACGGGTGGAGTGCGACCT
>JALYSZ010000342.1 GCA_030854525.1 Chloroflexota bacterium | reverse complement strand
GAGGTTCGCCGCGGACACGCGCGCGACCCTCGCGGAGCGCGAGCGCCTCACTCTGCGGCGCGTCATCAACGCGACCGGCGTCGTGCTCCAGACCAATCTCGGCCGGGCTCCGCTCTCTCCGCGGGCGCTCGCCGCCATCGCTGCCGCGGCCGGCGCAGTCAGCGTCGAGTACGACCTCGTCGCCGGAAAGCGCGGCGAACGGCACGGGCACGCGGCTCGCCTTCTGGCTGACCTCGCGTCCGCGGAGGACGCCGTCGTGGTGAACAACAACGCCGCCGCGGTCCTGCTCGCGCTCGCCGCGCTCGCGACGCGGAAGGAAGTCATCGTCGCGCGCGGGGAACTCGTCGAGATCGGAGGCGGCTTCCGCATCCCGGACGTGCTGCGGCGCTCGGGCGCGAAGCTCGTCGAGGTCGGCACCACGAACCGCACGTATGCGCGGGACTACGCGGGCGCCATCAGCGAGAAGACTGCCGCGATCCTCCGTGTCCACGCGAGCAACTTCAAGATCACCGGCTTCGTCGCGCGCGCGGAGGGGCGCGACCTCGCGGCGCTCGCGCGCGAGCACAACATCGCGTTCATCCACGACCTCGGAAGCGGGACGTTCCTGGACACATCTCGCTTCGGCCTCGGCACCGAGCTCACCGTCGGCGACGCCGTGCGGGAAGGGGCAGACGTGGTCACATTCAGCGGAGACAAGCTGCTCGGCGGACCGCAGGCCGGCATCGCCGTCGGCCGCGCCGAGCGGATCGCGGCCCTCAGGGCGCATCCGCTCATGCGGGCGCTCCGGCCTGACAAGCTGACCATCGCGGCGCTCCTCGCGACGCTCGAGGCGTACCGGGACGGCGTCGCCGAGAAGGAGCTCCCGGTTTGGCGAATGATCGCGGCCGATCCACGCGCGCTCGCCGCCCGCGCGCGCTCCGTTGTCGCGGGACTCGCCGCGTCAGGCATCGAGGCCGAGGTGATCGAGGTGCGATCGACGGTGGGGGGCGGGTCGTTGCCCGAGGAGACCCAGCCCTCCTTCGCCGTTGCGATCGGCGGCGCGCGAGCCACGCTCGTGGCGGAGGCCCTCCGGTCCGCGGACCCGCCGGTGATATCCCGGATCGTCGACGAGCGGGTCGCGCTCGACCTGCGGAGCGTGCTGCCGGAGGATGATGACGTTCTCACGCGCGCCGTAAGCGGTGCGCTCGCAAAAGGGGGAGCAGATGGACCTTCGCGCCACCAGAACGGACCGCGCACCCGCGCCGGTCGGCCCGTATAGCCAGGCGATCGTCGCGGGCGACCTCGTCTTCTGCGCCGGGCAGCTCGCGCTCGACGCGCAGACCGGCCAGCTCGTCGGCGGCGACGACATACGCGCGCAAACGCGGCGCGTACTCGACAACCTCGCCGCGGTCCTCGTCTCAGCGGACTCGTCGCTCGACCGCGTAACGAAGACGACGGTGTTCCTCGCCGATCTCGCCGACTTTCAGGCGATGAACGAGGTCTACGCCGAGCGGTTCGGCACGCACAAGCCGGCGAGGTCCACGGTCGGCGCCCCGCTGCTGCGCGGAGCGAAGGTCGAGATCGAATGCATCGCGGTGCGCCGTAACGTCTAGCCCCGACACGAGCGCGCGCGTCATCGCGACCGCCGGCCACGTCGATCACGGCAAGTCGACGCTGATCACCGCGCTCACTGGCATCGACCCCGACCGCCTCCGCGAGGAGCGCGAGCGCGGCATGACCATCGATCTTGGATTTGCCTGGCTCGGCTTGTCCGGTGGCGGCGAGGTCGGCATCGTCGATGTGCCCGGTCACCAGGACTTCATTCGAAACATGCTCGCGGGCGTCGGGCCAGTCGACGCGGTGCTGCTCGTGGTCGCGCTCGACGAGGGCGTAATGCCGCAGACGCGCGAGCACCTCGCGATCCTCCGGGTTCTGGGCGTCGACCGGGGCGTCGTGGCGCTCACCAAACGGGATCTCGTGGACGACGAATGGGCGTCGCTCGCGCGCGCCGACGTCGCCGCGGCGCTGCAGGCGACGCCGCTCCGCGGTGCGCCGATGATCGAGGTTTCGGCGACGGCCAAGACCGGTCTCGCCGAACTGGTCGCGGCGCTCGAGTCCGTCCTCGGGACCGCGCCCGCACGTCGCGACATTGGTCGACCGCGTCTCGCGATCGACCGGGCGTTCACGCTGACCGGGTTCGGTACCGTCGTCACAGGAACGCTTGTCGACGGCGCGTTCGCGGTCGGCGAGGAGATCGAGATCCTGCCCATCGCACAGCGTGCGCGGATTCGGGGAATCCAGACGCACAAACGCGCGCTCGAATCGGCTAGTCCGGGGAGCCGCGTCGCCTTGAATCTCACGGGGGTCGAGAAGGACGAGCTCGAGCGAGGGATGGTGGTCGTCCGTCCCGGGACGCTCGTGCCGGTGTCGGTGCTGTCCGCGCGAGTCGATGTCCTCGGTTCGGCATCCGACGCGATCACCCACGATGAAGCGGTGAAGGTGCATGCGGGCACGGCCGAGGTGATGGCGCGCATTTCGTTGCTCGAGTCTCCGACGCTCGAGCCGGGCGCAACCGGTTGGGTGCAGCTTCGCCTCGCGACGCCGCTCGCGGTCGCCGTCGGAGATCGTTTCGTTCTTCGGCGTCCGTCCCCGCCCGAGACGCTCGGCGGGGGAGCCGTGGCCGATATCTCAGGCGAGCGGATGCGTCGGCGCCGCGAGGCGGTCGCGGTCCTCGAGCGGCGCAGCGCTCCGACCGCGGCATCCCGACTCCTCGCCGCGCTCGACGTGCCGCGAACGCCCGACGAGGCCGGAGGGCGCAGCGGTCTTGACGCGAACGAACGTGACGCGGCCGCGCGCGAGCTGCTCGACAGCGCGCGGGCGGTATCGCTTGCCGACGCTCTCGTCGCGCGCGAGTCGTTCGAGGCGCTCGCCACTCGCATCGAACGCACCCTGGCCGCGTCACACCGGCGCGCGCCGCTTCGCGCGGGCGCGCCGCGTGAAGAAATCCGTTCGTCGGTGGATCTGCCGCCGAAG
>JALYSZ010000316.1 GCA_030854525.1 Chloroflexota bacterium | reverse complement strand
AAGGTTGTCGCCGCTGGTGACGAGGACCCAGTCCTTCATCGCTAGTCGTACATCTGGTGATCGCGTCTCACCTGCGCAAGCCATCGTTCTCTGTCGTCGGGGATTCGTCGGCGATCTTCGAACATCGCACGTGTCACCGCGCAAGGCTTTCCGCCGGCCAACTTGAAGCGAGCCCGCCGGACCAAAGGTCCCGGGTCGCGCAGCCCGCGAACGAGCTGGCGCGTCTGCACCGTGAGCACTGCTCGCCGGTCCCAGCGTCCGCTGACGGCCGCCTCCGCGGCAGCGACCACGGCGGTCTCGGCGATACCGAAGAGCCGCGCCGCAGCTCGTGCGCCAAGAGGGTCGCTGCGAATGAGCTCAAGCACCTGCTTTTCGCGTAGCGCTTTCACGTTCGGCGCTCCGCTCCACCGAAAGCCCTGAAGGACGAGCTTCATGAGGCCTTCGGCTCCAGGTCGGAGTCGACGAAAGCCTCGCGCGTCGAGCTGCGCCAGGGGGAAGAAATCTTCGGCTCGATACAGTGTCGAGCCGCGGAAGAATCGCTTGGCCTTCATACCAAGCTCGACGAACGCGGTCGCTTCCGCGGGAATCGCGATGAGCTCCATCCCACCCCCGATGTGCCTGCACACAGCAACGGGGCCAAGCCGGAATTCTCTTGCCCAGGTCACGAACTCAGGCACGATCTTCGGCCACTCCCGCTCCGGGGCGGCCGAGTCGATATCGCCGTCCCCCGCCAGCGCCAAGTCGGCGTTCTTCCAGACCAGCCAATCCGGCGACAATTCGGTGATCCGGCGCAGCAGCGGCAGCCACGGTGGGACGAACCGGACGGTTTGCGCTCCCTCTTGTTGCGGCGGTGCTGCGTAAGACATCTCGGACATCACGATGGGACCAGCGAGCTCGCCGGCCAAGCGGCGGTACTCCGTCTACCGATATTTGCTAACGGGGCATTCACAGCCGAAAAAGCGGTCGAAGCGAAGGCGCGTTCGCGGCGGCACCGAGAAACGTTGTGATTCCGAGCAGTTCCTCAGTTGTTCGGAGCAGTGAGTACATCGTTAATCTGTCAGACACGATCGTGCCTGGTCGAACCGATGGGCTAATAACGAAGAACGGGACCAGACATTCGGGGACATCCGACAGTGTGCAGTCTTCGACGCCCGGAGGGTCGACACCGCTGTCGTCCCAGGTAATAAAGATGGCGGTTCCACCCTGCCCATAGGTCTTGCTCGACAGGATCCGGCTTATCCAGGTCTTCAGCCAACTATCGGCGACATCGAGCGGGCAATCGTGGCTGTCGTGGCACAGGTTAGGCACGACCACCGCGTACTCGGGAAGCGCCTCGGTCCTGATGTCATTCAGAAACGTGCCGGCCTCGGTGGTTCCAAGCGGGACATCCCAGGAGCCGCAGTCCGAAGCGATTCGAGAGTAATAGAGCCCCGGATTGTGAATGGGTGAGTACAGTCGCGTCGCAATGGACGAACAGTTCGCGGGCATGTCCTCGACATATGCGCGCCAAGCACCCCCCGATCCGCGGACCTGCGAAAAGATGCTTTCAGAGGACAACATGCAGCCCGACAGGGCTGGTGTCTGGCAGCTGCGCGCGAGCGTTTTCCCTTCGCCCGAAGTAATCGGCGGGAACGAGGCATGCCAGACCCAGTGGAACTTCGTCGCGGTCCCGCAGCTGGAGGCGAGGTAGTTCAGATATGGAGCAGTCGAGAGTCCGTAGACCGCCGTCGGCGGCTGATTCTGAAGCCAGAAAACGATGACGTGCTCGTATAGCGCCGGCGCCGCAGCTCCCGTGCACGGCCCTGATATCGGAGCGCCGGTCTGCGAGCTCGTCGGTTCGCCGGTCGTGCGACCGACCGGTGCGCTAGCCGGCACATTGCAAGAGAGGAGCACCGATGCCAGCAGAGCCGATGAAAACCGCAGTCGCCTATGTGCCACCAGGGACAATTTAAGTAGACCCCGGCTCCGTAAACCCGTTCCGATTCTTAAGCATCGGTATACGACTGCGCTGGCCGGCCACCTACCGTTCCTTCTGGGCCCGCACCCGATCTGATCCCTCGCGGCCGGGCCTCGAGATCCGAGCGGAGGAAGGTCGGAGCACATCGTGGTCAGGCCGTTGGTCAGCGTGCTCATCAACAACTACAACTACGGCGAGTTCTTGGACGACGCTATACAGAGCGTCCTTCGCCAAACGTATAAGAACATCGAAGTCATCGTGGTCGACGACGGGTCGACCGATGACTCTCGCGATGTCATTGCCCGATATGGCGGTGCCATCATCCCTGTCCTAACCCCGAATCTCGGTCAGGCTTCCGCATACAACGCCGGGTTCGCCTTCGCGCACGGCGAGATGATCTGCCTCCTCGATAGCGACGACGTGTTCCTACCGACCAAGGTGGAGCGTGTCGTCGATGTCTTCGAACAGTTTTCTACAGCCGGCTGGCTTCGCCACCGACTGGAAATCACCGACGAACACCTTCGCCCGCTCGGCGTTCGGATCCCTCATTACCGTGGCTCGCGCCTGGACCGCATCAAACAGGGCATGTGGCTCGAGCACAAGGCTAGGTTCGTAAACAGCTCGGCGATCGCGATGCGGTGGGTCACCGCCGCCTCGGTCCTGCCCATACCGAAGTCGCGCG
>JALYSZ010000305.1 GCA_030854525.1 Chloroflexota bacterium | reverse complement strand
GATCACATCCCCGAGATGATCGCGCTCATCGAGCGGCTTATCGCGAAGGGGAACGCGTACGCCGCGGCGGACGGGGTGTACTTCGACGTGACGACTTTCCCCGGTTACGGCACGCGTCTCAACGCGGAGTCGCCCGAGCAGCGGATTGCGGGTGCGCGTGTCGAGGTCAACGAGAACAAGCGGCACCCATCCGACTTCGCGCTCTGGCGGCGTGCCAAGCCCGGCGACCTCCAGCAGTGGGACTCGCCCTGGGGCCGCGGCAATCCGGGATGGCACATCGAGTGCTCTGCGATGTCAATGAAGTACCTCGGCGAGACATTCGACCTTCACTCCGGCGGGGAAGACCATCTGTTTCCGCACCACGAGTGCGAGATCGCGCAGTCGGAAGCGGCAACGGGAAAGCCGTTCGTCAACTACTGGGTGCATGTGCGCTTCCTTCGCGTCGACAGCGAAAAGATGGCCAAATCGAAGGGCGGCTTCCTCACGCTCGACGACGTCGCCGGCTGGGGCTACGACCCGCTCGCCTTCCGGCTTCTCGCGCTTGGTGCGGGATACCGCAACGGTTTGGACTTCACCCGCGACGGCATGAACGCTGCACAATCAAGGCTCGAGCGTTGGCGGCGGACCATCCGCGCCGCGTACGCCGCCACGAACGGGCGTGTCGCGGAGCCTGAGGGCGAGCACGCCATCACTGGCGAGTTCAGGGAAGCGCTCGCGGACGATCTGAACACGCCGAAGGCGCTCGCGGCCGCGGAGAAGGCTCTCGCGCTCGCAGCGATGGTCGACGTAGATGAGCAGGAGCGCGCGCTGTGGATGCTCTTCGACATCGATCGGGTGCTGGGGCTGTCGCTGAAAAGCGCAGCCGCGGCAACGGACGAGCTCAGCACCGACGAGCGCGCGGTCTTCGACGAACGCGAGGCCGCCCGAAAAAGCGGCGACTACGCCAGGAGCGACGCGCTGCGCAAGACCCTACTCGAGCGATTCGGCATTCAAGTGAAGGACACGAAGGACGGGACGCGCTGGGAGCGCGTCGGTCGCAAAGGAGCATGACCATGGACGAATCAGAGCGCACTGAGAACGAGGCCGGGGGCGAGCGCGGGCCTGAGCCCGCGAGCGAGCCCGCAAGCAACGCCGGACCAACCCCGGCGTCCGGGCCGAACGAGCCGGGCGCGACGCCACCCCCGCAGCTCGGCGATCAGGATGGCGCGCGGCGCAGGCGGCGTGGCCGCCGCGGTCGTGGTGGTGGAGCGGGCGGAGGCTTTGGCGGACCGCGGCCTCCCTACAGCGGACCGCGTCCGCAGTTCGGCGCACCGCCGTTCCGTCCTCAACCGTTCGTCCCGCGTGAGGAGAGCGAGCAGTCCCGCGAGCTAGCGGGTTACGAGCGCCGACAGGCGCAGCGTCAGCGCGGCCCGATGGGATGGCGTGGTGGCGCCGGTGGCCCGAGTCCCGCTCCGCAGGGCGGTGGGCAATGGCGGCAGCGCCGCGGCGGCGAACAGCGGTACAGCGAGGCGATCCGCCGCGTCACCGCCGGCCCGCACAAGGCCGCGCCGTCGCACGAGCCGGTGGGCGAGCCGATCGCAGGTCCGCACGCAATACTTGAAGCGCTACGCGCCGGGCGGAACATCCGGCGTCTCTACGTCTCGCAGGATCGCAACGTACGCACCGGCCCCGTGAACGAGCTCATCGCGGAGGCGCAGCAGCGCCGCATCTTCGTTCGCTTCACCGACAAGATGGAGATCGCCCGGCTCTCGCCGGTCGAGAACCACCAGGGCGTTGTCGCGATCGTCGAAGGCAAGGCCGGCGTCGAGCTCGACGAGCTTCTTGCGCACCTCGACACGCTCTCGGACCCTGCGCTCGTGCTCGTCGTCGATTCGCTCCAGGACCCGCAGAACTTCGGAGTGCTGCTGCGGTCGGCCGAAGGGGCCGGCGTCGACGGAGTCGTCATCCCCCATCACCGCGCCGTCGGGCTCACGCCCGCGGTCACGAAGACGAGCGCCGGCGCGAGCGAGCACCTGCTCATCGCTGACGTGGCGAATCTCCGTCAAGCGATCGACGCGCTGAAGGAGAAAGGCATCTGGGTCGTCGCGGCCGACGAGTCAGGCGATCTTCTTTACGACGAGGTCGACTACCGCGGACCCACCGCGATCGTCATCGGCGGCGAGGGCGAGGGGATCCGTCGTCTCGTCCTCGAAGGTGCTGATCAGGCGGTCCGTCTCCCGATGCAAGGAATGGTGAGCTCGCTCAATGCGGCCGCCGCCGGCACGGTGATGTTGTATGAGGCACTCAGGCAGCGGCGACGCGACGTTCCACCCGCGCAGACACGGACGCCCCGGCCGGAAGAGCCGGCTGAAACTCAGCAGAACGGCGGGTGGGAGAACGAGCCGATGCAGGCGCCGGAAGATCGCTCCGAACCTGCCGAATCACCGGAGGGTGGGACCGACGAGACCGACCAGCTCGCGCCTGCTGCCGAGGTCGAAAGTGCTCCCGAGCCCGCCGCGGCGGAAGATACGCCAAAGAAGAAGGCACCGGCGAAACGGCGGTCGACAAAGAAGTCAGCCGACTAGCATTTAGGGCACCGCCGACCTAGCTCAACGGTAGAGCAGTGGTTTTGTAAACCACCGGTTCCGGGTTCGAGCCCCGGGGTCGGCTCAGTCCGCGATTGCTAGCGAATACGAAAATGACCCGTGCCCGCGCTGGCTCGCGGCTGGGCCAAACCACGGTGCATCCTTACCGACAGGGATGGCTCGTGCGGAGTAGTTAGGATGCTCGCCGAATGGCTGAGTCTGGCGTGACGAAAAAGCTTTTGGATCCGGAAGGTCTCACTCTCATGCGGGCGGACATGACGGCCCTGCACGCATCGGTCAAGCTCACGAATCCCTTACCGAGTGGGTCGCCGCGCTTTGCGGCGGATAAACTGACGTCTCTGTACAGTCAGATGAGCGGGTACGGATTTGATTCGTTCTCGTTGCTTCCCGTGGGTGCACAGATGGCGACGTTGCCGGCGCGGCAGGCTGTGATCTCACTCGACCGCACCGTCCTCACAGAGCAGTTCACGTTGTCCGGCTCGTCCCTGCGGCCTTTCGGCGAACTGGCGGGCATGCTGTTGGATAAGGTTCAAAGCGTTCTCGACGTTGAGGGCTATCGAGCGGTCGCCCTCAAGCTGGTTGCATTTTGGCCGGTGGGGACTGGGGATGCGATGTCATTCCTTTCGAACGCAGTCAGCATTGGTGAAAATGTGACGCTCCGCTTGGGCAACGGTTTCGATGTGGCGGGGCTGCGGTTTCATCGGGGAAAGAAGGGCGAAGCCGAAGAGTGGAACGTCAAAGTGGAACCATTGCTGGCTGAACCTGACAAACTGTGGATAGAAATCGACACTCAGTATCTTCGGCCTGTTCAGTCGGGCGCCGAAGTATCGAGTAAGCTGGAAAGCGTAGAGCGTTTCTTGCGAAACGAAGTCCAAGACGCGGTGCTCGCGATGGCACGCGATCGGAAATAGGGGGTCAGTGATGGCAATTGTGCCTGCTCGGCGCGTCGTTACCCACAGTGCTGACCTGCTCGCATTGAGCGACTCGAACAGCTTGATTCAGATCGCTCAACGTCATGTTGTTATCACCGGTGACGATGATCCGATGGCGGTTGCCGAGAAATACGGACTCGGAACGCAGCAAATGATCGGCACTTATTCCCTTCACGACGCACAGGCGTTAGGAAGTTATCTGGCTAGCGTGGGTACGTTGGCGAGTGACGAGAAGGCTCGTCTCGAAGAGCGAATCATCTCAGACGGTTCAATCTTCAGAGAGTCGCGTCGCTGAAATTGCGGGTCATCGTCCGACATTCGCGGTAGGCTCCTACCCCGGTGGTGCCGGAAGACTTCGAGGTTGTTCCGCTAACAGCTGAGACCGCCGACCTCATCAATGCTTTCGAATGCTCGATCGCACCGCCATACACGACCGAGCTAGTCGAGTACCTCAAAACGAAGGCCCTGCCCGAGACACAGCAGAGTGTTTCGACAACTTGGCTGTGGGTGGATGCGAAAAAGCGGCTGGGTGCGTACGCCACGCTAAGCGCCACCTCAGTTCCTAGTCGTGCCGGACTCGGTGCGACGCTGGGCAGCAGCAAACCGTTCATACCAGCCGTGATGATCGACCAGCTCGCGGTCGCCGACTACGTGCTGAACGAGCCCGACGTTCACCTGGGGTACGCAGTGTTCCTGTGGGCGAGGCGCGAGGTGGTGCTGCTGAACCGCCGTGTGGGATGCCGCCTCATCCGACTTGACGTGCAGATCGGGAACTGGGGCGCATACCGCGCTTACCGAAAGCCAGAGACCTGGAATCTCAAGGCCCTTCCGGCTATGACTCTTCGGGGGAAAGTCGTCGAGCAGAGAAATGGAACGCTGGAACCTGTACCGGATGCTGCGCGGGAGGGCCCGCCCGAGCATTTGGATCCCGAGACG
>JALYSZ010000302.1 GCA_030854525.1 Chloroflexota bacterium | reverse complement strand
GAGCGTGAGCACGTCGATGCGTGGGGTCATCCGAGGGTCTCCTGCGGCACGACGACGATCCGGCCTCCAGCGATATCGACCTCGCGGATCACCGACGCGATCGCCGGCAGCAGCAGCTCCTCGCGCGACCCCTCCGCGCGAACCACAAGGACGTCGGTCTCGCCCGCCCGCAGCACTTCGCTCACGACGCCGAGCGGATTCCCCTCGGACGTCACGGCACGTAGACCAAGCAGGTCGGCCCAGAGGTAGCCGCCCTGCGTAGCGCGCCGAGCCTCGGCCCGCGACACGCGCAAAGTCCGGCCGCGAATTTTCTCCGCGTCGTTGCGGGTGTTGTGGCCGTCGAACCGAACGATTGGAGTGTCCGCGATGCCCCGGACCGAAGCGATGACGAGCTCGCCGACTCCGTCGCACAGGAGACGCGAGCCCTTGCGGAACCGGCCGGCGACGTCCGTGCGCGGCTGGACCTTCACCTCGCCACGCACGCCGTGCGGCGCGCCGACGACCCCGACGATCGGGTCATCGGTGCTAATCGATCTCGAGGTTGACCTTGGTCCCATCGCGCGTCGCCATCACCTTGAGCAGCGCGCGTATGGCCTTCGCGATCCGTCCGCCGCGGCCGATCACTTTTCCGACATCGGGTTCGGCGACCTGCAGGTGAAGCTTGGTGAAGTCGCCGTCCAGCTCCTCGGTGACCACGACCGCTGCGGGATCGTCGACGAGCGCCTGAGCGACATGCTCGAGGAGCACGCGCATCCGTCCGGGCTGCGCCCCCTCGCTCGTCATCTGACCGGATCAATCTCGCGGCTTCGCCGCGCAGACACGCCTACGGCAATGCGGATTCGCTCCTCGCGGGCAGGGGCCCCTAGGTGCGTAGTCACCCGCTCGTCGGTCATCTGACTTTGGCCGGGACCTCGCTCTCGGGGATGCCGCTCCGGATGAGCAGCGAGCGCGTGGTCGACGTGGGCCGCGCGCCGTTCTTGAACCAGTGCCGGGCGCGCTCCGCATCGACGACGAGGCGCGCAGGCTCGGAGAGCGGGTCGTAATGGCCGATCGTTTCGATGAACTTGCCGTTTCGGGGCGCGCGCGAGTCCGCGATGACGACGCGGTACGTCGGCGCTTTCGTCTTACCTACGCGGCGCAGGCGGATGTGAACTGCCAACTCGGTCGGGATCCTCCTCGCGAATGTGCCATTTCTGGGGGCCCTGCCCCATCAGGGACACTGCCCCTGGGCACGAACACGTAAATGATATGGCATCACATTCGCGGAAGTCCGGGCATACCGGGCAGGCGCGGCAACCGCCCGCCCTTCGCCATCGTGCCCATCTGCTTCATGACCTTCCGCATTTCGCCGAATTGCTTCACGAGCTGATTCACGTCGGAGACCGTCGTGCCGGAGCCCGCCGCGATCCGTCGCCGTCTGGACCCGTTGATGAGCATCGGGTCGGCGCGCTCCGCCTTCGTCATCGACGAAATGATTGCCTCGATCTTGCGCATCTGGCGCTCGGCCTCCGGCCCCTCGGGGAGCTGCTTCGCGATGCCCCCGAGCCCGGGGATCATCTTCAGGAGATCGCCGAGCGAGCCCATCTTCTTGACCTGTTGGAGCTGCCCGTAGAAATCGTCGAACGTGAACGTGGCGTCAAGGAACTTCTTGGCTTGTGCTTCCGCGGTTTTCTGGTCCATGTGCTCTTGCGCGCGCTCGACGAGGGTGAGGACGTCCCCCATCCCGAGGATCCGCTGGGCCAGCCGATCGGGGTGAAAGACCTCGACCGCGTCGAGCTTCTCGCCCGTGCCGATGAACTTGACCGGAACTCCGGTCGCCGCGCGCACCGAAAGCGATGCGCCGCCGCGGGCGTCGCCATCCGCTTTGGCGAGGACGAGCCCGGTGAGCGGGAGCCGCGAGTGGAAGGCCGTCGCGCTCTCGACCGCGTCCTGCCCGGCCATCGCGTCGACCACGAGGAGCGTTTCGTGCGGCTTTGCGGCGGCGACCACTTCGGCGATCTCGGTCATCATCGCCTCGTCGATGTGAAGCCGGCCGGCCGTGTCGACGATCACCGTGTCGCGGCCCTCGCCAGGTGCGCCGGCAGCGAACGCCGCGACATCGGCGGCGACGCGCTTGGGATCGACAGCGCGGACCGGGATACCGAGTTGTTTGCCGAGCGCAACCAGCTGATCGATCGCGGCAGGGCGGTGCACGTCCGCGGCGACGAGGAGCGGATGCCGGCCCTGCTTGCGCAGGAGATTCGCGAGCTTCGCGGCGGTCGTGGTCTTTCCTGATCCCTGGAGGCCGGCCAGCACGATGACTGTGGGCGGCCGATCCGCGCGCGCCAGCGGGGTCGCCTCACCGCCGAGCATCTCGACGATCGCATCGTGGACGATCTTCACGACCTGCTGGGCGCCGGTAATCGACTCCAGCACCCGCTCGCCGACCGCGCGCTCGCGAACCGTCGCGACGAGCTGCCGGACAACCTTGAGGTTGACGTCGGCTTCGAGGAGCGCGACTCGAACGTCGCGCAGAGCCTCATCGAGGTCAGCCTCGCTGACGCGCGGACGACCGCGAAGCTTCTCGAAAGTGTTGTTTAGGCGGTCGGAGAGCTGCTCGAACATCTGGGAACGACTCTAGGGCGTGCGGCCCCGACCTAGCCGAACGAAAGGGAGCAGCGGGGGCCGTCCTCTACGCCTCCCCGTCTGCTCACGCGCAACCCCACCCCGCGAACAGGAAACGCGATGAGCGCTCCGAGTTCAAGTGACCCGAGGCCGCGTTTGCCGGGTCATACACATCCTTGGTACGTGCCGTGTCGCGTTCTCGTGCGATTGCTTCGGGACGCGACGTATGAGCTCAGGACGCGGCGGGGAGCAGCGCATTCACGAACGCGACCGGATCCATCGGCACGAGGTCGTCCGGCTTCTCACCGACGCCGAGAAGCTTCACCGGTAGCTTGAGCTCCTGCGCGATCGCGAAGACCGCACCGCCTTTGGCGGTGCCGTCGAGCTTGGTGACGACCAGACCCGTGACCGCGGCGTTCGATGTGAACTGACGCGCCTGCTGGATCGCGTTCTGGCCGGCGGTGCCGTCGAGGACGAGCAACACCTCGTCCGGCGCCCCCTCGCGTGCACGGCCGGCAACGCGGACGATCTTCCCGAGCTCGTCCATGAGATGACCCTTCGTGTGCAAGCGGCCGGCGGTGTCCGCGATGACCGTCGTGTTCCCACGCGCTGTCGCCGCGTTGACCGCATCGAAGACGACGGCCGCCGGGTCGCCATCGGGCTTTCCCGAGACGATCGGCACGCCCACGCGCTCGGCCCAGCGCTCCAGCTGCTCGATCGCCGCCGCACGGAAGGTGTCAGCCGCCGCGAGAAGCGGCCGCTCTCCGGAGTCCTTGAAGCGCTTCGCGAGCTTGGCGGCCGTCGTTGTCTTTCCGCTCCCGTTCACGCCGACGACGAGGATCACGCGCGGCTTCTGGCCGTCGCCCCGTAGCCGTACATCGCCGGCGAGTGCGGCAATGAGCGTCTCGCGGACCGCGCTAAGCGCTTTTGGGACGGTCTTCACCTCGCCCGTGGCGAAGAGGTCGCGCAGCTGCGCCATGAGCGGGTCGACGAGCGAGACCGAGATGTCCGACCGGAGAAGGGCCTCCTCGAGCGCCTCGAGCCACTCGGCGGTGAGCGGCTCCTCGCCGCGGCCGAGAAGGCGCGCGAGGAACCCGCCGCGGGTTTTCGCGAGACCTTGCTCGAGAGCCACAGCTCGAGGCTACCCGGCTAGCCTGCTCGTTCGCGCTCCGCGTCGAGATCCGCGAGTCGCAGCGAGATGACCTTGGACACGCCGCTATCGTCCATCGAAACGCCGTAGAGCATGTCGGCGGCCTCGATCGTCCCGCGGTTGTGCGTGATGACGACGAACTGCGTCCGATCGGTGAGCTCGCGGAGCGCCTGTGTAAAGCGACCGACGTTCCGTTCATCGAGTGCTGCGTCGACCTCGTCGAGAACGCAGAACGGCGCCGGTCGCACACGGAGGATCGCGAGCAACAGAGCCGTCGCGGTGAGAGCCCGCTCACCTCCGGACAGCTGGTTGAGGCTGCCGATCCGCTTGCCGGGTGGGCGCGCGTAGATGTCGATGCCCGGCTCTTCATCGGCTCCGCCGTCGGGGGCCCCTGCCCCCGCATCGCTCGTCCTTAGCGATGCCTGACCGCCGTTGAAGAGACGCTGGAAGAAGACACCGAACTCGCGGTCGACCGCCTGCAGCGTCGCGCTGAACTGCTCGGCGATCGTCCTCGCGAGATCGTCGGCGAGCGCGCGCAGGTCGGTCATCGCGCGCTCGAGGTCGGCCTTCTGTGTCGAGAGGAACTCGTGACGCTGGCCGATCTCGGCCAGCTCGGTGGCGGCGAGCGGGTTCACCGGTTCGAGGGCGATGAGTCGACGGCGCAGCCGCTGCAGGGCGGCGACCGTGCTCGTCTTCTCCTTTTCATCCGGCTCCTCATCGAGCGCGATGCTGGCCGGGTCAGGGAGCGGCTCGTCCTCGGGCAGACCGAGCTCCGCACGTACCTGCTCCTCGAGTAGACGCAGCGCGCCGGAGGCACGCTCTTCCTCGACGGCAAGCTTGCCGCGCTCACCGCGAAGCTCCGCGAGTCGTTCGCGCGCCTTCGCCAGCCGTTGCTCCGATTCGCGACGCGACCCTTCGGCAGCGAGCGCGCGCTCGCGAGCGAGCTCCGCCGAGCGCGCCGCCTCCTTCGCGTCGGCCGTGGCTCGACCGAGATCCTGCTGGGCCGCTTCGAGGCGCGCACGAGAGTCGCGCTCCTGCGCGACGAGCGCGCGGAGACGGTCTTCTTCATCGGCGATGCGGCGCTCCGTCGCGCTGACCTGCTCGCTAAGCGCGTCGCGGACGCGAACGGAAGCGCTGCGGCGCTCCTCCAGCGTCGCGGACTGGAGGCGCGCTTCCTCCGCGCGCTTCGACGCGGCGTTGTGCGCGTCGACCGCGACCTGCTCTCCCCGTTCGGACGTCGCGAAGACGTCGGCAGCCGTGCTTCGCGCTGCCGCGGCGACCTCGCTATCGCGTGACAGCTTCTCGCGACGACCGAGAAGCTCGGCGCGTTCGCGTTCGATGGCCGCGGCGCTCGCCTCCTGCGCGCGGACGAGATCGCGGACATCGGCTTCGCTGGTCACGAGCCGGTCGGCGGCGACCTCAGCGTCGCCCCGCGCTCCTTGCGCGGCATCGAGTCGCTTATCGGCCTGCTCGCGACGACGCTCGGCGTCGGCACGTTGCGCGAGGACGTCCCGTTGAGCGCGCTCGGCGGTGATGAGCTCCTCGTGCAGCCGCGCCGCCATCGCCGCGAGCTGCGTGGTGGCGTCGCGTTCCGCGCGCTGCCGCGGATCGACGATACGAGCGAGGCCAGGCAGCACGAGCAGGCCGCTCGGGGCGATCACCGCGCCCGCGCGCAGCGTCGTCGCCGCGGCGAGGGCCGTCGCGTCG
>JALYSZ010000246.1 GCA_030854525.1 Chloroflexota bacterium | reverse complement strand
GACTACACCATTCGCGAGTGGGTCGAGGCGCCCGGCGTGCGGTACGTGCCGGTCGACGGCGAGCTCGAGCTGCTTCCCGGGCTCCGGCTCGTCCCGGCGCCGGGCCACACACGCGGCATGCAGGTGGCCGTTGTCGAGACTGGTGGGCGTCCGGTGGTTGTCGGCGGCGACGTGGCGGTTTGGTTCGGCGAGCTCGACGAGCCGCACACCGAAGGCCAGCTGCGGGTGCGCGCGCTCGACCCCGAGCTGGTCTGGCTCGCGCACGAGCACGAGCCGTGGCGACCCCGCATCGTCTAAGGCATCACGCCGGCGCTCTCTGAGCCTCCCGGGTTCCGCGCCCATGCGAAGGAGGTCCTCGATTCCCTCTGCTGCGATCCCGCCTACTGTCGATATTCCGGGTCCGACCCCGGTCAGGCCGGCGATCGTTGCTCCTTTTCTAACCCGTCAGGGGGAGCCATCCGCGCTCGTCCCGGACCAGTCGGGTTGTTTCAACATTGGGACATAGAGTCCCGTCTTCCGCTCCGAAGCCGCAGTTTTCGACTTTGTCGAGGCTGCGGCCTTTTTCGTCCGCGAACCCGTCCCTCGCGGTCACAGTCTCCCAGGTGCCACCTCGTCCGTCAGTCGCTCCGCAGACGCATAGCCAGGAATCACAGGCTGTGAGGTCGTCGCAGTGACCATCGTGGTATGTCGCCGACTCCGGGAATTGCTCTCGCCCAGGTCCGTTGGCCTCGGACCGCGAGCTGCGCCCTGCGTGCTCTCGGTATAACCAAGGTGATCAACTGGCTCCGGCACCGACGGGTTCACAGCTTCGAATCTCCACGGTTCGCTCGGTGGGCGCGGTGAGGCGCCACACCACAAGCAAGATGACGCGTACGCCGATTCAAAGCGTCTTCAGCCAGCCAGGGAAGGAGTAGTACGCGCGCCGGTCCCATGGCAAGGTCCGAGCCTTCCCGGGGACAGCGGATCAGTTAGCCGTTACTCCGCAAGTCGATCGTGATCAAGGTCGCGAGCAGGATCAGCGGCGCCAGCGCGACAACGCCCAGCACGCGGACCGCCGTGGGTACTCGCCAGCCGTCGAGTTGTGGACCGAGAGAGGACCGGGCCGCCCAGATGATCCCCGCGTAGATCGCGAGGAACCAGATCACACTCGCGACCGCGCGCATCAGGGACAGGTCGTCGAAGAATGACAGGGCGGTCGCGAGCGCCGGGAGCAGCGCGACAGCGGCGACGACGCCCCGGAGCCAGCGCGGCCAGGTGTGATGTGTCAACGCCAGGGTCGCGAGGATGATCGTGGGGAACATGCTGGCTCCCGCGGCACCGCCGAGCGGGAGCAGGGCGATGACCGCAACGACTCGCAGCACCGTCAGCGCCGGCCTTGTCAGGTGGGCCCGCCGCCCCAGGTGGGCTCCGGACTGAGCCAGCCCGGCGATCCCGAACCCGATGACGATGAAGAGCGTCCCGCTCCAGGTGAACTCCGGGTTCGTGGAGATGAACCGCATCCAGAGTCGGGCATTCATGCCCCACGCGAGGCCTCCCACCAGCCCACCCATGAGAACGAAGGCCGCAGGTGCGTGTCCCCAGAGGGTGAGTAACCACCGCGCCGCCGGAGTGTCTCGGTCAGACGCATGCCTGTCGACGGTCTGGATGGCCAAGAGGGTGAACGGTACATGAGACGCACAGAAGGCCGCCACAGATTCGCCCTCAGCGGTCCGCGGAAGCGGTCCACGCAACCAAAATACGAACGAGCGGCGCACCGGACCGAGCAACCTCGGGCGTCAGGGCACGCAGAACGCTGGCGGCAGCGCCATAACGCGGCAGCGGTACGTGGACGATTTGCGTATGCAGTTTGCGAACGGGCTGACCGTCACGGTCGACACGAACGCGATCCGCACGGACCCGCTCGGGTCCGGCGACACGTTCGTGCGCTCGCGCTGGACGCGGCCCGACCAGCTGACGCGGATAGTGGAACTCATCATGGGCCAGACCCGCGGCGGGCTGTACTGGCGGGGCACCTTCATGGTGCCCTCATAGGTCGCCGGTCTGCTCCGAATAGCTCACTGATGCGTTAGTCGCGCGAACGACCGCGACGCGCTGTCCACGTCGGACCAGCGACACGGTACCTTTCGCGGGTTCGAGTCCCGTCTTCCGCTCCGAAGTGATAACAGCTGGCGAGGGGGTCTGCTCCTGCCGCTGTCGCGCCAGGACCGCCTCCACGTAGGGCTCCCAGATTGGCCTCGGCCTGAACTCGACCTTGAGCCCTTCGTCGGTGTGATCAGCGCGGATCTCGCTGAAGATGATCTGTGGGACGCGCTTCTTGTCTTCATCAGTCATGATCGACCAGTCGTCGACAACGGACTGCAGCTGCTGACGCTGCAGCGCAATCGAGGCGGTTGCTGGTTGCGCCTCGAGCTGGTCGCGTTCGATGAGCAGGTCGTTCTTGCGAGCGAGGTATTCCGTCCTCGTGAGGTCGCCGAGGTCATACAGATCCGCGAGGTGCTCGAGCGGTCGACCACATCGGCTGCTACAGAGCTGCGACAACGAGGGCGTCGCTACCGCCATATATATATATATATATATCCATTCCTGATATAGTGCTCTGGATGAGTCGCAATGCGCAATTTGCGAAGCCCGGGCTCGCGCTGACTGTGGCCGTCTTCTATGTGCTCCTCTCATTGAGCATCAAAGAGCGGCACGGCTATGAGATTCTCAAATACGTCGAGGCGAGCTCTGAGGGCCGGGTCCGCCTCGGACCAGGAACGCTGTACACGACGCTCAAGCGCATGCTCGACGCAGGTCTGATCAGCGAGCCCATCGATCGACCCGAGAACGACGACCCTCGCCGTCGTTACTACAAGCTGAGCCCGCGTGGACGGGCAGAGTTGGGTGCCGAACTCAGTCGTATGCAACACGCGCTCAAGCTCGCGGGCAAGCGGCGCGTACGGGCCTCGACATGACCCACCGGCCGTTGCGTCTCGGAGAGCGCGTCTATGGACTCCTAGTCGATTTGTATCCGAAGCGCTTTCAGCAGCAGTTCGGGTGGTCGATGAAGCAGACCTTCCGCGACCTGCTCGACGACCCCGACATGCCGACATCACGGATTTGGCTAAGCGTCCTGCGTGATCTAAGCAGCAGTTTCTTTCACGAGCATCTCGTCAATCTGACAGGAGGTCGCTTCATGACTCGCTTTCCGTTGCCAGCGGGTGCTCTCCGTGTTGCCATGGTGGTAGTCCTCATTGGTGCGACGCCGCTCGCGACAGGCGCCGCGGGTTACTACCTTGGACGCTCGCAGGTCCAGCCGGTGGCTGAACCCACTTCATACCCCTTCCAGACATTCTTTCTGGATGGACAAGCGAATCGGTGGATGACGGTCGTCAACTGCCCCGTCGACGCGGCGGCCGTTGCAGCCGCAGTCGCAAGTTCGCCGGGCGTCACCGCGCCGGTCTTGGTCCCGGCAACGGCTGCGAACCCACCACGCTGCCCCAGCGCTCCGTAGTGCTGGGAGGTCTGTAGCAATCCATGATGCGCTCTGCTGCACCGGGTTGAGTTGTCGAATGAAATGGAGCCCGTTGCCGCTCGGTGCAACTCCGTAGTCGGTTTTCAAGACCGCCCCATACGGCTGATGACCGTCGGCCTTCCCTCGTAGGCTTCGCGTCATGGGCAAGCTCATTTACTGCCTCAACGTCTCGATCGACGGGTTCGTCGAGACGCCGGACCACAGCCTCGACTGGACGATCGTCGACGATGAACTCCACACCTGGTTCAACGACCTGCTGCGAACGCTGGACGCCTCGCTATACGGCCGCCGGATGTACGAGCTGATGGCGGACTACTGGCCCAGCGGGGAGAACGACCCAACCGCGACCGATCCGATGCGCGAGTTCGCGCGCCTCTGGAATCCGATGCCGAAGATCGTCTTCTCTACGAGCCTCGAGCACGTCGAGCACAACTCGCGCCTGGTGAACGGCGACGTGGGCACCGTGCTCGACGGCCTGCGTAACGAGTTCGACGGCGACCTGAACGTCGGCGGACCGAACCTCGCCGGGCAGTTCGTGCGTCGCGGGCTCGTGGACGAGTACCGCCTTGTTGTCCACCCGGTCGTGCTCGGTGCGGGCACGCCGTTCTGGCCGGAGCTCGACGGGCCGCTGCGACTACGCCTCGTCCATAGGCACACATTCGGCTCCGGTGTCGAGCTCAGGTCATACGTGCCGTCGTAACGTCGCGGTGTTGGGCCGCTCCTTCGCTCAGCGTAGGTGGCGGCGGGCGTCCTCTAACGGGATCTGCCAGATCACCGACTCCCACACCGGCTTGAAGCCCATGGCGACGTTGATCGCGAGCATGGCCGCGTTCGTTCCGGCGTTGTCGGTGCGGATGTAGCGCGCCTCGGGCAGCTCGTCGAGCACGCGCTGCGCCATGCGGGCCTTGACCCATTTCCCGATCCCCTTGCCGCGGTGCTCCGGGATCGTCGCGGTGCCGCCCTGATGATTTTCGTGCTGAGCCGTTGGAGGCTGCGGACCTTAACGCCAAGGCGCTGCGCGGACGTCGCTAGGGCGGAGCGCCTTACGCCGCGCGGCGCAGCAGGTCCAGCCCGCCATCGCGAACATGGAGCATCGCCACGCGGCGCGGCTGCCGATAGCGGGTTCGAGTCCCGTTTTCCGCTCCGAGAGCGCCCAAGAGCCATCTGAATCGCCCTCGGCCGGAGCCCGTCGGCGGCAGCGTCGCTTCGATCCGGAATTGTGGCAGCCCTACATTCGCCGACGTCGGGCGCAGTTCCTTATCAGCCTTGCGAAGTCACTTTGGATTCTCAGCGCGTGCGTCTTATGGGTGGCAAGCTCGGTCCTCAGCGCACCGCTTTCTTCACGAGCGCGCCGATTCTTGCCTCTTCGGCGGCCGTCAACCCCTTCAGCGCGAAGGCGACCGGCCACATGACGCCTTCGTCGAGGTTCGCCGTGTCGTTGAAGCCGATCGTGGCGTACCTCGCCTTGAACTTCGCCTTGTCTTGGAAGAAGAAGACGGCCTTGCCCGCTTTGTTCGCATAGGCGGGCATCCCGTACCAGGTCGTCGACGACAGCGATGACGCGTTGGCCTTGACGATCGCGTGGATCCGCTTGGCCATGCCGCGGTCCGGTTCCGCCATCGCAGCGATCTTCGCGAGCAAGGCACTCTCGCCGTCCAGGCCGCGCGCCGCCGCCTTCTGATCCGCGATGGTCTCCTTCAGCGCGGCCTTTTCCGCAGCAGTGAGTCCTGTGATCTTCGCGGATTTCGTCGCGGTCTTCTTAGCAGCTTTCTTCACAGCCATGATCAGGCCATCGCCTTCTGCGGGACCTTTCCCTGCTGGAGAATCCGGATGGCGTTGCCGAAGGGGTCGCGGATGCCCATGTCGGTGCCGTAGAAGTGCTCTATGGGTTCCTGGGTGAAGGCGGTGACGCCGCGCGCCTGGAGCGTCTCGTAGAGACCCTTGACGTCGTCCGAATTGAAGACGAGGCCGCTCATCGCGCCTTTGGCGATCAGCTCGCGGAGCTGGGCGGCGGCGTGCAGTGGCGACCCCGGCTGCTCCAGTGAAATTTCGGTGGCGTCGCCGGGCACCCGGACCGTCAGCCAGCGGTAGGAACCCTGCTTGACGTCCTGGCCCTTGTCTACCCCGAGCTTGTTGACGTAGAAGTCGAGAGCCTCGTCCTTGTCGAGGACATAGATAGAGGCGACGTTCAGCTTGGTGATCATCGACGGATGTGGCGACCGGCCGCCGCTGGCTCGAGGAGGCTGTCGCACTGGGCCGCGAGCTCCACGAGGATGGCCTCGTAGCCGATGCGCTGCACTGGCTCGGCGACCTGACCATGATCGATCGCGGACCGGGGGAGGGTTGGCGCTCTTCCGCGAAGCCAAGGAGCTAGCGCGCGCGAGCGGCCAGATCTTCACCTTCGACGCGACGCGGATCCATCTCGCGACGAACGCGCGCTTCGCCGGCGATCTTGCAGAGGCTCGGGCGATGGCGGACGACGTGCTCACGGAAGCGCGCGCGTCAGGCAGGCTCTGGGCGACCGCGCAGGCGCACCTAGTCCTCGGCTTGGTTGCCCACGACGAGCGCGACCCGCGGCGTGCTGCCGAGCACTTCCGGGAAGCGATCGTCCTGCTAGGCGCCCTGGGCGACCGTCTCGCGCTCTTAATCGCGCTCCTCGTTTTCGCGATGGCGACCGCAGAGCTGGGTGGGGCCGAGCGCGCGGTCCGCATCGCGGCCTCCGTCGGGGCGCACGCGGCTCGGTCCGGCATCGGCCCGCCACCCTTGGTCTTCGAGCTGATCCGGGGCCCGCTGGACGTGGCGCGTGCCTCGCTCTCCGCTGAGGTCGCGCAGGCTGCAGCGACCGCCGGGCGCGAGACGTCTATCGAGAGCGCGATCGCCTACGCGCTCGAAACCCCAGCCGAGATGTAAACAAGGGTTAGGAACAGACGCCGCTCCTTAGCCATCTCAGGCGGCCTGCAGCTCGCCTCGTCGATACTTCGCGAGGGCCGCTTCTCTGATCCGTTTTGGATCGATGCCGGTAATAATTCATGCGTAAGCAATTGGCTGGGCCGCATCTCTCGACTGATCGCTTTCAAGGAAGAGTCGCTGATTTCGATGACGGCCATCACAGCCTCTAGTCGGCTCGACTGGACCACAGCGTTAGCCAGCCAGGCGCAACCATCCCCGGTCGTTTTGGACCAGCCAGACCGTTATCACTTCCGCGTGCTTGACCCCCCACGTTTTCGCGATCCTCTCCGCGACCAGCGACGCGGTAACCAATCGGCCACTGTTCCCACATTTGAGCGTGGCTGCGCGGGAGAGGCGCCGCAGTTCGTAAAGTTCCCACCCGTCGAGAGGATTAGCCAGAACACCGACGCGATGCCGAACCCTGCGGCCCCCGCGGTGACGAAGGGCTGCCCGGCGCGCGCGGCGAGGGCGGCCAGCCCGGCGGCGTTCAACACCACCGCGGCGATCATGAGCCGTTGGCCCAGGTCCACGACCGGCGGTGCTGCGCGATCAGCTCCAAACACCGTTCAAGCGACGCGCCCCAGACTTCGGGATAGAGGCTCGCCGGCGGCCAGCGCGTCGGTATGCCGGCGCCGACCGCGAAACTGAGCAACCCCGCAAGGAGCAGTGCCGCCGCGACGGTCACGTTTCCTGACTCGCAGGTACGCTGGGGCCATCCAGCCCCAAGACCTGCCCGCGCAGCGTGCCCAATGTCTACGTCTTCCACTCCGCGACAGTCCAGCCACATACGCCGATGAGCAGAGCGAATAGCCCTGTACCGGCGACGGCGAAGACGATGTCCGATTCACCCTCGGCATACGTCGAGCCTCCCGCCAGCATGTCGCCGACCCCGTACAGCGCAACGATGCCGCTTCGATCGGCAGTCACTTGCATGCTGAGCTTGGCCTGCGGGAAGAAGAGAAATAAGGTCACCACGGTCGACGGGCTTTCCCTTGAGATGACGTTGCGAGTTTCCGACCTTCGTAGCTCGGCTCGTTAGAGTCGGCCTGAATGCGCCATGAGACCGAGCGTGTGCGGGCGTAGTGTTCCGGGCGGATGACGACGCTTGGCCGCACCGGCTGCGCTGGCGCGCTGCGCCCGAACGGCGTGTGGGAACTCAAGCAGCTTGGTGGCCCGACACGCTTCGGGGGAAAGCGGCTGCTCGACATCGGCACCGGTGACGGACGGCTAGCGATCGCCGCAGCGCCGCTTGCCCGCACAGTCGTTGGCATCGACCCAGATCATGAGGCGATCCGCCGAGCGCGCGCGGAGGTTCGCAGCCAGCGCCTCCAAAACGTGAGCTTTCGCGTCGGTGGAGCACAACATCTGCGGTTCGGACGTGAACGCTTTGACGTGGCTGTCTTCACCTGGTCGCTCTGATGAGTCCAGAGAAAGGGCATGGTCGATGCCCTCCATGAGGTCCATCGCGCGCTCGTCTGCGGTGGTCTGGTCATCGACGTTCGACCCGATACGGAGGTGCGGCGCAGGACGCGCATCGAACGCCGCGGTCGCATCGTTGGGGACGTACAGAGGGAACCTGAAGCCGTCGGTGACGATACGAGCGCGAACCAGGCAGTCGCGCGCGTCATCGCCGATCGCCTCTTTGACTCCGTTGAGCGTGGTCACTTTTGGTTCCGATCGCGGTTTGGCAGCCGCGTCGAACTGGAGGAGTACCTAGGAACCTCGAGCCGCCTGAGCACTCATAGTTGGCGGCCTGAGGTCCGCTCGCACGTCCGGAGCTGGCAGTCCGATCGCTTCACGCTGCGCCGCTCAGTGCAATTCGAGGTGCTCCGCGCTCGTCGATGAACTCGGTCGGGCGATGCCTGCGACCTGACCGATCTGCGGCACCTCGTCGACACGTCGCTCGCGTGAACTAGAAGCTGATGTTGCGGTCAGCCTCCATCACCATCTTGGTGTAGATCGGAGGCGTCATGTACTCAGCCTTGATCCCGGAGAAGTCGCGCTCGGAGACCCCACGGGCCTCAGCGCAACCCTTTCAGACATAGATCTTGATGCCGGCCTTGACGCACCCTGAGAGGAGCTCCGCCAGCGGCGGCACGCCGACGCCGCGGACCCGCTCGGCGGCGCCCGGCTTGAGCAGCTCGATCGCGTCGCCGGCCATCGCGATGCTCGTGTCGATCTGGTTCTTCACCGCGCCATTAACGGCCATGTGGAAGCCGAGACTGGCGCGCGTCGGGTCATCTGGACCGACAAGGGTCGTGATCAATAGCTTGGCCATCGAGAATCCTCCGCGCCGTGAATGAAACGCCTACGCGTGCAGTATGGTCCGGTCAGTCAGGCTTGCGAGACGTGAGGTTGCGAGGGCGGTCGTCGGGCAAGGGCTACGTCACGTTCTACGTTTTGGTCGACGACCCCGACGCGTACCTAACCCGCCAGCCGGAGCCACCCATCCTCGTCCTGAACGAGCCGAACTGTTACCACTTCCGCGTGCTTGACCCCCATCTTCCGCTCAGGCGCGGCTTGCGCGAGTTGAGCGGCTCCAGTCGACTTGTCCCGCCGGCTGAGTTCAGCACATAGCCGAGACATCGTGTTGGCCAGCCTGGTCACCGCGAGCGCGACGGGGAGCCCGATTGGGCTCCCCGTCATCGCAGCGTTAACAGCGAGTCGAGCCTTTAGTCTTGCTGTCCGTCGCCCTCCTGGTTTTCGCCGAGGCGGGCAGCGGCGAGCGCGTTCACGAGACCCGCCCCGTAGAAGCTGTTGTGCTCCTTGGTCCCCGTGCAGTTCTGCACCGGAGCGTCGAAGAACACGACGCCAGGATCAAGTGCGGGCGGGCAGGGCATCGCGGTCGCAGTCTTCCGAATGAGCGCGGCTACGGCCTTACCCGACATCCGCGGATGTGCGGACCGAATAAGCGCGGCCACGCCGACGACGTGCGGCGCCGCCATCGATGTCCCGTTGAGCCACGCGTAGTAGTTGCCGGCGGGATCAATGACGAGTCGACCGATCGAAGCTTCGAGAGCGAGGTCCGAGGCGGTCCGCGAGTATGGCGCCAGGACTCGTCCCCGTGCGCTATCGAATATTGGGGTCTGGAAGCGGGAACCACCGGGCGCGGTGACGCTGGTGAGCATGCCGTACGACGAGTACCAGGAGAGCAGGTTCTGCGCCCCTGTCGCGGTGACGACCACGACCCCGGGCAACTCCGTCGGCAGCACGATGCAGTTGTTGTCGACGACCCGCGTGATCGCTGCGCCCGGCGGGTAGTCGGGGCTGATCGTGTCGATCGTCGGGTGGTTGAGGTCGATGCCCTCGTTGCCTGCGGCGGCGACGAGAATCACGCCGCGCTGCTGCGCGTAACGAGCGGCGCGCGAGATCGCGTTAATGATCGCGAGCTGCTCCCTGTCATTTCGGCAGTTGAACAGCCACGGGTCAGCGAAGAAGCTCATGTTCACCACGTCGAGCCGCAGGTCACCCGCGTAGATGAGGGCGTCGACGACCGACTGAGTGAAGAAGTAGCCCTCCGCCGTGCCCGCTTTCAGCGCGACGATGGTCGCCTCAGGGGCGACGCCGGAGATCCCCCTGCCGTTGATCGGAGCGGCGATCGTTCCGGCCGTGTGTGTCCCATGGCCGGCCAGGTCCTGAAGCGCTGCTTTCTTGGAGCAGTCTCCGGGCGTGACCTGCTCAGCTGGATCAGCCGTCGGCGTGCTCGCGTAGAGGAAGACGCACGAGGCGCGCAGATCGACGTTCGCCATGAGGTCCCCGTGGGTGAGGTCGATGCCGGTGTCCATCACGCCCACCCTCGCGCCTTTGCCCTTGTTCAAGGCATACGAACCCGAGGGAGTTGCCTGGATGGCACGCATGTCCCACTGGCACGAACCGAGCGGATCCGGCCCGGTATTCGTCGGAACGCTGTACAGGGCCGCGCAGGTGCCAGCTTCGGCGGCCTGCGTGTTCGTCCCCGCGGGGGCCGCCGCGGTCGAGCTTCGCTTCACCGAGAAGGCGCTCGCGCGAGCGACGCCTGCGATGCTGCGCGACCTTTGGATGGCCGACGAGAAGTTGGCGTTTGAGCTCGAGACGGTTGCGATGCCAAGCTTGTTCATGACGAGCACGCGCCCGCCCGCTTGGGAGATCGCGCTGTAGGCCGCGCGCTCCTGGCCTTGTTCGATGAGCACCGTGTACTGCTCTTCGCTTGAAGAGGCACGCACGGATCCGCCGAACGCGAGCATTGATGCCACCACGAAGAGCGCGACGAGGACGGGCGAGACTTTTCTGCTCAATGGTTCCTCCCCCCAACTTCGCAAGCTTCGCCAGAGACAGAGCGGGCGCGAGCATAGGCCGCCCTTACGTCTTGCGCTCCATCTGGACGCTTTGTCCCGGCGAAGCACATTGACGAACTTCAGGTTTCATCTCCTCGGCGGTCATCGTTGGACGCCCACTCGTGGTGGGAGTGCCAACATGTGAGCCATGCCCGATGCGCCGAAGCGATCTCCGCGACTCCCGCCCCGCTGGGTCGTCGTCTCGGCCTGGGTAATTCACCGCGCGATCCATCGGCTCAGTGGAGGCCGTATGGGCCTCTGGCCCCCGAAGCCGAACCGATGGGGGACGATGCGCCTCACAACGGTGGGCCGCCATTCCGGCAAGAAGCGCAGCGTGATCCTCGGCTACTACGAGGACGGCCCAAACCTCGTGACCATGGCGATGAACGGCTGGGCAGAGGCCGAACCCGCCTGGTGGCTCAACCTGCAGGCGCACCCCGACGCCAAGGTGGAGCTACCACATGGCTCGCGCGCGATCCATGGCCGCGCGGCCCAGGGAGACGAGCACGAGCGCCTCTGGGCCCGATGGCGTGAGATGGGGGACGACGTCGATGGCTACGCGACCCGCCGCCCGTCCGGGACCGCGGTCGTCGTCCTCGAGCCGCGGCCTGCTTCCGAGTGACGCTCTAGCCCTGCGGCCCGCCGTCCCGAGTCATGGCTGCGCGGCGCATGAGGTCGAGCCGGCCCTCGCGCACGCCGGGCGCCGAAAGGGGCAAGACTGTCGAGCGCGAGGTCCGGAGTTGAAATGAAGACGAAGACAACAGTGAAGAAGACCAGTCCGAAGAAGACCGCGTCGAAGAAGGTCGGTCCGAAGAAGGCGACGACGCCGAAGGCCCAGGAACCAACACACAAGAACCTCGATATCTATGGCGCTAAGCCCATCCCCTGGTCGCGCGCACTCAAGCAGCTCGGCTCGAGTTCTGGAGGGACGTACTGGCTAGCCACGACGAAGCCCGACGGCCGCCCGCACGTTGCTGCTGTGGGCGCGCTGTGGGTCGACGGGAAGATTTACTTCGTGAGCGGCACGCGCACCCGCAAGAGTCGAAATCTGGCGGGGAACCCGAGATGCGTTGTCTCCGTCTCGCTCACCGGCATCGACCTCGTTTTCGAGGGTACCGCGATCCGCGTCGCCGATCGCCCGACCCTCCTGCGGCTTGCCAAGCGGTATGCGGCCCAGGGCTGGCCCGCGAGCGTGAGTGGCGCGGCCTTCACGGCGGAGTACAGCGCGCCCAGCGCCGGTCCGCCGCCGTGGAATCTCTACGTGGTCAGGCCGACCACGGCGTTCGGCGTCGCGAGCGCCGAGCCATCGGGCGCGACCCGCTGGCGGTTCGAGAGCACGCGGTAGGGATCGGACCTAGCCGATCTCTACCAGCGGCGTCACGCCGCTCGGCGCAACAAGTCCAGCCCGCCGTCGCCCACGCGGAGGGCGCGTCGGCCGGAGCGCGCACTGCGTGTGACGTTCCATACGTCACGAACCCGTCACGATCGGCCCGCCCAGCGAAGCACCCGCAGCGCGCGCAGGGTGTTCCAGCGGCTGGGCCGGCCTTGGCGCTCGTCCATGTCGAACTCGAGATCGCGGACGCGGGCGTTAACCAGTTCGCTCTCGTGTGGGTTCTCAAGCGGCAATCGGCCTTTGGCGTCACGCTTGGAGCGGATCAGGTCGATGGCGTCGGCCACGCGCGCATCGGGCGTCACGCCTGCTGCGCGCAGGTAGTCGAGCCCGCGCAACGCGTCGTAGTGCCAGCCCGTCGGGAACGAGAACAGTGAGAAGGCCGGATCGATGAGCTCGCCGTTCGACAGCCGACGCAGCATCCGGCGTTCGAGCAGGTATTCCTGCCCTCGCTCAAGCGCTGCGGTCACCTCGGCCGAGCCGCGGGTTGCTCGCTCGTGCTCCAGAAGACCCTCGAGGACGTTGATCGTTGTGTGGAAGGATCCGCGGGTCGAGCCATTCTCCTGCTCGCAATTCCACCCGCCATCGGCCATCTGCTCGCCGAGCAGCCGCTCGACGATGCCTGTCACGTCCTGGCCGAAGTACGAGCCGACCGTCACTACGCGCCCGTTGATGCACGGCTCGACCTCGCCCGCGAACACTGCTGTGCCGTGCCATGGGCCCCGGGAGTGCCACGTCGCGTTGTTGCGGACAAGGTCTATCGCTTTCCGCGCCTCCTCGCTCGAAGCGTCGAGGCCCATGTCGCGAAGCAGCAACAGGGCGAGCAGCGAGACCCACTCCGGCTCCGGCGTGCCAATGTCCCACAGCCCATCTTCCCGCCGGAGAGCCAGCAGCTGCGCGCCCCAGCCTTCGGTGGCAACGCGGGCACGCTCCGCGGCGACCTGGTCGGCCGGCGAATCGGTCAGGTCGCGCATCGCCTGCCAGCGAATCGCCGGGTCCGAGTCGAGCAGCCAGTCGATGACGGACACGATTTTCCTCCCGCGGAGCGGTGTCTTGATGAGGGCGCCACACTAGCCGAGCCATACGGCATCCCCATCCGGGACGGTATCGAGCACCGGCGTCGCGGTGACTTCGCGCGCTCGCCGATCTCGACCGGCACGGGACGGACTGCTCTATTCCCGAGTCTCGCTCTCGTATCGAGGTTCACGCCGCGCGGCGCAGCACGTCTGCGCGTACGCGCAGGGCGCGGACGGCGGGGATAGCTCCCGTCTTCCGCTCAGTTAGTGCGCTCGCAGGGCGATCTGAAGTCCCACCTTCGACCGCAGCTGGGTCAAGGACTCCGGCGGTTCAGACAGTCTGTCCGCCGCGCGTTCTTGGTTCGTCTTGCGCGGCATTTCGTGCTCAACGAGGCCTGCCGTCTTTATCGCGTGTATTTCTTAGAGAAGCCTCGCGGGTTCGAGTCCACCGTTGACCACCCGAGGAGTCGTCCGGCGGCTGTACTCTGCGTTTCGCCGTGATTGGCAGCATTCGCGCGTGACTATCCGCCAGCGCGAGGGTCTCTGCTGTGGCGGGTAACACAAACGAACGGCCCTTCCGGTTCGGTCTCCAGCTGACCGGTGCCGATTCGCGAGAAGCTTGGATCGACAAGGCCAGACGAGCGGAGAGTCTCGGCTATTCGGTGGTGACGATCGTTGACCACATGGGCGATCAGCTCGCCCCCATCCCAGCCCTCGCTGCTATCGCGATGTCAACCGCCTCCATCCGAATCGGCACGATGGTCCTTGCCAACGACTGGCGGAATCCGCTCCTTGTGGCGAGGGAGGCGGCCACTCTGGATTGGCTCAGCGGGGGACGTCTCGAGTTGGGCATCGGCGCCGGCTGGCTGACGACGGATTACGAACAACTTGGAATCCCCTACGACCCGCCAGGCGTTCGGGTCGAGCGAATGGCGGAAGCGCTCAAGCTGATCCGCGATCTCCTTTCAGGAGAGCGGATCAACCATGACGGTCCTCACTACCGACTCACGAACGCATCGTGCTTTCCGCGACCGGTCCAGAAGCCTCATCCGCCCCTCGTTGTGGGTGGAGGGTCCCGCCGGCTCCTCACGCTCGCCGGGCAGCTTGCTGATGTCGTCAACGTTCACACCAATCTCGGCGCAGAGCACGTCGTCGGCGACCAATCGAAAGCAGACATAAGCGCGGAGACTGCGGGACGACGATTTGGGTGGGTCAAAGCGGGCGCCGGAAGCCGTCTGCAACAGATCGAACTGGGGTTGCGCATATTCGCCGTCTCGGTAACCGATCGACGCGAGTCCGCTGGAGCAGAACTCGGTCGGCGGTGGGGCCTTGGTTCTTCAGAGCTGCTCGAGAGTCCGTATGCGTTGATTGGCAGCCTGGATGAGATCACGGAGGATCTCGTCAAGCGGCGGCAGGAATTCGGCGCCACCTATTTCACGTGGAATGAGCCCGAGATGGAAAGGATGGCACCTGTCGTTCGGCGTCTCGCAGCGTGACCTCGGAGTGCCTGGCTCAGTACCTAAACCGCGTGCTCCGCGCTTGGGCCGGCCTGGCGAATCTATCCTGGCCGCTCACAAGCGGAGCGCGGCCTCCTCGAGGAAGGCCTGTAGCTCGCCGAAAAAGCGATCCGGAGAGACGAGGTGCGGCGCATGGCCGGCCGGCATCTCGATCACACGCGCCCGCGGAAATGCGGCGCCGAGCGTGTCGATCACGTGGCGCAAGAATGGCGACGTTCCGGTCCCGGTGGCGAGCAGCACCGGCCGGTTGAAGTTGCGCACACGGGAGATCTCATCTGAGTGCGTGAAGAGAGCCGGCGTATTGCGCAGGGAATGGCGGAAGCCAATCCACCCGGGCCACTGCGGAAGCTGCCGTGCGTTACCGCCCGGCGGAACGAAGCCCGCCAGATTGAGGAAGCTCTCCAAGATCTCCTCGGTCACCTCGGCCGCGGGGTCGCGGACGAGCTTCTCGAGGCGAGCTACCTCCCGATCGGCTCGTCCGTGGTCGGGCAGCACCCAAAGCGCGGGCGGCTCGATCAGGACCACCGACCGCACTCGTTCGGGGTGGCTCAAGACGAAATCCAGGGTCGCCAGTGCTCCGAAGGACCATGCGATCAGGTCGACCGGTGCGTTCAGCACTAGCGAATCGAGCGCGGCCATCAGCGCTCCGCTTTCCATCCTCACCGAGTAGTCCGCTGGAAGCGGCCGTGACTCCAACCCAAACTGGACATTGAGCGGCTGAAGCAGGATCACCCTGCGCCACGGGGTCAACCGTGGCAGCAGCGGCCTCCAGCCCGCCCAGCCGGTGAGACCTCCGCCGATCACGACCAGCGGCGCGCCCGCACCTGAAAGTTCGGACTGCATTCGCAGCGGGGCAGATTCGGTCGTAGGCAAAATGACTGCTTTCATCGCGCGACTAACACGCCGACTGGATCTAAGGACTCAGGCTAGCAATCTGGTCAAGCGAATGACGCCGCGTCGTCTCATCACGCCGGCCTGTGATTTCCGCTCCGAATTGGGACGCATCGATTACTTCTTCGGTGAAGTTTCTCCCTCGGCCATTCGCCGCACCCGCTCATCGAGATCCATCCCCTCCTCCTCGACGCTTTCGAGGTAGATACGTCCCCAGGCGAACTGGCCGTTGCGCACCCCGAAGACGTTTACCCCACGGAGATGCAACCGGGTCCCGTCGAGCTTTGTACCCGACCAGTCATGCTCGATCAATCCGACATCGCCCTCCGCGGCGATCGTTCGTACTTCGGTACGAAAGTCCGTGACGCTTCGGAGCACTGTTCCCCAGTTCTTGCGGACCACCTCCTCTCCACCGACTATCTGCCGCCT
>JALYSZ010000234.1 GCA_030854525.1 Chloroflexota bacterium | reverse complement strand
GCTGGAATTGCCCGCCGTGTCGGTCGCGGTGAAGGTGCGGGTAATGATCAGAGGACTCGCGGGGGTGCCCGCGCCCGCGTTGTCGGTGTCGACGACCGCGACCGTGAACGCGCAGTTGTCGGCGGCTACCGCGTCGTTGGGGTTCCCCGCTAGGACCTGCCCCGCGAACTGATAGCTCGCGGCGGCCGGCACGCTCGAGATCGTCGGTACGGTGTTATCGGTGACGTTGACCACCTGGGTCACCGGGAGGGCAGCGTTGCCGGCCGCGTCGGTGGCGTTCCAGGTGAGGGTGGTCGAGCCGACGCTGAAGATGTTGCCGGAAGGCGTGTGTGAGAGCGTGAGCGGGCCAGCTGCGTTGTCGGTCACCGTCGCCCCGAGGGCGGCGTCGCTGACGGTGGCGCCGCAGGTGAGGGCGCCGGGGCCGGTGACGAAGCTGACGGGCGTGGGCGCGGTGATCACCGGAATGGTGGTGTCGCACCCCGTGATCATGTTCGCGTCGAGGGTCACCGCGGCGTTCACGGAGAACGCCCGGCCGACGAGCGTCGTGTTGGCGCCGAGGGTGATCGCGGCCGACGCGAGGATGTTGCCCTTGAACGCCGTGCTCGCGCCCAGCGTTACTGCGCCTCCGACCTGCCAGAACACGTTGCACGCCAGCGCGCCGTTGGTCAGGACCACGTTGCCGTTCGTCGCTGTCGTGTCCAGCCCGGCCGTCGCTCCGGTCTTGAGGATGAAGACCGCGGTCGAATCGCCCTGGCCGTTCAGCGTGAGGGGTGTGGTGATCGCGAATGCGGCCGCGGCCTCAGAGTGGTAGACGCCACGTGTCAGCGTGGTCCCGCCGAGCTCCGCGGGGACGACTGTGCTGGTCCGAGTAAGGGCGTCGTTGTACGCCGTGACGAGATTGTCATGAGCGGTCTGCCAGGCGGACATCGGACCGGTGGTCGTCCCGCTCACCGTTCCCGTGTAGGTGATCGCCGTCCCCCACCCGACGTTCCCGTCGATAGCGGTCGTCGCGTTGCCTGTCAGCGCCGCACCGCTCAGAACGGCGTAGGTCCTGGCGGCGCCAAGCGGAACCGGCGTTGAATATGCGGCGTTCGCCGTGGGTCCGGCGATCGCACTGATCGCGAGGACGAGCACGCCCGTCGCCCCAACTACTTTTATCCAAGGCTTCACGTCCTCAACTCTGGGCTCGGTCCGGTCCCCTAAGAAGAGACTCGGTCGTTCCTAAGTCCCCACAGGGGGGCCACTACGTTTGCGGGTGGACCTAACCGGAACTGCTTCCCACCAACGCTCTTTCACTCAGAGCCTTTGCGACCGCAGCCAGCAACGGCCGACGGGTGAAGGGTTTTTCGATCACAGCCTCGCCCAGATCATCGGCGTCACGCCGGAGAAGCTCCTCGCTGTACCCGGTCATGTAGATAACTGGAAGGGTGGGCCGAGCCGCGCGGAGCTGGCGGGCGAGCTCTCGTCCCGACATCCCGGGCATGACCATGTCTGTCAGCAGTAGGTCAACAGACTCCGTCCGGCCATTCATGAGCGCGAGGGCGTCGGCGGGCTTATCGGCTTGGAGGACCTTGTAGCCGCGGGATTTGAGGATCCGGTGCGCGGCGTTGCGCACACCCTCCTCGTCCTCGACGAGAAGGATGGTCTCCGTCGGTTGGTTCCTCTCGTCGGCGGGCCGACCGTTTATCGGTACCGCCGGCACAACCACTGCGTCGTGCGCCGGCAGCAGCACACGCACGGTGGTTCCGTTGCCCACCTCGGAGTAGATCGAGATGCGACCGCCGGCCTGTTGAACGACGCCGTAGACGGTCGCAAGCCCCAAGCCGGTGCCCTTGCCCGCCCGCTTCGTGGTGAAGAACGGATCGAACGCGCGGCCGAGCACGTCCTTGGACATACCTTTGCCTGAGTCGGTCACCGTCAGCTGTACGTATCGGCCAGGAGCGAGGTCGCCGTGCTGAGCGGCGCTGTCGACGTCGTAATCCTCGTTGGCGGTGAAGATCAGGAGCGTTCCACCACGACCGGCCATTGCATCCCCGGCGTTGACGACCAGATTGAGCACCAGCTGCTCGAGTTGACTGCGGTCCGCATGCACCGACCAAAGATCCGCGGCCAGGCGCATCTGGGTAACGATGTTCTCGGGAAGCGTCCGGCCAACAAGGTCGTGGAAGCCCTGAATCAACTGGTTGAGATCGACGTCCTCTGGGTCAACCGCCTCGCGCCGCGCGAACGTCAGAAGCTGCCGGGTAAAGGTCGTCGCCCGCTCCGCCGCCCCGCGGATCTGAGCCAGGTCCTGCTGGTTCGCGTCGTCGGGTCCGAGGCGCTCCGCGATGAACTCGCAGTAGTTAAGGACAATCGCGAGCAGGTTGTTGAAATCGTGAGCGATTCCACCGACGAGCCGGCCGATGCTCTCGAGCCGCTCGGATTGTCTCAGCCGTTGCTCCAGCGCGATCCGTTGCTCCTCCGCCGTGCGGCGCGCCGTGATATCCCGTATGAACGCGCTGAACACCCCCCCGGTGGGCGTCTTGACCGGGGTGATCGTGAGCTCGATCGGGAACTCGTTACCGTCGCGCGCCACCGCTTCGAGCTCGAGCCGCTTGCCCAGTACCGGCCCTTCCCCGGTGCGCTGGTACCGCTCGAGCCCGGCGAGGTGCTTGGCCCGGTAGCGCTCGGGGATGATCAAGTTTGCGAGAGGCGCATCGATGGCCTCCTCCCGGCTCCAGCCAAACATCGCTTCCGCCTGGTGACTCCACTCGATGACCTCACCTCGCTGATCCATGCCGACGACAGCGTCAAGAGAGGCATCGATCATTCCGCGAACGCGCAACTCCGCGTGCTGACGTTCGGAGAGCTCAGCTTGGACCTTTGCGATCAATCGATTGAAGTCCTCGCCCAGGGCGACGATCTCCGCCGGTCCCGAGATCCTGATCGGACTTTGCGCGTCGGCTGTTATTCCAGCGCGGACCGATCGGCTCAGATCGCGGATCGGTTTGGTAATCAGGCGGTAGACAACCAGGGTACCGATGAGCAGCACAAGCAAACGCACAACGTTGATCCAGAGGTTTTGCGCGGTCAGATCCGAGACGGACGCGAGGGCGAGCCCCACGTCCACACCCGCGTAGAGCTTCCAGTCGTGGCCAGCGACCGGCGCCTGGGCATAGAGGCGCCGGACACCATCTACGTCAAGAGCCTCGGCTTGACCGGCGCTGGCACCGAACGCCGTTCCCTCAAGAGAGGCACCCACCCACCGTGTCGAGTTCAACGAACGGCTGACCGCGGTCTTGCCATCGACGGTCGTGATGAGGAACTCGAGCTGATTCGGGCCGGCGAACCGGGACGCCATCACCGCGCCGAGCCCGGCGAGATCGACGAATCCGGCGACGACTCCACGACCAGGAACCGGGGCCGCACTTACCGCACTGAATCCGCCACTCTGGGAATCGGCTATCGGCCCGGCAAACGTCTGGCCGGCCAGTGCCCGGGAGAACCATGCCGAGCCGCCGTAGCCGGCGTCTGTCGACTTCCACGCGGCGGAGGAGCAGATAACAGAACCGTCTGGCGCGAGGAGGTCCAGGTGGGCCTGCTGAAACACGCCGACGGCGCCGAACACAAGATTGCATGGCGAAGCGGGGTTGAACGCGGGCACGATGCCTGGACTCGCGGCGGTTCGCGCGACCGTCGCCTCGAGCGAGGCCAGACTCGCGGCGACCTCGGAGGCCGCGAGGTTCGCCATGAATTGAGCATCGTCAGTTTCTTCGCGCCGTGCTCCGAGTTCAGCTTGCGAACGCACGTAGAGCGTGCTGATCAGGGCTGTGGCTGCAAACAGGACGATGAGCGCGGCGAGGTACACCCGCAGCCCAAAGGTCGGCCCGGCGCGGGTGCGCGACCTCGTCAACGCTGGTCACCTTCATTTCTGCCTCGTCCGACACTTGCAGTGCGGGACAAGGCCGAAGGTAGGCGCGAGGGCGCGCACATGCCGAAGCCGAGGTCGGTTTCACACAGTGATCACGATGACCGGCCTGACCTTTCCGTTAGCCCGAGTCGTGCGCGCGAACGCAGCCGACCGGAGCGTCGGTCGCGCGGCGTCAAAACCTGAGCAGGAGTTTCCCGAGCCAGAAAGCCCAGATGGGATAGCCGAGGTAGGGCACAGCCACGAGGCTCATGCGCAGGCTTTGCGGAAAGCGCCCCGTAGCACGGGCTACGAGTGCCGTGGTCACCAGCCAGAAGCCGACCCCGACGATCATCGCAAGCGAGACCCATAGGACCTGCTGCTGAAAGGTCAGGACCCCGAAGACCAGCGCCGTTTGCAGCGCGACGACGGCGAGCATCGACGCAATCCCCACGAAAGTCGCGACCTCTATCCGCCTTGGAGCGTGTGGCCGCAGGATCCGGCGCAGTGACAGCGCGAGCGGAATCGTCAGCAGGTACTGGATGGCGATCAACGCGTCGTTGAGCCCTCCGAAAAATGAACCGACATCCTTGAGCGGCGTCGCGAAATACAGCACGTAGAAGAGGATCAGGCAGACGACGCCCACCGCCGCAACGATCCCGCTCACGATGGCGATCCGCCCGGCCGCCGGGTCCGCTCGCCATCCGCTTGCAGTGGTGGTCTCGTTGCTCACGGCGCGCCAGACTACACGTCGCCCAGGCGCGCACGTCAACGGTCCGTGAAGGAGTCGCCTTTCGGTTCACGCGACGACCGCGTCGAACTACCGAAGCTGAGCCGCGCCCGCCTCCACCATCGCGCTCGTCTTGCTCGGCGAGCGGAGTAACAAGACGATCGCCGTCAGAGCGATCCAGCCGACGAACGCGAACAGCGGCACGATCAACATGACGGTGAGCGCACTCAGCGCCGCAACGACCGCGCTCGCCCACGCATACCAACGCGGGAGATCGGATCGGAAGGCGACGAGGGCAGTTGCTCCCGCCACGATGCTGCCGGCGACCGCCGCCTGCGTCCCGAGAAAGTGCGACAGCGCCGAGAAGGCCCGGGCCACGCTCAGATCGAGCTGGAACGTCGGCATGAAACGACTCGCCACCCCAACGGAGCCGAAGGCCGCGTTTGCCGAGAGGAGCAGCACCACGCACGCGATCCCTCCGGAGAGAGCGACCCAGGGGAGGATGCCGTGACCGCCATCGGCACGGCGCAGCACGCGGACGAGAGCGGCAAGGAACCAGACAAAGAGGAGGCACCCGGGCCCGAGCAGCACCACCGGAAGGAGTGTCCAGACCCCGGAAGGGTCTTGATAGAAGGATCGGATGTCGGCATCGGTGTTGAGGGTCTGATACGGGAACCAGACCGAGATCCAGTAGGCGAGGACGCCTACGAAGGCGAGGCCGGCGACAAAGCCCCATCGCTCCGAGCCGGAGCCCGACCGGGAATTCTGATCGGTGTTGACCATCGACATGCGGACGAACGTTATGGATGTTGAGCGCGTGCGTCGTCACCCGTAGGTCTGACGCCGGCATCCATAGGAAGGCGGATTCGCGGACCCGCGGGGCCAGTACCGTATGCGCGTAATGACCTGGCTCCGAACGCGGCTGACCGCTGGGAGCCCGCTGACATGGGATGTCGTCATCGCCGGCCTTTTCGCGCTAGCAGGTCTCACCGAGCTGGCTCTCCGGGGGTCGTTTCTGCAGAGGGACATCGCCCTCGCTTTGTTCATGACGGTGCCGCTCGCTTGGCGCAGACGCGTACCGCTCGCGTCCGCCGTGTCCGTCGCTACAGCCGTGGCGATCTCGGGCCAAACGCCGACCGACCTTCACCTCATCCTGGCGGCACTCCCGTTCGCCATGTACTCGCTCGGCGCGCACACCTCGGACCGCGCCGCCGTCGGCGGCCTGGCAATCGCGCTTGCCGCCTTGTGGATCTCGGTCGCGATCAAGTCGACGGAGAACGCGGCGCGCGACGTCATCAGCATCGCCGTCCTCGTGGGCACGGCGTTCGCGGTCGGTCGCGCCCTGCGGGGCCGTGAACTCCGCCTCGTCGCCTCGGCAGAGCGGACCGCGGTGCTTGAACGTGAGCGCGAGGAAGATGTGCACCGCGCGGCGAGCGAGGAACGAGGACGGATCGCGCGCGAGCTGCACGACGTGATCGCCCACGGCGTGACCGTGATGGTCGTGCAGGCCGGCGCCGCGGACCAGATCATCGAGCAGGACCCGGCGCGGGCCCGAGAGGCGCTCGTCGCCATCCAGGACGCCGGCCGACAGGCCCTTACGGATCTGCGCCGCTTGCTCGGACTCGTGCGCGACGAGGACACCATGCGCCTCGCGCCGCGCCCCGGCCTCCAGGAGCTCGACGCACTCGTTGACGAGATGCGCAAAGCAGGCGTGCCGATCGAGGTCGAGATACGGGGAACTCCACGAGAGCTCCCGGCCGGGGTCGATCTGTCCGCGTTCCGCATCGTCCAGGAGGCCCTCACCAATGTGCTGAAGCACGCCGGAGACGCGCGGGCCCGCGTCGTCGTCGCGTACGCACCGAATTCGATCGAGCTCGAGGTCGTGGACGACGGTCATGCACAAACGAAGGGACACGGCCATGGGCTCGTCGGCATGCGCGAGCGCGTGATGCTCTACGGCGGCACGCTGCAGGCGGGGCCCGCCGACCGCGGTGGCTACCGCGTGCTGGCGCGGCTGCCGTTGGACGGCGCCATGTGATCCGAGTGCTCGTCGCCGACGATCAGGCGCTTGTGCGGAGCGGCTTCCGGATGATCCTCGATGCGCAACCGGACATCACCGTGGTCGCGGAGGCCGGCGATGGCGCCGAGGCCATCGAGCAGGCCCGCCTTCACCGGCCGGATGTGGCGCTCGTGGACGTCCGGATGCCCAAGCTGGACGGCATCGCGGCGACCCGACGCATCATCGAGCTAACAGAGCCAGCGACGCGTGTGCTCATCCTCACCACCTTTGATCTCGACGAGTACGTCTATGAGGCGGTCCGCGCCGGGGCGAGCGGCTTCCTTCTGAAGGACGCGCCTCCAGCGCGCCTCGCAGAAGGCGTGCGGACTGTGGCGCTCGGTGAAGCGCTCCTCGCGCCGTCGATCACTCGACGGCTCCTTGATCGGTTCGCGCGCAGAGCGCCGGTGACCGGCGTCGCGCCGGGGCTCGCAGACCTTACGGCGCGCGAGCGGGAGGTACTTGCGCAGGTCGCCCGAGGGTTATCAAACAGCGAGATTGCCAGCGTCATCGGCGTCGGGGAAGCGACCGTGAAGACGCATGTGACCCGCGTCCTCTCGAAGCTCGCGCTTCGAGACCGCGTACAGGTGGTGATCTTCGCGTACGAGTGGGGACTTGTCGCACCAGGCGCATCGCACGATGCCCCTGTTCTGTAGCCCGTAGCGGATTCGAACCGCTGATCTCAGCCTTGAGAGGGCTGCATCCTAGGCCTCTAGACGAACGGGCCGGGAGACAACCATTCTAACCGTGATGAGCTTCGCGAACGACCCATCACGCTGAACGCACCGATCGTCGCGCCCGGCGTCCGGCGGATCTCGCTTCCTCTCCCGCTTGCTCTGCGGAGCATCAACGCCTATCTCATCGAGGGGTCCTCCGGTTATTCACTCGTCGACACGGGTATGCACACGAAGGAAGCGGAGGCGGCCCTCCACGCCGCGCTTGCCGAGGCCGGCATCACGGCCGCAGACGTGCGACGGGTGTTCGTCACTCATCTTCATCCCGATCACCTCGGCATGGCCGGGACACTCGAGCGGGCAGGAGCCGAGGTCGTCATGCACGGACCGGAGCTCGAGAACGCGGCACGCATGTGGTCACGCGATCACTCGATGATCGATGAGACGTACGCATGGTTCGAGCGCCACGGTATGCCGGCGGCGGTCGACGCCGGGATGCGCGAGGCGTGGCTCGAGATCGGGAAAGCTGTCGACGAGGTCGAGCGCATCACTGCGGCTGGTGACGGTGAGGAGCTTGACCTCGGCGGCCGGCGCGCTCGCATCAAGTGGACACCTGGGCACACCGACTATCACGCCGTGCTCGTGGACGAGAGGGAGGGCGTCCTCTTCTCCGGTGATCACGTCCTTCCGCGTATCACTTCGAACGTCGGGCTTTACCCATACTCGCGTGACGATCCGCTCGGCGACTTTCTCGACGCCCTCCGAGCGGTGCGCTCGCTGCCGGTGACGCGCGTTCTTCCGGCGCACGGCGATCCGTTCGACGATCTCGCAGGGCGCGTCGATCAGATCCTCGCGCATCATGAGGAGCGGCTTCGCGCGACGCTCGACGCGCTCGGAGTTGCGGAGCGCGATGCCTACGCGGTATGCCGCGCGCTCTTCCCCGTGCTCCGCTCACCACACGAGGAGCGTTTCGCCCTCGCGGAGACGCTCGCGCACCTTCGATACCTCGAGCGACGCGGCAAAGTGCGGGAGCTCGAGGGGCTTCCGGCGCGGTGGGCGGTTCTCTAGACTGAGCGAACGCGCGGGTGTGTTGTAGTGGCCGCAAACGACTTTTCCAAAGTTGTAGTGCGGGTTCGATTCCCGCCACCCGCTCCGAAACTGAACCAGCCCAAATCGGTCGACGGCACGGCTGGCCTCGGTTGCACCGGACGGCCGAGCTCTTGCAGATGCCTCCTCGGACAAAGCTCCGAAGGTGGTACGCCGTGAAAGACAAGCCAACCGGTGACGGACTCCCTCGCGCGGATGAGAAAGAGTCGAGCTCAAGCCACAGCGGCAACAAGAGCACGAGCCACAGTCAAAGCAAGAGCAAGAGTCAAAGCCAGACCGAGTCGAAGCACTAGCCGCTCAGCGCCAGCGGGTCAGAATCACCTCGCGCTGAAATAGGCGGGTCGCGACCCAGAGGGCACCCGCCGCGATGATCGCGAGGATCACTCCGATCCCGAGCGCGAGGGCCGGCCCAAGCACGATGACTCCGGCGAGCTGACCGAAGAGCAGCGCGAGCACCGGCACGACGAGCACCGCCGAGAACTGCTGCGCGGTGCGCGGGTCGTTCACTCGCGACGAGAGCACGACGATCAAGGCAATGCCGATGAGTGCCAAGAGCGGCGTATCGACGAGCACCGCGAGGACCCATCCCGGCGTCACGATGAGCTGTCGGACTCGGTCGCTGACCGCGAACGAAAGGATCCCGACTGCGAAGAGGGTTGCCGACGCGATCGTGATCGCGAGCGCGGGGATGAGCGCGGCGAGAGTCTTTCCAAGCAGGAGCTCCCACGTGCGGATAGGCGTGGCGAGCACCGGTTCGAGAGTGCGCTCGCGCTTCTCTCCAACGATCGTGTACGAGGCGAGGACGGACGGGATGAAGATCGGCAAAAGCAGGAAGAGGGTCGAAAACTGCCGCCCGACCAACGCCTGGGCGAGCTCGGGCGAAGACAGCCCCGCGAATTCGGGCGGGAGCGGCGCACCCGGCGTGCTCACATTCGGCGAGAACTCCCCAGCCGCGTAGAACACGACGGTCCCGAAGGCGGTCATGACCGGCGGCAGGAAGAGCGTCGCCAAGAGCAACCCGCGCTGCAGCCGCAGCTCGAGCCACTCCTTGTCGAGGACGACGAGTGCCTTCTTCACCGGTGGCCTCCCACCAGCCGCAGATAGACGTCCTCGAGCGAGTGCTGGAGGCGCTCGACGTAGCGGATACGCGCGCCGGCGGCTAGAAGTGCGTCCACGAGGTCCGGATTCCGCAAATCCGGGTCGTCGAGCTGCACCGTGAGTGCATCGCCGTCTGCGCGGACCTCGCGAACGAACGCGAGCGACCGCGCCACCGGTATGTACGGAGAGGCATCGCCCACCACGCGCACCACGCTCCCGGCACCGAAGAGGCTCGCGCGGAGCTCCCTGGGAGACCCGGTACGAAGGAGCCGGCGCTGGAAGATGCCGATGCTGTCGCAGAGCTCATCGGCCTCGGGGAGGTTGTGTGTGGTCAGGAAGATCGTGCGGCCTTCGGCGCGCAGTCCTTTGACGAAGTCGCGCACTGTGCGCGCCGCTTCGGGGTCGAGGGCGGCCGTCGGCTCGTCCAGGAACACGACAGCGGGCTCGTGGAGCAGCGCGCGCGCGATCGCGAGCTTCTGGCGCATCCCTTTTGAGAACGTGCCGACCGGCTCGTCGCGGCGGTCCCAAAGCTCGAGCAGCTTGAGATAGCGCTCGACCTGAGCGTCCACACGCGGTGGCTCGAGGTCGTAGAGCCGGGCGAAGTAGCGGAGGTTCTGCCGCGCCGACAACCGATCGTAGAGACCCGGCTGCTCGGTGAGGATGCCGACCGACCGGCGCAAAGCGGTGTCGTCGACGCCGAGGACGTGACCCGCGACGATCGCGTCACCATCCGTCGGAGCGATCAAGGCGGCAAGCATGCGGACCGTCGTGGTCTTTCCCGCTCCGTTCGGTCCGAGGAAGCCGAACACGGTCCCCGCTTCGATAGTGAGAGAAAGGCCCTCGACAGCAACCCGGCCATCGAACCGGCGCGTGAGTCCATGTGTCTCGATCGCGTCAGCCACGCCTCAACAGGAAGATAGCCATTACGATGCCGCGACGTGATGCGGTGGACGGCGCGTGACGTCCGGTCGCTCGGGGTCGGCCTTGCCTACCTTGCGCCAGCGCTTTTCATCTTCGTCGTTTTCGTGTTCATCCCGCTCGGCCGCACGTTCTACCTGAGCCTCTTCAACACCCGATCCACCGGGCTCGTCACGACGTTCAACGGCATCGATCACTACATCGACCTGATCACGTCGGCGACCTTCCGCTCGAGTCTGGTGGCGACCGGACTCTTCGCCGTCTACACCGTGCCCATCGGGATCGCGCTGGGGCTCATCCTCGCCGTGCTCCTCAACCAGCGGCTACGCGGGATCAGCGTCTTCCGGACGATGATGGCGAGCACGATCGCGATCTCGGCCGCGGTCGGTTCGCTCATCTGGCTGCTCCTCTTCAATCCGAGCCTTGGCCTTCTCAACTACGTGCTGTCACTGGTCGGTGTCCGCGGACCGGAGTGGCTAATCCAGCCGACCATTGCGATCATCGCCGTCTCGATCACAACGATCTGGCTAACCCTCGGCACGAACATCATCGTGCTACTCGCGGGGCTACAGGGAATACCCGAGGAGATCTACGAGGCTGCGCGGCTCGACGGCGCTCGCGGCGTGCGAATGTTCACCCGCATCACGGTCCCGATGGTGTCGCCGTCGCTCTTCTTCCTCCTCGTGGTCGACACCGTCGCGGTGCTTCAAGCGTTCACCCAGATCCACCTGCTCACCCGCGGCGGCCCTGTCGATGCGACACGAACGCTCGTGTACAGCATCTATCTTGATGCCTTCCAGAATTTCCAGTTCGGATTCGCGAGCGCTGAGTCCGTAGTCCTCTTTGTCCTGATCATGACACTCACGATCATTCAGTTCCGCTTCGTTGAGCGAAGGGTGCATTACCAGTGAGTGCGAGGAGCGCGGCGACCGCAGTCGCCCGGACGGACTCGGCTGCGGCGCGGCGGCAGAAGCCGCTGCCGGTCCGCAAGACCGGCGCCTACCTCCTGCTCGCCGTGGTCTCGATCCTCGTCGCGTTTCCGCTGCTTCTCGCGCTCTCGTACTCGTTCATGAGCGAGTCCGACATCGCGACCTTTCCGCCGCCGGTTCTTCCTACTCATCCGTCCCTGGACAACTACGGGAAGGTGTTCGGGACGATCCCCATCGGCCGCTACCTACTGAACAGCCTCATCGTCTCGAGCGCGGTCGTCGTCGGCCAGCTCATCACCGCGAGTCTTGCCGCGTACGCGTTTTCGTTCCTGGTGTTCCGCGGGCGCCAGCTGCTCTTCTTCGCGTTCCTCAGCACGCTGATGATCCCGTGGGAAGCGACGATCATCCCGAACTACATGACGATCCGCACGCTCGGATGGCTCGATACGTACCAGGGCCTGGCGGTGCCGTTCCTCGCTACCGCGTTCGGCACGTTCCTGTTGCGTCAGGCCTTCATGCAGATCCCGCGCGAGCTCTGGGACGCGGCGCGCATCGACGGCGCGACGACTTTTCGCTTCCTGCGTGAGGTCGTGATCCCACTCTCGCGCCCGGTCCTGGGAACCGTCGCGATCTACGCGTTCCTTTCGACCTACAACCAGTACTTCTGGCCGCTCCTGATCACGAACGAGACGCTCATGCGCACGACGCAGGTAGGCATCGCGCAACTACGCTTCGAAGAATCGACCCGCTGGGGCCTGGTCATGGCGGGTGTCATCATGGTCGCTGTGCCAACGCTCGCCCTGCTCGTATTGGGGCAACGTCAGTTGATCCGAGGACTGACCGCGGGTGCAGTCAAGGGGTAGAGCCCATGGAGGGAAAGATGCGCAAGCTCGCAGCATTCGCGATCGCGCTTTCGATGGTCGCCGCGGCGTGCGGCGGCGGGAGTCCAGGAGGCGGCGGTGCCGCTCCGAGCGGAGACCAGAGCGCTCTTGCGCCGGGCAAGGATGTCAAGCCCGCCGCGAAGATCACGTGGTGGCACGCGATGGGCGGCGTTAACGGCGAGGCGCTGAACAAGATCGTCACGAACTTCAACGCCAGCCAGAGCAACATCAAGGTCGAGACGGTCTTCCAGGGTGGGTATGACGACCTGCTCTCGAAACTGAACACCGCACTCGCGTCGAACGCCGCGCCCGCCCTGGTGCAGGTCTACGACATCGGCCAGCGCTACATGTACGACAGCGGTCAGGTCGTGCCCATGCAGGCCTTCATCGACCGCGACAAGTTCAGCACGGCGGACTTCGAGGCCGCGGTGATCAACTACTACAAATACCAGGACAAGCTCCAGAGCATGCCCTTCAACGCGTCGTCGTCGATCTTCTACTACAACAAGGACGCCTTCAAAGAGGTCGGCCTCGACCCCGAGAAGCCGCCCGTGACGTTCACAGAAATCACCGACGCTGCCAAGAAGCTGACGAAGAAGGACGCGAGCGGCCAAACCGTGCGCTACGGCTTCGGCCCGTCGATCTACGGATGGTTCTTCGAGCAGCTTCTGGCGACATCGGGCGCGCTCTACGCCGACAACGGCAACGGGCGTGACGACCGCGCGACAAAGGTCGTCTACAACAATGCCGCAGGCAAAGCGATCCTCGACTGGTGGAAGGCCGGCATCGACGGCGGCTACTTCTACAACCCCGGGATCGACAACGCCGGAGCGACCACCGCGTTCCAGGCTGGCAAGACCGCGATGTACCTCGAGTCCAGCGCGGCGTTGCGCGGCAATATCAACACCGTCGCCGGGAAGTTCCAGATCGGCACCGGGCTCTTCGCGCGGCCCGACAGTAAGCCCGCCAACGGTGGCAACATCATCGGCGGCGCTTCCCTTTACATCATGAAGAGCCGGCCGCTCGATGAGCAGCAGGCCGCGTGGGAGTTCGTGAAGTACGCGATGACCCCGGCCGTGCAGGCACAGTGGCAATCGGACACGGGCTACTACGCGATCGTCAAGGCCGCATACAACGAAGCCCCGGCCAAGGAATGGGCGACGAAGTACCCGCAGTTCCAAACTCCGGTGGACCAGATCCGTAATTCGCCGCAGAACCGGATGACAAACGGTGCGGTCCTCGGTGTCTTCGCCCTGGCACGTGCACGAACTCAGAAGATGATCGAGTCCGTTCTGCTCGGGCAGGCTACCTCGCAGCAGGCGCTCGACGCGGCAGCTACGGAAGTGAACGATGCGATCGACAAATACAACAAGGCGAACAAATAGCCACACGCGATGAGACGGTGCGGTCGCTCGGCGACCGCACCGTCGATCTCCTGGTCATCGGCGGCGGGATCATCGGGGCCGGCATCGCGCGCGACGCGGCCCTTCGCGGGTTTTCCGTCGCGATCGTCGAGCAGGCCGACTTCGGCTCCGGCACCACATCCCGACCGACGCGGCTGATCCACGGCGGTCTTCGCTATCTCGAGCTCTTCGACTTTGCGTTGGTCCGCAGCGACATGCGCGAGCGCGAGATCCTGCTCCGCATCGCGTCTCATCTCGTCTTTCCCTTGGCGTTCCTCTTGCCGCTGTACCGCCCGACCTTCTTTTACCAGCTGAAGCTGCGGATCGGGATGCAGCTCTACGACGCGCTTTCGCTCGACAAGAGCCTGCCAAGGCGGCAGCACCTCGACCGCGCCGCGACTCTGGCCGCTGAACCATCGCTCGAGCCCGACGGACTCGTCGGCGCGTGGCGTTTCTACGACGCGCAGGTACCGCTCATCGAGCGGCTCGTCGTGGAGAACCTGGTGGACGCTGCGGCGCACGGGGCGCTCGTCCTGAACCACGCAAGAGTTGTCACTTTTTTTCGCGACGGCGACCGAATCACCGGAGCGCGGGTCAACGACGCCGTCGCGGAACGAAACGTCGAGATCCGCGCTCGCTACACGGTGGTCGCGACGGGACCCTGGCTCGATCGCACGATCGCGCCGCTACGCAAGCGGTCCGATCCGCTCCTCCGCTTGACGAAGGGCGTGCACATCGTCACCCGCCGCGCGGTGCAGCAGGCGCACGTCCTCTTCGCGAAAAGCGACGGGCGGCTCTTCTTCGTCGTGCCTTGGCGGGACGCCACGATCGTCGGCACGACCGATACCGACTACAGCGGCGATCCCGGCGACGTCACCGCGAGCGAGGAGGACATGCGCTACCTCCAAGACGAAGCCCGTCGTGCCTTCCCCAGCGCGCCATTCGGTGAGATCCACTTCACGTGGGCCGGCGTTCGCGCCCTCGTGCGCGAAGAGGGCGTGACCGAGGGGCAGGTCTCTCGCAAACATGCGCTCTTCGACCACGCCAAGCGTGAGGGCGTCGAGGGAATTCTCTCGGTCGTCGGAGGGAAGATCACGGCGTACCGGGCGATCGCGGAAGAGGTCGTCGATGCCGTAAGCCGCACGCTTTCTCGCTACGCGCCGTCCCGCACCGCTCTGGAGCCTCTGCCCGGCGCTAGGCCCGTCGATCTGGCCGCTCGGCCGGGCGATGTCACCCTCGAGGCTGAGACGCGCGCGCACCTCACCTCGATCTACGGCGGCCGCGCGCGAGAGGTGCTGGAGTTGACGAGGGCGGATCCATCGCTCGCCCTACCGCTCTGCCCGCACCATCGTGGGATCGAGGCCGAGATCGTCCATGCGATCCAGACCGAATGGGCCCTGAGCCTTGGGGACGTTCTCCTGCGTCGCAACGCCCTCGGACTCTCCGCGTGCCAGGCGCTGGACTGCGTGGAGCGCGTCGCGGACCGCATGGCAGCGGTGCTGAGTTGGGATGAAGACCGACGGCGGAAGGAGATCGAGGCGTACCGGCACGAGGTCGAGCCGATGCGCCGCTTCAGCACGGAGTGACCGCGATCCTCGCTCTCGATCAGGGGACGACTGGTTCGAGCGCCATGGTCTTCGATGAGGCGGGAACGATCCGCGGAAGCTCCGATCGCGAGATCCGTCAGTCGTACCCCGCGTCGGCCCACGTCGAGCACGATCCGGATGAGATCTTCGCGACGACGGTCGCGGTGGGCCGCGAAGCCCTCGCGCGTGCCGGCGTCGCGCCGGACGAGCTCGCGGCGATCGGCATCACGAACCAGCGCGAGACGACGGTCGTCTGGGAGCGCGCGACGGGACGACCGATCCACCCCGCGGTCGTGTGGCAAAGCCGGGCCAGCGCGGCGATCTGCGAACGACTCCGCGCGGACGGCCAGGAAAAGCTGGTACGGGAGCGCACCGGGCTCGTGATCGACGCGTACTTCTCCGGCACGAAAATACGCTGGATCCTCGACCAGATCCCTGGCGCGCAGAAACGCGCTGAGGCCGGCGAGCTCGTGTGCGGGACGATCGACTCGTGGCTGATCTGGAACCTCACCGGCGGGCGCACTCACGCGACCGATCTCTCGAACGCGTCTCGTACCCTGGTGTTCGACATCCATCGCCGAGTGTGGGACGAGGACCTTCTCGCGCTTCTCGACATCCCGCGCTCGATGATGGCCACGCCGGTGCGCTCGAGCGGAGTCGTCGCGGAAGCCGACTCAAGGCATTTCGGTGCACCCGTGCCGATCGCCGGGATCGCCGGGGACCAGCAGGCCGCCCTCTTTGGTCAGACCTGCTTTGCCGCCGGCGAGGCGAAGAACACGTACGGGACCGGTTGCTTCCTTCTCGTGAATACGGCGGACCGGGCAGCCTCGGCGAGCGGTGGTCTTCTGACCACCATCGCGTGGGACATCGGTGATGGCGTCTGCTACGCGCTCGAGGGAAGCGCGTTCGTTACCGGGGCGGCGGTGCAGTGGCTTCGCGACGGGCTCGGCATCATCGCAACTGCCGCGGAGACAGAAGCGATGGCGGCAAGCCTCGCTGGAAACGACAACGTGTACCTCGTGCCGGCCTTCACCGGCCTCGGAGCCCCGCACTGGGACATGTATGCGCGCGGCCTCTTGATCGGGATCGAGCGCGGGACGACGCGCGCGCACGTCGTCCGTGCGACGCTCGAGAGCATCGCGTACCAGACGCGCGATCTCATCGAAGCGATGCGCGGCGCGGGTCAGGCGATCGAGGTCCTCCGCGTCGACGGCGGCGGGACGGCAAACCGCTTCCTCATGCAGTTCCAGGCAGACGTCGCCGGCATACCCGTCGAGGTGGCCACGGTCCAGGAGACGACGGCACTCGGCGCGGCATCCCTCGCGGGACTGGCGACGGGCGTGTGGCATTCGCCTGATGAGCTTCGCCGCCGCCGAGCGGTCGCGGCGCGGTACGAGCCGCGCATGACGGCCGACGAACGCGACACGCGATACGCGGGGTGGCTGCGCGCGGTCGAACGTTCGCGGGGGTGGGCGCTCCCCTAACCCTTCGGCACCCGCTCGGGGTAGTCCGACATGATCCCGTCGACGCCCCATTCGGCGAAGAGCGCGATATCGCGCGGCTCGTTCACCGTCCACACGTTCACCTTGACTCCCGCCCCGTGGCCCGCCTTCACGATCTCGGGCGTCACGTACATGCGATTCGGGTGTAACGCCCAGAGCCGCATGCCGCGGGCGCTCTCCACGAGAGCGGACCGATCCGGTGAATCGGCGAACAGGAACGCGCGACGCACGGCCGGTCCCGCGACCTTCGACCCTTCAAGCGCGGCCCACCAGAAGCTCGAGACGTAGACGTCAGGGTCCCGGCGCTCTGCGAGAAGTGTCCCGACCTCGGCACCTGTCTGGTGAGCGCTCTTCTCGCTCATCTCACACTTGAGCTCGACGTTCACGCCCATCTTGCCGCGGCAGAAATCGAGCACCTCCGCGAGCGTGAGCTTCACGTCTGGGCCCGGCCGGTCGTGCGAGATAACGAGACGCCCGTTGTCGCCGAGCCACACGTCCGTCTCGATCTCGTCGCACCCGAGCGCAAGCGCCTTCTCGAAGGATTCGATCGTGTTCTCCGGCGCATGGCCCTTGGCCCCGCGATGTCCGATCCGGCGCATAGCCCTAGCGTCCCACATCCCTGCGGCGCATAGCGACGATCGCTACGGCCGTCCCGGCGACGCCGATCGCGATCAGCGTGGCGATCCCGCCCCAGTCGTCCTTGGACATAGGTGTCCCGTACAGGGCGTACAGCGAGATGTTGGTCACCCAATCCGGCCACTGGAAGATCGGCGCGAACTGCTGCGCGAAGTAGCCGACCACCGCGAGCGCGCCGAGGATGGCCACCGCGATCCGCGGACGCCAGCCCACGAGCGCGTGGCCGAGGCCGGAGAACGCATAAGCGACGGGAAGCACGGCCGCCGATGCGAAGACGAAGCGGCCGGCGGGCAGGCGGATTCCCGTCGAAGTCGCGGTCAGGTACACGGCGAGCGAGCTCACGGCAACGACGACCGCGCAGGCGACGACCACCGCGGCGATGCGTTCGACGACAACGCGCGCAGGTGAGACCGGCGCACTCAGGATCATCTCGAGCCGGCCCTCGGCGTCATCGGCGGCCCAGCCGTTCACCTGAACCGCGACGAAGAGCGAAATGAGCAGAAGGAGCGTCGAGAACCAGATCACCCCGACGAAATCAGCGTACGCATTGATCCCGGCGCGCTCGAAGTAGGCGCGGAGCATCGGTATGTCCGAGTTTCCGAACGCGTCGACCATCGTCTTTGTAATGGAGGTGAGGAATCCCGCGAGGACTGCCAACCCGAGCGCCCACGCGA
>JALYSZ010000218.1 GCA_030854525.1 Chloroflexota bacterium | reverse complement strand
GCTCTGGTACGTGCACGCCCCGGTCGTCTCTCTCGTCGGGGGCTTCGTTCTCGCGGCCGGCCTGTTCATCGCCGCCGCGACCATCCCGGGCGCTCCGCTGAAGGTCACCGGCTCGCCGGCGATCGTGACCGTTGCGCTCGCGCTCGGCTGGCTGATCTTCGTCGGGACCGCGTTCGGGTTCTACGCGTTCTGGGCGTATCTCCCGGCGGTATACGCGGCGGTCGCGATCGTCGCGCTCGCGGCTTTGGTCGCGCCGGGCGGCGGGCTCCCGGCCTGGCGCGCGCTTCCCATCGCGCTCGTTCCGATCGTCGTGGGCGTTCCGCTCCTCGCCCTGCTGCTCACGCCCCAGTCGCCCGCGACCGAAGAACCACGGAACACGTTCCGAGTGATGACCTACAACATCCATCAAGGATTCAACGCGGGTAACGTCCCGTCGCTCGACATGCTGGTGGACGTCATCTCGCGCGAATCCCCTGATGTCCTCTTGCTGCAAGAGGTTGTGCGCGGGTGGATGATCGACGAGCAGCACGATGCCCTCGGCGTGCTCGCGGAACGGCTCGCGATGCCATACGTGTTCGGGCCGAATATCGGCGACCTGTACGGAAATGCGATCCTGTCGCGCTTTCCGATGACCGACGTGAAGCGCGTCCATTTCGCCGTACAGCCATCGGCGAGGCATCAGCCACGCGGCGCGGTCGGCGTCCGCATCGGCGATGTGCTGATCGTAACGACTCATCTCGACGACATCGCTGATTCGAGCTCGATCCGCCAGGAGCAGGTGCGAACGATCCTGCGCGAATGGGACGGCGAAAGGATCGCCATCGTCGCGGGCGACATGAACGCCGAGCCGGGTGCCCTCGAGATGGGCCTCCTCGCCGAGGCGGGCTACGGCGATCTCGGGGAGCCTGCCGGCGCCACGACGACGATGGAGGATCCTCCAAAGCGCATCGACTACATCTGGGGCATCGGTGTTGTCGGCTCGAGCCCCCACACGGTGATGGCGCTCGGGGCATCGGATCATCGTGCGGTCGTGGTGAACGTCACGAAGTCGTCACGGTGACGACGCCCCGCTAGACTCCATCTAACCGCCGCGCTTCCTCGAGCGGCACACACGTGGGGCAGGGTCATCGCCAAGAACTTCGTCCATCTGCACACCCATAGCGAGTACAGCCTGCTCGACGGGCTGTCCCGCCTCAGCGACCTTGTGGCGCGCGCGAAGGCCCTGGACATGCCCGCGCTCGGCCTCACCGATCACGGTGCGCTCTACGGCGCGATCGACTTTTACACGCTGTGCCGCGACGCCGGTATCAAACCGATCGTCGGCGTCGAGACCTACGTAGCCCGCAACAACCGTTTCGATCGCGATCCGCGCTCCGAAGGGCACGGAAAGCCGTGGCATCTCCTCCTCCTAGCGAAGGACTTCACCGGTTACCAGAACCTGGTCGCGCTCGTCACCGCGGCGCACCTCGAGGGCTACTACTACCGGCCCCGCATGGACAAGGACCTCCTCCGCGAGCGCAGCCAGGGCCTGATCGCGCTCTCGGCCTGCCTCCAGGGCGAGCTCGCGCGCGCCATCACCGACGAGGGCATCGACGCGGCGTGTGCGGTCGCGGAGGAGCATCGGAGCATCTTCGGGGACGGCAACTACTACCTCGAGCTCATGTCGCACGGCATCCCTGAGCAGGAGCGCGTGAACGACGGCGTCCGTGAGGTCTCGCGCCGCACCGGAGTTCCCCTCGTCGTCACGAACGACATCCACTACGTACACGCGGAGGACGCTGAGGCCCAGGACGTCATGGTGTGCATCCAGAGCGGCAAGACGATCGACACCCCCGACCGCCTGAAGATGATCGACAACCCCGAGCTCTTCATGCGCTCGGCAGCGCAGATGAGCGAGCTGTTTCCGAACGACCACGAGGCGCTCGAGAACACCCTGCGCATCGCTGAGAAGGTCGACCTGCGGCTCCCGCTCGGCGAGCTGCGCCTCCCGCACTTCGAGGTCCCGGCGGGAAAGACGCCCGAGGAACAGCTGCGCGCGCTCGCGGAGGCCGGCACGCTCGAGAAATACGGCGCGGTCACCCCCGTCCTCCGCGAACGCATCGACAAGGAGCTCGCGATCATCGCGAAGACCGGCTACACGGGCTACATCCTCATCGTGCAGGACTTCATCCGCTTCGCCCACGAGCAGGGGATCCTCACCGCGGTACGGGGATCGGCCGGCGGCTCCGTCGTGAATTACGCGATCGGAATGACCGACATCGATCCCCTGAAGTACGGGCTCATCTTCGAGCGGTTCCTGAACCTCGAGCGCTTCACACCGCCTGACATCGACGTCGACTTCATGGGCGACCGCCGTGACGAGGTCATCCAGTACGTCACGCAGAAATACGGCGCCGACCGCGTCGCCCAGATCGGCACGTTCAACACCATGCTTGCGCGCGCCGCCGTTCGCGACGTCGCGCGTGTCCTCGGCATGCCGTACGGCGAGGCGGACCGCGTGGCGAAGACGATCCCTTTCGGCACCGACCTCACCGACTCGCGTCGGATGTCCGCCGAGCTCCGCGATCTCGAGCAGGAGCCCCACGTGCAACGGCTGCTCGACCTTGCGGAGAAGGTCGAAGGCCTGGTGCGGTCGACCGGCACCCACGCCGCCGGCGTCGTGATCTCGCGAGAGCCGATCACGCAGCTCGTACCGCTCGAGCGCTCGAAGGGGAACGTCAACGCGCTCCAAACCCAATACGAGGACAAGCAGCTCGAGAAGCTCGGTGTCCTGAAATTCGACTTCCTGGGGCTCGGGAACCTCACCATCCTCGAGCACGCGCTTCGGCTAATCGAGCGCCAGCGCGGCATCAAGATCCGGCGCGAGGACATCCCGCTCGACGACAAGAAGACCTTTGATCTCCTTGGTTCCGGCGAAACGACGGGGATGTTCCAGCTGGAGTCCGCGGGCATGCGCCGCTACATCCGTGAGCTCAAGCCCGACCGGGTCGAAGACGTCATGGCCATGGTCGCGCTGTTCCGTCCCGGCCCGATGGACTACATCCCGACGTACATCCGGCGGAAGCATGGCGAGGAGCCCGTGACGTACGCCCATCCGACCCTCGAGCCGGTGCTGAAGTCCACGTACGGCGTCATGGTCTACCAGGAGGACGTGATGGCCGTGACGCAGGCGCTCGCCGGCTTCACGCTCGCCGAGGCCGACGTGCTGTGCTACGCGGTCCGTAAGAAGTTCCGCGACAAGCTCGATGCGCAGAAGGTCAAGTTCGTCTCCGGCGCCATCCGCAATGGCGTGCACGGCGACGTCATCGAGTCGGTCTGGAAGGACTTCGAGCCCTTCGCGCGCTACGGGTTCAACCGCGCGCACGCGGCGATCTACGGGATCATCGCGTACCACACCGCCTACCTGAAGGCCAACTACACGACGGAGTACATGACCGCCGTCCTCTCCGCCGAGATGGGGACGCCCGACCGGATCGCCATCGCGGTGGCGGAGTGCCGTCGGATGGGGCTCGCGGTGCTGCCGCCGGATGTGAACGAGTCGGAGCTCGACTTCGCGTACACGCCAAAGGGCATCCGATTTGGTCTCGGCGCCGTCAAGAACGTCGGCGAGGGCGCCGTCGAGGGCCTCATCGAGGCACGGCGCGCGGCTGGACCCTTCCGCTCGCTCGACGACCTCTGCGCGCGGATCGATCTGCAGCGCGCGAACAAACGGGTACTCGAGTCCCTCATCAAGTGCGGCGCGTGCGATGAATTCGGTCCTCGCATGTGGCAGCTGGATCGTCTCGACTCGGTGCTGGAGACTGCTCAGCGAGAACAGCGGGACCGCGAGAGCGGTCAGGTCGGCCTGTTCGCCGATCTCGGTGTCGGCGCACAGCTCGACACGAAGTTCGTGCCTGGCACAAACAGCCAGAACCGTGATGCGCCGCGAAAAGAGATGCTCGCGTGGGAGAAGGAGCTCCTCGGGATCTACCTATCCGAGCACCCGCTGAATGCGCTCGCACCCCGGATGAAAGAAGTCGTCACGGTCGACCTCGCCGGACTCGGTGATGCTCAGGACGATCTCGTGACGATCGCGTGCGTGGTCACGAACGCGCGGAAGCACATCACGAAGAACAAGCAGCTCATGATGTTCGCGCAGGTCGAAGACCTCACCGGAAGCGTCGAGGTCACCGTCTTTCCGCGGGTCTATGAGGTCACGGCACCGCTGTGGAGCACCGACGAGGTTCTGCTCGTGCTCGCGCGGGTCGAGCAGCGCGACGAGGATCCGAAGCTCTTGTGTGAGCATGCGGTGCGCTTCGACGACGCCGGGATCGCGGAGATCAAGCGCGTCGCCGAGGAGCGTCGGCAGTTCCTCGCCAAGCGCGCGAAGTTCTCTGTGCGAAACGGGAACGGCGGTGGCACAGCCGGGCAGCCGGGGGGCGGTGCATTTCCTCGTCGGACCAGTGGGCCTGGACGAGACGAGAGCGTGATCCCACAGGCCCAACGGTCCTCCTCGGAAACACCCCGCCCCCCGTCAATGGCAACGCCGGAGCCCCCCTCAGACG
>JALYSZ010000185.1 GCA_030854525.1 Chloroflexota bacterium | reverse complement strand
AGGTCGAGTCCTTTGTGTTCGATGTCGAATCGCCCCAGCCAGAGAACGTATCCACTCGCCGGTCGGTTCCAGACCTCGTGCGTGGGCACATCGACCCCGTTCGGCGCGACCACGAGTGCGCCGCGGTGTCCGATCGCGCTGATATGGGGACGCTCCGCGTCGAAAAAGACATGAAGGGCCGCGGCCCTCTTGACGAGCTGTCCCTCGAACAGCGCCCACCAGGCCATCTTGAGTAGTCTCTTGCGAGTCACGATCATCGGGTCATATGCGCCGCGTGGTGCGAGGAGGTACGGGACTCCGATGTCATCGGCAACTGCCGCGGCGCGGACGTTGTGAAGGACCCAGGCTGACTGCAAGACGAGAAGGTCGGCGTTTTTCAACACGCTCCCGAGTCCGATGGGCGCCCTGAAGGTAAACGCGCCGACGTGCGGCAACACCTTCCACCGGACACCCTCCGTCGCGGTCGGGCGGCCGCCATCGCAGGCGACGACCACATCCGCACCGGCACTAACGAGCCCGGCCGCGAGTTTCCGGACGGCGGTCGTCATTCCACCGTTTCCCGTCAACGCCCGTGGGTAGTAAAGGACAACGCGCACGTCCCGATCGCCTCCCCCGGCGGCGGCGAACCCGAAAAGCGCCGCTGCAGGGGCGATTTTAGTCCGACGAAGCTCGGGTCGATCGCCAGATAACGATGTTTCTGTACAGAGGACACCGGCGCTGGCAGCGAGGATTGTCCAGCGGATGGGAGGTGCGTCGTCGCTAAGGGGACAGGACAAGTCGTCGTGATCGCCGGGCCTGATGGGGTCGGAAAAAGCACCTTGTCGCAAGCGCTCGCAACCCGGATGCGTGGCGACCGCGCAGTTGCGCTCTTCCACCAGCGAGCGTCGGCGCTTCCCGCGCGAACGAACTCGCCGGTCGTTGCACCGCATCGACATGGCCCCTATCCGGCCGTGCTCTCGGTTTGCAAGGTGGCGTACCTATTCGTCGACGTGAGCCTTGGGTGGTTGTTTCGGGTCAGGCCCTTCGTGAATCGCGGCGGCTCGATCGTTATCGAGCGGGGCGCCTGGGATATTGCTGTCGACCCCGCCCGGTATCGGATCGCTCTACCGCCGCAGTTCGTGCGTGCCCTCGTGGGCTTTCTGCCTCAGCCGAGCTTGATCGTCGTTCTCGAGGTCTCCATCGACGAGGCGGTGCGACGGAAGGCCGAGCTCTCCCGCGAAGAACTCATGAGGCAATCAGCCGCCTGGCGAGCGATCCGACCAGCCGCAAAGGTCGTGTTTCTCGACGGTACCCGACCCACATCGGATCTTGTCTGCGAGGTAGTGAGGGAGCTCGAGTGAGGTCTCGGAACGCAGAGTCCGCCGTGCGGAACGAAGACCGATCGGACCGAGCGTTGGTGATGGTGACCGGTGCCGCCGGCGCCATCGGTACCGCGACGGTTAATGCTTTCCAGGAGCGCGGGTTTTTCGTGGTGGGAATGGACCGTGACGCCTCGGTCACTCGCGCCAGAGGCTCCAACTACAGCGGGATCCAAGTCGACCTCGAGCACGAAGAAAAGGTGATCGCGGCCATGAGGGAAGTCGCCAGTATCGGGAGTCTCGCACACGTCGTCGGCCTCGCCGGGGGCGCGCTGCCTCGCGAGACCGCCGAGAAGGGGCTGCTCGAGCTCGACCGAGCTTCGTTTGCGGAATCGATCGCGGCTAACCTGGTCACGCAATACACGGTCGCTCGCGCTGCGCTTCCACTCCTCCGTGCCGGCAAGGGTGATCGGTCGATCGCGTTGACCTCGTCCTTCAATGCGCTCTCCGGTTGGGGACTCCCCGCCTACTCCGCCGCAAAGGCCGGTCTGATCGGGCTGATGCACGCGCTTACTAGCCCGCTCGGCAGTGAGGGGATCCGCATCAACGTGGTCGCTCCAGGCACCGTCCGAACGCCGCGCACCGAGCGGATCTGGGGACACGAGCCCGAGCACTTTCAGGGTCTGGAGTCGCGGAGCGCCATGGGGCGGATCGGCTCGCCTGCGGACGTAGCGAACGCGTTCGTCGCTCTGGCGACATTACTGACCCACGTCACAGGACAGGTCTTGGTCGTCGATGGCGGGCAGATGGTCAAGCGCGACTAGCCGACTTCCGCCAGATACGCATTGCGGTCGCCCGCTACCCAGCTATTAGGAATAGACGCTCGTTCCCACGCTCCGGTACGTTCGACCGAGTGACGGCTGATACACCCCCACAAATAAGTACGCCCACCGGAGCGGCGAAAGCGCCCAAAGTCGCGGTCGTGGGGGCCGGCTATGTCGGTCTCGTCGTTGCCGCGGGCCTCGCGGAGCTCGGTGCTCAGGTAACGGTCGTCGATGTCAACGAGGCAAAAGTCAACGAGCTACGGCGAGGCGTCACCTCGATATACGAACCCGGACTTGTGGAACTGGTGGCTCGAAGCGCCCAATCGGGCCGCCTCTCATTCACGGCAAGCTATTCACACGCGTTGACCGATGCCGATTTCGTAATGGTGTGCGTGCCGACGCCGCCGACACCCGACGGAAGTCTGGACCCGAGCTTCTTGCGATCGGCTTACGACGCGATCTTGAGCGAGGGCTCACGCCCGGGCACGATCGTCGTCAACAAGAGCACTGTGCCGGTTGGGACGGCCGACGCGGCCAGCCGTGAGTTCGAGCTTCACGGAATGTCGGTCGTGTCGAATCCAGAGTTCCTCTCGGCCGGGCGCGCCGTCGAGAATTTCTTACAGCCGTCGAGGATCATCATCGGCGCACGGGATCTTCGCGCGGCCGAGCGCGTGGCATCACTGTATGCAGGGCTCGATGCGCCGATCGTCTTCACGGACCCTGTCACTGCTGAGCTATCAAAGCTTGCCGCGAACGCATTCCTCGCAATGAAGATCTCGTTCGCAAACGCGCTCTCACAGGTCGCCGAAGCCGTCGGTGCGGACGGCGCAACGCTTGTACGAGCCTTGTCTCTCGACCCTCGCATCGGCGAGGGACACCTTCGAGCCGGTCTGGGCTACGGCGGATCGTGCCTCCCCAAAGATCTGGCCGCGGTGGAGCACCTTGCTCGGGCGACCGGCTCTTCCTACGAGCTCTTTCAGGCGGTTGCCGCCGTAAACCACAAACAACGGCGACGCGTCGTCGAGATCTTGACCTCACAACTGGGAGAACTTGCGGGCCGAAGGATCGGCATCCTGGGTATTGCCTTCAAAGCTGGTACCGACGACATCCGGGAGTCGCCCGGCTTGGCCCTGGCTCGCCACCTGTTTGAATTGGGCGCTCAGATTCGCGTGTACGACCCCGCCGCGAACGACCACCTCGCGCGCGTCACCAAATCTTTCGAGATCTGCGACTCGGCCGAGGCAGCGATCACGGACGCGCACGCGATCGTCATCGCGACTGACTGGCCCGAATTCGGCATGCTCGACTTCGGCGGCGCGTTTGGGAAGGTCCGGGGCACTGTCATCGTCGATGGACGTGGAGTGCTCGATGGCGATGGCATGCGGAGCAAAGGGTTCAGGTACTTCACCCTGGCTACCGGCGAGAGGAAGCACTCGGCAAGTCCCGAACACGAGGAGGCCATCGCCAAATGATGCGGGTCTCGACCGCAGGGGGACGATAGTGAAGGCCCTCGTGACCGGAGGCGCGGGCTTCATTGGGTCGAATCTCACCCGCGCTCTTCTGAGCGGCGGTACGCATGTGGTCGTCCTTGACGATCTGTCGACAGGCTTTCGGACAAACGTACCGGACGATGTCGAGCTCATCGAGGGCGACATACGTGATGAGGAAATCCTCACACGCGCCATGCGAAGTTCCGACGTCGTGTTCCATCTTGCCGCATCCGTCGGAAACGCCCGATCGATCGCGAATCCCGTCCGAGATGCGGAGATCAACTGCATTGGTACGCTGCGCGTGCTCGAGGCGGCTCACCACCTCGACGTGCCGAAGGTCGTCTATTCATCGTCTGCCGCGATCTTCGGCGAGCTGCGGGCGCTGCCGATTCGAGAGGATCATCCGGCCGAGCCAGATTCTCCGTACGGCGCGAGCAAGCTGGCTGGAGAAAAAGCCTGCCTGGCATTCGCGAAGCTCTACGAGATGGACGTTGTCTGTCTTCGATATTTCAACGTGTTCGGCGAAAACCAACGATTCGACGCATACGGGAACGTGATTCCGATCTTCGTCCACAGGATGCTCCGAGCCGAGCCGTTGACGATCTATGGGGACGGGAGCCAGACCCGCGACTTCGTCCACGTGCGTGACGTCGTGCAGGCGAACGTGAAGGCCTCTCGCGCATTACGTGTCGCCGGTGCCTACAACATCGGGAGCGGCACGGCGGTCACCATCAACCATCTCGCGACGCTGATCGCGGGGCTGAGTCCGACGGCGGTCGAGATCGTACACGCGGACCCGCGGCCCGGAGACGTTCTGCACAGCCGAGCCGATATCACCGCGGCGGGGAATGCATTCGGCTATGAGCCCGCGGTCGATCTCGAGACCGGGCTCGGTTCCTATGTCGTGTGGGTCGAGGCCGAGCGTCCGCTCGCGGCCACCGGAGTGGCAGGGTGAGGATCCTCATTCTCGGCGGGGCGGGCATGCTCGGCCATCGCCTTTGGATCGAACTGAGCCGCGAGCACGAGGTCTGGGCGGCCATTCGCTCGAATCGTGATGACCTCCCGGCCATGCCCGGGATCGATCGAAGCCGCTTGTTCGATACCGTTGACGTCACGTCCGCGGATCAGCTCACCAGGGTCATCGGCGACGCGCACCCCGAGCTGGTGATCAACTGCGTCGGTCTGGTCAAGCAGCGAAGCGCCGCGAATGATTCGCTCCTCGCCATCGAGGTGAACTCGCTGCTCCCCCATCGCCTCGCGAACGCGTGCCTAGCAGCAGGAAGCCGCCTCGTGCACGTGAGCACCGACTGCGTCTTCTCGGGGCGGGACGGCGCCTACACCGAGGGCAGCATGCCGGATGCTGAAGATCTCTACGGCCGCACCAAGCTGCTGGGGGAAGTGGCCTATCCCCACACGATCACCTTACGGACGTCGATCATTGGCCGTGAGCTCTCGACCCGTCAGGGCCTCGTCGAGTGGTTCTTGGCTCAAAAGAATCGAGTCCGAGGCTACAAGCGCTCACGGTTCTCGGGCGTAACGACCCACGAATTCGCTCGAGTAGTCTCCGAGTACGTCATACCGCGCGCCGACCTCGCGGGTCTGTACCACCTCTCAAGCAGTCCGATCACGAAGTTCGAGCTCCTCGAGGAGCTCGCTGGCGCCTACCGGCGTGACATCGAGATCGAGCCCGAGAGTGAAACCGTCTGCGATCGAACGCTCGATTCGATGCGCTTTCGCACCGCGACTGGGTTCGCACCACGAACGTGGCCCGAGATGGTGAAGGAAATGGCGAGCGATTCCTTCCTATACTCCGGCGGGGGGAGAGACTAAGTGCTGTCATTCCATGGAAAGCGAGTTCTCGTGACCGGGGGGACCGGCTCACTCGGTCGCACGCTTGTGAGGCGGCTCCTTTGCGGCGAGCTTGGTAAACCGGCGAAGATCATCGTCTTCTCTCGCGATGAGGCGAAGCAACACGACATGCGCCTCGACTATCTCGAGCGTCGTGTTGTTACCGACGATGCGATCTATCAGGACTTCCAAAAGGTCCTTTCGTTCGCCATCGGCGATGTGAGGAATTACGACTCTGTGGCGCGAATCGTCCGAGACGTGGACGTCGTCCTTCATGCGGCCGCGCTGAAGCAGGTTCCCACTTGTGAGTACTTTCCTATCGAAGCCGTGCGGACGAACGTGGATGGCGCTCACAATATCGTGACGGCGATCAACGACACCGGGGCTCCGGTGGAAGTCGTGGTCGGAATTTCGACCGACAAGGCCTGCAAGCCGATCAGCGTCATGGGGATGACCAAGGCCCTGCAGGAACGAGTGTTCGTCGAGGCCAATCTGACGAGCAAACGGACGCGGTATGTCGGCGTTCGTTACGGCAACGTGATCGCTTCGCGCGGATCGGTCGTGCCGCTATTCCTCGACCAGATTCGGCGCGGTGGGCCCGTCACGGTGACCCTTCCGGAAATGACCAGGTTCCTCATGACGTTGGATACCGCAGTCGACACGGTGCTTGCCGCCGTGCGCTCGGCGCTTCCCGGCGAGACCTATGTCCCGGTCGTCCCATCGGCGCGTGTCGTCGACATCGCGCAAGCGCTCATCGGCGATCGTCAGATCCCCGTTGTCTTCACGGGGATTCGGCCTGGGGAGAAGATCCACGAGATCCTCATCTCGGAGGAGGAGTGCTACAGAACGATCCAACGCGACGGTCATTACGTCGTCCGGCCGCTCATGCCCGAATTGCGAGCGACGCCGCTGGGGCAGGCGGCACTCATGGCCGAGTACTCCTCCGGGGACGAACCCATGTCAATGGAAGCGTTGAGGGAGCTGCTGGACCAGCGACAGTTCGCGGCGGCCTAAAGACCATGAAGCTCATGACAATCTTCGGGACCCGCCCGGAGATCATTCGGCTGAGTGTGACTATCAAGCAGCTGGACCGGTTTTGCGAGCAGGTCTTGGTGCACACCGGCCAGAACTACGACGAGAACTTGAGCGACGTTTTCTTGCGCGACCTCGAGATTCGACCCCCCGACCACCACATGGGCGTCCGCGCTGCGAGCTTTGGCGCCCAGGCGGCGCAGATCATTGAACGTGCCGACGATCTAATGGGCCGCCTGGCGCCAGACCGATGCCTGATCCTCGGCGACACGAACAGCGGCCTTGCCGCGATCGCCGCGGCGCGGCGGCACATCCCCGTCTATCACCTCGAGGCCGGAAACCGCTGCTACGACGACCGGGTGCCAGAGGAGATAAATCGGCGCGTTATCGACCACTGCAGCACCGTGTTGATGCCGTACACGCACCGAAGCAAAGAGAACCTGATTCGCGAGGGCTTTCCGCGAGAGCGCGTGTTCGTGGTCGGCAATCCCATCCGAGAGGTGCTGCTCGCCAATGACGCGCAGATCCGGCAGAGCGACGTGCTCGAGAGACTTGGGCTGAACAAGGGCCGCTACTTCGCCGCTACGCTCCACCGCGCCGAAAACGTGGACGACGACTCACGGCTCCGCCGGCTTTTTGCCGGGCTCGAGCTGGTGGCCGAACGCGAGGACCTCCCCATCGTTCTCAGCCTTCACCCACACACTGCCGATCGCGTCCGTCGGAGCGGGCTGGAGCCTGGCTGCCGAATCCAGGTCATCGAGCCTCTCGGCTTTTGGGACTTCGTGGCTCTGGAGCGCGATGCTCGCTGCGTCATCAGCGATAGCGGCACGGTCCAAGAAGAGTGCTGCATCTTCCGCGTTCCGAGCGTGACCATTCGAGACACCACCGAACGGCCTGAGACCGTCGAGTGCGGGAGCGCAATCCTGACCGGGTCGGACCCGGAGACGATCGCCCAGTCCGTTCGCATCGCCCTCGGCTCGGCCTGCGACTGGGCTCCTCCACCGGAATATATGGAGAGCTCGGTCTCGACGACGATTACCAAGATCGTGCTCGGCTATCGGCACGATCGAACGGAACCCTATGGAGGGCAGCCGGCGTCCGCTACGTGAAGCGCGACGGCCAAGGACGCCGAAGCCGCTGCTCCGCGAATCGCATCGTGCCAAGTACGGTCCCGCGGTAAATGCTCCGTTCGGCTTCACTCGCCCCGAACCGCAGATACGTCGTGAGGTAGATCGTCGCGCCGACGAGCGCCAGGGCGATCGTGCCCGGAGTGGATGTGACCCCGGCTACCTCCCTGAGGATGTACGGGATCGCCACTGCGGGTATGGCTGGGAGGAGCACGGGCAAAAGCGCATAGCTGATCGCGCGTGACGGGCGGATCCCGATGACGCGCCACGTGTACGGCATCACCAAGAACACTGTCTCCAGAGTCATGGGGATGAGCGTGGCAAATGCAACGCCGATGACCCCGAAGCGCTGAACCAGGACGATCGAAAGAGCGACATTCGAGATCCCATTCGCGAGGGCCATCAGTGCGAGGGGGTGGTGCCGCGCGATTCCCTGCAGCACCTGTTCCCCCGGCCATTGGCTGATGTCCATGAGTCCGGCAAGGGTGAGGATCACAACGAGGACCGCCGCGTCACCGTACACCGGACCGACCCATGCGACAAGGATCGGCCGAGACAAGACCATCAAGACCGCGGCGAATGGAATGAAGATCATCAAGACGACGCGCGTCGCTGTTAGGTACAGCGATTGGAGCCCGGCCCGATCACCCCGAGCATCAAGCTCCGAGGCCAACGGCATGAGGACCTTTACGAACTGGATCGCAACGACGCGCGCGAGTTCGCTCAGCTTCCGAGCAAGAGCGTACGGAGTCACAAAAGTGATCGGAAGAAAGGCAGCGATGACGATCTCGTCCGTCCTGGTCTGAAACTGACTCGCGAGCCTCATCGTGACCAGAGGCCAGCTGAAGCCGAGCACTCTCCCAACGAGCGACCCATCGCCCCCCGACCAGCCAAAACGAAGCTGCGGCGCGACACGGTGGATGAACCAGCCGCTGATGAGGAAGGCCAGAACATAGATGGGGACGTTCAAACCCAGCAGGCCCGGAACTCCGAACCCGAGCAGGAGGACGACGACCGTCGCCGCCGCGGTCAAGAGCGTCCCGCCTGTGTCGACAAGGTTCGCGATGTCATAAC
>JALYSZ010000148.1 GCA_030854525.1 Chloroflexota bacterium | reverse complement strand
GGCCGACCACCTTGCCGGCACGGTTGCGAAGGGCACTGATGCGATGAAGGGTCCGCTCGATGCCCGCGCGGTTGTCTCCGCCGAATTGCCCGATGCGTGAGATGACGAAGGCGAGGTCTTCGGCGGTGACTTCGCGCTGGGAAAGGATCTCCTCGCTACCGGCGAAACGCGCCTCGGGTAAGCGGCCGAGGTCCATCACGATCTCCAAGAGACCGTCCAGCCCATCGAGGCCGCGAACGCGCTGGACTAGCTCTGGAGGAAGGGCATGGAGGATGGCGTCGAGCTCGTCAGTCGCGAGCAACTCTCTCGTCATGTCATCGACCGTCGAAGCGGACGGCCACGCCTGAGACTCGTGACTCGATAGAGCATACCTGCGGAAGCGGCGCGGATGAGTGTCTGGATGGGTGCTGCGCAGGGCCTGGCTACGGGGGGCGTCAGGCGAGACATGACCATTCGACAGAGCCTGACGGTGCCTCGTCAATGGTTCGACCGCGGTGGTCAATTCGCGCGATGCGCCGGCCACGGACACTGCCTAGCGTCGCGGCGTGCGCCAGGCGGAGGGTGGTGGAGCGGCGTCCGACGGAGCGACCGCAACGCCGCTCTTCTCTGCGCGCGAATCGGAGATCGTGGGACTCATCGCGCTCGGGTTTGAAGACAAACAGATCGCGGCGATGCTCGGGATCTCCCAGCGCACCGTCCGAACACACCTCGAACGGCTCTTCGACGACCTGCAGATCCACTCGCGCGCGGCTGCGGTAGCTCTCTGGATGACCCGCCACCGTCCCTAGCTGTCGGTAATACGTCCGACTTGTCGCGGCGGAGAACTGAGCAAGGATCCACGCGTTCGGAGGCGATGGTGGTGGAGGCTGCGGGGACACTTTCTGTCGCGGTGGAGCTGTTCGTCGGAGCACTCCTGCTCGGAGCAGGAGTTGTCAAAGTCCGCGCCGGCGAGGGCGCAGTCGTCGCTGCGGTCACTCGGTACGACATCGGCAACGACGATCAGCAGCGAGTTTTCGCGCGGCTTCTTCCTTGGCTCGAGATCGGCATCGGAGTCGCTCTGATCCTCGGGCTGACCCGAGATGTCACGGCTCTTGCGGCCGCCTCCTTGCTGGCGGCGTTTCAGATGGCCATGGCCCGTTCGCTGTCGACGGGTCGACAGCATCCGTGCGGGTGCGGCAGCGACCGCCGCTCGACCTTCATCTCGTGGACGCTCGTCTCGCGCAATGGCGTTTTGGTCGGGGTCCTGACCGCAGCTGAGGTGGCGCGAAACGCGTCCGCTCCCTGGTCGCTGTCCAACGTCGGTCTCGCGGCCGTCTTCTTCGCAAGCACGCTCGGAGCGGCTGCGCTGCATGTTCGCTCGCGCACCCGCACGACGTCCACGCTCCCGGTCGCTCCGACTCCCAGCAGAACTTAAATAGGAGGACGAACGTGACAGGCATCTCGAGACGAAAAGTCCTAGCCATCGTCGCAGCCGGTGCCGGCGGCCTCGTTGCCAAAGCCAGCGGGATCATGCCGGAGATCGCGCTCGCCGGAGAGCCCACGAGTTCGGCCCTGACGACCACAACCGAGGGCAACATGGTCATAGAGCAGTTCGACCAGGCCGCCATCGGTCGTGCGATCGGCGCGGCGCGCGCGGATGCGCAAGGCCGATTGCTCTGGGCGGCCCTCGACAGGGACGGGATGCGTCCGCAGCCGAGCTTCGCGTACGGGGCGCGAGCGCACATCAAGACCGACCCGCGGCTGGCTGGACATTTCGTCGCGGTGCCGTTCTCGGACGGGCGCGGGCGTTCGGCCAAGCTCTACTACGGCCTCGAAGCACAAGGGGGCCTCAAGTCGTTCGTTACGCGATGGAACGATGTCGATCAGAAAACGGTCGAGGTTTTGGACGTTCAGGCGGGCGCTGCGCGACGGCGGTCGAGAGTCCTCATCGGGGCCGACGAAGCGACGATCGATTTCGCTGACGGCAGGCGCCATGTCATACACACCAGTGCGCGAGGGCGGCCGCCGGGCCTCGCCGCGCCGTCTGCGGAGTGCACCGCCCAAGGTGTGATCTGTGCAGTCGTGTGCGGGACGGTTGTGGGATTCGGCTGCTGGTACGAGAGCAGCGTCGTCTGCTTTGGGCTCGGGCTCCTCTGCCCGCCCTGTGGTGTGGTCTGTGAGGTCGTAAGCGTGATCATGTGCGGCGTCGTGGTCTCGACCTCCTGCTACTACGTTTGCAGGCCCTGCGGATAATCGTCTGAGCACGGAGGTGAACCAATGATCTCGCCGATATGGACAGCGATCGTGGTCGGGCTCGTGTTCATCGGAATGAGGCTGCTTCAGGCAAACGCAGGGTCGCCGAGATGGCTTCGCGGTTTGACGCCGCGCATCTCACTCGCCTGGACCGCCGCGGCGGCGATCATCGGAGTTGTTGCGATCGCTTTGCTCGATTCGAGTGGTGCTTTTCGGGCGGCCCTCGGCGCGCCCGAGACACCGATCGTCTTGGTCGCGGCGGTCCTCGTTCTCCAGGTCGCGGTGCTGCTAGCGGTCGTGCTCATCCTGCGCCGTCCCCGGCGCGCCTCCCCCTAGCGCGGTCGAAGAAGCATCACGAAGAGCGCGGGCCAACCAAGGAGCTTCCGCGACCGCTCGTATCGCGCCGCCAACGCTTCGTCCACGGAACGCTCGACGAGCGCGGTGACCTCGAGCCTGCCATCGATCGCGCTCATGATGTACTCGGACAGCGTCGCACCATAGGAGCGCGGCCGAATCTCGCCCTCATCTTCGTGGAAGTTCGCCGAGATGCCTTTAAGGAACATCGCCGGGTGCATCGCCGTGACGACGATCCGGCCATCCGCTCTCGTTACCCGGCCAAGCTCACGGAAGAACGGCACCAGCCGCGCTGGCGGGATGTGCTCGAGCACGAGCGCCGAGAGCACACGGTCAAATGTTCGATCGGCGAAGGGCAGCGCCGCGTCCACGTCGTGCGTGATCCAGCGCACCCGTTCGGCGCCGGGCTTCGCGCGCGCCTTCGCCAGCATCGCGTCCGAGAAATCGAGCGCCGTGACGCGAGCACCCGCAGCGGCGAGCTGGATCGCGTGTCGCCCGGTCCCTGTGCCCACGTCGACGACATCGAGACCCTCGACATCGGCGAGCGCGCGGTCGACCTCGGGCTCCTCGAGCTCGAGTAGCCAGTTACCCATCGTGTCGTACGTGGCCGCCCAGCGCTCGTACCCTCGCGCGTCGGGAGCACCTTCGGATCGCTCATCGCACGACCGCCGGAGTGAATGCGCGCTCCTCCACCCGCTCGGCGAGCTCTTTCGTGAAAAGCATCGACGTCGCGATCTCTCGAAAACCCTCCGCGAGCAGCGCCCGTGCGACGTGTTCTTCGTACGACCGCACCGGGGACGTC
>JALYSZ010000377.1 GCA_030854525.1 Chloroflexota bacterium | reverse complement strand
ACGCCGACACCCACGCCCGCCCCGACGCCGACGCCCACGCCGACCTAGCACGTCGCAGACTGACGTCGCGGCGGGACATCATTCGCCACGAGGGCATTTGTCCCGAGACGCGAAGCTCTGCGGTCAGGCTGGATGTTCTCGTAATTGGGGGATCGATCGAACCGACCTCGCCGGACGGGATCGCGACGTTACCCCTGTATCTCCGCGACGCGAGCGGCCGCTGCCGTCGAGTTACTGGCGCGGCGCGCGGCCGCCCCGCGTTCGATCCGCGCGACGATCCGGCGCATGAGCGCGTCCATCGCGGCGTAGCCCGCGCCGATCCCGGTCGGCGGATTGCCGGCGGGGAGCATCAGTACCGGAAGCACCGGGGACCAGGTCCAGATCCCGAGACCCGTTCCGTAGAGCTCGAGCGCGGTCGTCATAACGAAGCTCACCGCGTAGAGCAGCGGAAAGCGGCCGCGAACGATGAACCGGATAAAGATGGCCCAGGTGACGAAGCCCAGGAGATCGGGAAGCGGGCGCGCGACCAGTCCGTACAGCATCCACGCCGTCGCGCCTGCCGTGACCGCGAGCACCATGGAGCGCGCGTTGCGCTGCAGCACCGGTAGCGACGCAGCGCGCAGCGCCGAGAGATAGAACAGACCGTGTCCCGCGGGCACATAGAGCGGGAGATTCTCGAGACGGTATGTGTATGCGCCCCAGATCAGTGAGCCGACGCACTCGAGTGCGGTGGCCAGGACGACGAGGCCGATGACCTGGATCCGGATCGCGGGCGGCTGAAGCACCAGCGCGATCCCAAGGAACGCCCACGCGAGAAGCGAGAGCGCCAACTGATGCGCGGCGGTGCTGGATCGATCTAGCGGCAACGCGATCGCGACGAATGCGACGAATGAAAGGACGAGCGCGAGCGAACCCCGCGTGGTCAGGGTCAGGCTTGTCTCAGCGAAGTCCGCCCATCGCGAAGACCGCGAGCGCAGCGGCGATCACCAGTGAGGCGACAGCCACGTACTCGCCTATCCCGCTCTGCGATGCCAACCTCCGATACCAGGGACGCCGATGCGACCGGCCGTGCGTTGTGGTGGTGCGGGTAACCGGAGGCTGCTCTGGACGGCCCCAGTTGTCCCGGTACGGTGAGCCGGCTGCGGCCGCGCGGGATGCGGCATAGTCAGCGAGCGCAAGGGGTGGCGAGGAGTGCGCCGGCCCGGTAGGGTCGAGTGCTTTCGCGAGATCGCCGAGAGGCACAAGGTGGGAGGAGGCGGAGCCGAGCTGCGGCATATCGCCGAGGAAGGCGCGGGCGTAGGCGAGCTCCGCCGCGGCGCGGCGCACGTCGTTCTCCTTTAGAAGCAGCTCGATGAAACGTGCGTACTCTTCGGCCGCGGCATCGAGGTCCTCCGAATTGATCAGTGCCGCAGCAAGGCGTCGATGAGCGAGGAAGTTTTGAGGGTCGATGGCCACGGCAGCCCACAAGAGGGCGCGCGCCGCAATCCGATTGTCCTCGCGCGAAAGCACAGCCGCACCGCGACAAAGGGCGTCGACCTCAACCTGAGGCGAGACCTGCCCTGCGTGAGTTCTCTCAATCCCACCCGTTACCGCCACTACCCGACTCCCCTGCGTCAGCGACCGACGACGGCGCCAGTCTAGAGGGCGCGGTCAAAGTTCAGGTGTCGGCGGCGGAGCGCCACCAGGGCTTACTCGATCGTGACGCTTTTGATCCTGTCGCCGATACGGATCGCGTTGACGACGTCCATACCCGCGGTCACGAGGCCGAAGTTCGCGTACTGCTTGTCGAGGTGTGGAGCGGCTGTCTTCACGATGAAAAACTGCGAGTCGTTCATCTGGGCGGGATTGTTCGATCGCGCTATACCGACAGCTCCGACCACGAAGGGGAGGTCGTTGTACTCGCTCGGCACCTGGTTCCCGCCACCCCCTGACCCCGTCGGGTCGCCGCCCTGTACGACCCAGTCCTCGACACGATGGAAGGTCAGGCCCTGGTAGAAGCCGCTCTTCGCTTTTTGGGCGAATCGAGCGACGGTCTGCGGCGCCTTATCGGGTCGCAGCCTGAAGCTGAACGAGCCACCCTTCGTCAGCTCCACCGTGGCTTTGGCGGCAGCCGGTCCGGCGGGCGTGATCGTGCTCGACGACTTGGTCGGAGTGGGGTTGGCCGATCCCGGCGAGCCGCAGGCAGCTACGACAGCACTCGCGGCCGCGGCAAGTAAGAGCCGACGGCGGTCCACGTTCGTCACCGTTATTCGATCCGGATCGTCTTGATCTTGTCGCCGATCTTGACGCCCTCTACGACGTCCTGGCCTGACGTGAGCTGACCGAAGTTCGTGTACTGCTTGTTCAGGAAATCCGAGTCGCGCTTCACGACGAAGAACTGCGAATCGTTGTTGAACGCCGCGTCCTGGCCGCGCGCGATGCCGAACGCGCCGAGCTTGAAGACGAGGTCGTTGTACTCGCTCGGGACCCGCTCGCCGCCCGTGCCGGTGCCTTTCGGGTCGCCGCCCTGCACGACCCAATCCTCAACGCGATGGAAGACGAGGCCGTCGTAGAAGCCGCTCCGGGCTTTTGCGACGAAGCGCTCGACGGTCTTGGGCGCCTTGTCCGGACGCAATGTGAACGTGAATGAGCCGCCATTCGCGAGGTCGACGGTGGCTTTCTTTGGTTCGGTCGTTGTCGTTCCTCCACGCGGACGTTTGATCGCCTCCGACGATAACGGCTTATCGTCATCGTCCCGATGCCGAGTTTTCAGGCCCCGCGCGGGATGCGGGACCTGCTTCCCGAAGAAGCGGCCGCCTTCGACGCGCTCGAGGCAGTGATCGAAGCTCGCGCGCTCCGCTACGGCTACCCGCGGATCGTCACGCCGATCGTCGAAGACCGCGGCGTGTTCACGAAGTCGGTCGGGGAGACGAGCGACATCGTCGGGTACGAGATGTACGACGTCTCGCTGCACGGGCAGGGCGGTCTGGTCCTGCGTCCCGAGGGCACGGCAGCGGTGACGCGCGCCTTCCTCGAGCACGGGCGGCACCGCGCGCCCCGGCCGGTGCGCTTCTTCTATTACGAGCCCATGTTTCGCGGGCAGCGGCCGCAGCTCCTGCGCTATCGCCAGTTCTGGCAGTGGGGCCTCGAGTGCTTCGGACCGGAGGAGCCTCTCGCGGACGTCGAGATCATCGACTTCACCGCTCGTCTCTTCGCGGAGGTCGGCCTCCAAAAATACGAACTCGAGCTCAACACCATCGGCGACGCGAAATGCCAGCCTAAGGTAAGGGAAGCGCTCGCATCGTATTTCGCAAAGAACCGCGACGCGCTCTCGGATGAGTCAAAGGAGCGCCTCGAGCGGAACCCCATGCGCATCCTCGACTCGAAGGACCCGAAGGACCGCGCGGTCGTCGCCGCGGCGCCCCACATGAGCGAGCTGCTCTGCGCGGAAGATCGCGAGCACTTCGAGCAGGTCATCGCGGGCGTGGAGCGACTGGGGCATCCGTACAAGGTGGCGCAGAACCTCGTGCGAGGGCTCGACTACTACACCCGCACGGTCTTCGAATTCATCCTTACCGACCCGGAGTTCACGAAGAGCGGCGACATCGCCGTCGCGGCGGGCGGCCGGTACAACGACCTCGTCCAGACGCTGGGCGGCCCGCCAGTACAGGGCGTGGGCATCGCCGGCGGGGTCGATGTGTTGTACGAGGCGTTGAAGAAAGCAGGAGTGCGGATGGGACGCGAGACCAAGGCCGACGTCTACGTGCTGTCCGCGGAAAAGGACGATGGCGCCGATCGGCTCCAGCTCGCGGACCCGCTCAGGCAGGCTGGGTTCACCGTCGCTATCGATTACTCCGACCGGCCGCTGGACAAGCAGCTCGAGAGCGCGGTGAAGCACGGCGCGAAGGTCGCTGTCATCCGCGGGACGCCCGAAGCGCGCGGCGGCAACGTCATCGTTCGCGACCTCGTCGCCAAGACGCAGCGCGTCACGCGTCTCGCCGCGGTCGTCACCGAGGTCGGCCGACACGTGCCGAAGCACGAGACGCCACCGCTCTATGAAGGTCCAGACAACCCCGATGAGCACGAGCCCGGCGCGGCGGGCGAAGGCCCGTACCTGCCGGACGATCGGGATTAGGTAGGTGTTGCGGACGCACACCTGCGGAGAGGCGCGCGCCTCGCTCGCGGGCCAGGAAGTGACGCTCGCCGGCTGGGTCCACACCCGGCGCGACCACGGTGAACTTACCTTCATCGATCTCCGCGACCGCTACGGCATGACGCAGGTCGTCGCGCACGCGAAGGAGAACCCCGCGGCCCACGAGGCGCTCGGCAGAGCGCGCAACGAGTGGGTGCTGCGCGTACGTGGAACGGTGCGGCCGCGACCTGAAGGAACGAAGAACGCGAAGCTTCCGACCGGTGACGTCGAAGTCGCCGCCACGGAGATCGAAGTTCTGAACGAGTCGAAGACGCCGCCCTTCTACGTGAACGAGGAGACGGAGGTCGACGAGAACCTCCGCTGGAAGTTCCGCTACGTCGATCTTCGCCGCGAGCGCTCGCGTGAGCTCATGCGCCTGCGGCACGAGGTCGTCGACTTCATCCGCAACTTCATGGTCGCGCGCGGCTTTTGGGAGATCGAGACGACGTACCTGATCCGATCGGACCCCACAGGTGCGCGGGACCTGATCGTTCCGTCGCGGTACTACCCGGGCAAGTTCTGGGCGCTGCCGCAGTCGCCGCAGCAGCTCAAGCAGATCCTCATGGTCGGCGGCATCGACCGGTACTTCCAGATCGCGCGCAACTTCCGGGACGAGGATCCGCGCGCCGACCGCACTCTCGAGCACACCCAGCTCGACCTCGAGATGAGCTTCGTCGAGAAGCAGGATGTGATGGCGCTCGGCGAGGAGCTCTACACCTCGATCTTCCAGAAGTTCGGGCGCAAGCCGCTGAAGCAGGTGCCGTGGCCGCGCGTGACGTTCGACGAGGCGATCCGCCGCTTCGGCATCGACCGGCCGGACCTCCGCTTCGGCATGGAGCTCATCGACCTCACCGACGTGTTCCGGTCGAGCGGCTTCAAGGTGTTCCGCGAGACGATCGATCAAAAGGGCGTGGTGCGCGCCATCGTCGTTCCAGGAAAGGCGAAGGCCACGCGCAAGGAGATCGACGACTGGACCGCGATCGCCAAGCGCAAGGGTGCGAAGGGGCTCGCGCAGTTCGCGCTCGCGGGCTCCTCGGTCGACTCCCAGGTCGCCAAATTCCTATCGGCGGACGAGCTCGCCGGCATCCGGCGCGTCAGCGGCGCGAAGGACGGAGATCTGGTGCTCGCGGTGGCCGACACGTACGACGTCGCCAGCGAGTCGCTCGGCGTGGTGCGTGAGCATCTGGGTCAGGTTCTTCGGCTCGCCGACACCGGCGCGCACTACGCGGTCTGGGTGCACGAGTTCCCACTTGTGCAGCGCACGCCCGAGGGTGGTTGGACCTTCGCGCACAACCCGTTCTGCGGCCCGCTGACGCCCCACGACCTCGAGCTACTCGACACCGAGCCAGAGAAGGCGAGGAGCATGCAGTACGACCTCGTCGTCGATGGCCGCGAGCTGGGTGGCGGCAGCGTGCGGAACCACACGCGCGCCGCTCAGGAGCGGATCTTCGCGCAGATGGGCGTGTCGAAGGAGGAAGCGCAGGAGCGTTTCGGCGCGCTGCTCGACGCGCTTGACTACGGAGCGCCGCCGCACGGTGGGATCGCCCCCGGGATCGACCGGCTTGTCATGACCCTCGCCGGGACCGAGAACATCCGCGAGGTGCAAGCGTTCCCGAAGACGCAGACGGGCTACGACCCAATGCTCGATGCGCCGGCGGCTGTCGACCCGAAGCTGCTCGAAGAACTGGGATTGCGAGTAGTCGCGAAGCCGGACAGACCCCAGTAGCCGCCTAGCCCTAGCGGACGGTAAAGCCCAGCGCCCGCGCCGCTTTCGCCTGATCGTTGTCGCGGGTGACAAATACGACCTCTTGATCTCCCGCGAGACCAGGGCAGTCCTCCACGCACACCGCCAGATGGATCGCGTCAAGCGGGCGCAACCGATGCTCGAGGATGAAGCGGTAGGCCGTCGGAATGATCACGTCCGCCCGCAGGTCGATCGGGCTGATCGCACCGTCTTCCGCGAGGTCACCCTCGATTCGGCCCAGCATGTCGCTTGATCGTGCAACCCGACCGGCGGAATAGGCTGCGCGCACTGCGCTCGCTAGCTCGAGGCGAGTGATCTCGCTCGTGACCACTGGCTCGCGCTCCCCCAAGAGCAAGGTGCGAAGCTCGGCATGGTCGACCTCATCGGAGAAGTAGGCGCGGAGGAGGGCGCTGCTATCGGCGTAAAAGAGACTCATTGCCGCCGGCGATCGTCGGCGAGTGCCTGACCTGCGGCCTTGCCCAGACCGCGGGTGGTCGCGATCACCGCATCGTGCGAGAGGAGCTTACGTGGACGTGGTACATACGCGAGACGGCCCAGGGCGCGCAGACGGGCGCGCACCAACTGGCGCTGGTCTTGTTCATCCACGGCGCCGCGCAACAGATCGCTGACCATCGCATTGACGGACCGCCCCTGAGCAGCGGCGCGTCGCTTGAGCCGACGGTGTAGATCCTCGTCGATCCGCGTGATGAGCTGACGCACGGGCGCCATGATAGCACCAGCCAGGAAACTGCTATCAGCCCCCAGGACCGCCGTTCGCCTCGCCCTAGGGGCCTGGATCGCGGATCGCGATGCTGCCCTGCCTCCCGAAGGTCACCCCGATCGGCCGGCGGTCCGCCCCCACGAGATAGATGACGCGATCCCAGTTCGCGAGCGGCATCGAGGTCGCGCCGTACCCCGGCGGCCCCGGCGCTCCCTTCGCCGAACCGAAGTCCCCGTCCAGATAGCAAACCGCGACCGGCTCGGCCGCGGGGTGATCGCGCCATTGCGAGACCGGACGCGGCCCGTCCGGCGACAACAGCGTCTCCTGCCACTTCACGACGGAGCCCGCGCTGCTCGCGAAGGCCGCGGCGAGCACGTACGAGTTGGGGCTAATCGGTAGCGCCGCGCAGATATCGCGCGCGCTCGGCCGAGGGAGGGCCTCGACCGGGCGGAGACTGCGCGCGACTTCAACGAGGGTGTCGACCTGCGATTCATCGCCGGCGAGCAAGAGCTCCGCATAGACACCGCCGCTCGTCACATCGAGGATCGTCGCGCCGTTCGCCAGCGTCGCCCACTCCCACTTCGCACCGTTGACGTCTCGCTCGCCTCTCCGTAGCGATGGCGAGGCGCCGTCTTTGACCGGGCGCGAACCGCGGCGCTCGTAGATGTGCAGCACGCGCCGGTCGGTCAGCTGGATCACGAAGTCGTGACCCCCGTCGTAGCTCGTCGAGCCGGAAACGGCGTTGAGAAGGCAGCTCATCGAGGACGACGTCGGTACGAGCGGTGGAAGGCCCGCGAAATCGAGCTCGGTCTGCGGTCGCGCGCCACTTGCGCACGCCTTGAGGAACACCGGCGATGCCGACACGGGACCAGCCGCGGGTGCGAGCGCGCCGGACTCGACGCGGCTCCCGCACGCGGCTACGAGGACGATGAGCCCGATCTGCAGCGGAACACGCATCGTTCGGAGTCTATGAGCGACATAGACTTTCACCAATGGACCGCGTGTACCTCGACCATGCTGCGACCACGCCCGTCGACCCCGAGGTCGCCGAGGCGATGGCCCGCGTGCTCCGCGAGACGCACGGCAACCCCTCAAGCATCTATGCCGAGGGACGGGCCGCG
>JALYSZ010000128.1 GCA_030854525.1 Chloroflexota bacterium | reverse complement strand
GATTCGGATCGAGCCGCTGCGCGGTCGCGAACTCCTGCTGAGCTTCTGCGGTCTGCCCGAGGCTTCGCAACACGAGTGCGAGATTGAAATGCGCGTCCGAATAGTTGGGGTCGAGCGCGATCACTTTCTTGTAGAGGGTGACCGCCTCAGGCGCGCCGCCGCTCGAGTTCGCGCGAACGATCGCGAGATTGAAGAGCGCCTTCTCGTTGTTGGGTTCAATGTCGAGCGCGAGGCGGTAGTAGGACTCGGCAGCGATGAAGCGATTCTGCAGATGCGCGATCAGACCGAGGTTGAAGAACGCCGAGCTCGACTTCGGATCCTTGGCCAGCACCTCGTAGTAGGCCGCGGTGGCCTCCTCGAACTTTCCGGCGGTCTGCGCTTGCAGCCCGCGGGCGAACGCGTCGGTCGCGCCGGGCGTACCGCTGGGCCCGCCGCATGCGGCCAGGGCAGAGACCGCGAAAAGCATTAGCGCGCATACGAGGCCCTTCACTCCGCGGCGATGTTACCCGCGGGTAATGGGTCGAAATCGGTCTTTTGGGGGACAAAGCCGTGGCGCACGGCCTACGGGCGCGCCGTCGGGGTGGGCGCCGGTGTGGGCTTGGCCTGCGTCAGCTGCTTGGCGGCCGCATCGCCGACCTGCGCGTAGAGCTGGGTCGTGCGCGTGACGATCGCGTCGATGTCCGGAGCGAGGAGCACGCCGGGCTCGTTCGCGAAGGACTGGCCTTCAAGAAGCGGGTCGGCGGCGCGAACGTACGCATCGACGTCGGCGGCCGACATCCCGACCTGGTTGGCGACCGCGGCGAGCGCGTTGCGCCGTACGACACGCAGGTCGGCCACAGCCTTGTCGGTGATCGCCTGCGCTTCGGCCTTCGTCACCGGAAGCACGAGATCGTTGAGCTTGCGGAGCTGATCGACCGCGCTCGTCCACGCGCGCGCGATCGCGTACTCAGCCGCGACGCGCTGGGACGCGAGCCCGCTTGGACCGGCCACCGTCGTCGAGTTCAACGAGACGCGGCCCGACGAAAGGTGCAGGAGCTCGCGCTCGGCGGCGATCGCTTGAGCGACCGCGGAGCTGAGCCCGACGCGCTCGACGGCGAGCACCCGTTCGCGGTTGATCGCCATGCCGTTGGCGGGCTCATGCGCTTCGGTCCCGCGCCGGACGAGACCAACAGGTACGCCGGTGGTGCCGCCCTCACTGTTCTTGAAGTAGTAGACGTCTCGCAGGAAGAGGGTCCCGCTCTCCCCTGAATCGTCGAGGTGTCCGAAATACGCCTGGCCGTCGAGGAACAGAACCGCTGAAATTCGCTCGGGACCGAAGACCGGCAGAGAGCGCGCATCGATATTCGGCGAGACGAACACACCGACTAACGCCGGCGCGATCACCCAACGGAGCGACCAACGCAACCAGCGGCCGAAGAGGCGAACGCGGTCGCGTTCGGGGTCGTACAGGCTCACCGGCTGTCCTGCCGCATGAACTGGGCGACCGGCGAGGCATCGGTCAGATCTTCGACGAAGAGGATCGCGGACTTCGGAATGAGGATGCGTGAGGATGGCGCGTGGAGCTCCTTGCCGCGGCGGACGATCTTGGTATCGGGAGCCGCGTTCGGGTCTGATCCCTGGGTTTGTTGGATGTAATAGACATCCTCGATCTTTGCGTACGCCCCGATGCGGTCGTAGTAACGGCCGAAGTACGTCTGCCCGTTCGCCAAGAACACCGCTTGGTACTGGCCGCGTCCGACCGACGGGACTGTGAAGTCCCACCACTGCGTGAAGAAGAACGCAGCGAGGAACACGACGACGCTGAGGCCGATGTTTCGTAGGAGGATCCGCCGCGTCACTACCCACCGCAGAGCGCGGCGGTAGGCGACGCCTAGCGGCGTCAGCGTGTCGGGCTCGGGCGAAGAGTGGATGGCGCCGCCGTTGGCGGGAGGGTCTGAGGTGGAGGCGTCGCCACGGGAAGCTGGCCCGACTTGAAGCGTTTGATCAGGTTCACGATGTCGCCGTCATCACGAAGGTTCTCGATGAAGAGGACCTGCTGCCTGGGAATGATCATCGGCTCCTTCGGGCCCTGCGGCTCGGAGCCGCGCTTGATCAGCTGCGTGCCGCTCCCCTCCGAGACCGACAGGTAGAAGACGTCCGAAAGCAGGAACCACCCGTCACCCTGCTCCTGGAGCTTGCCGAAGTAGGTCGCTCCGTTCGTGAGGAACACGGCCTGATACGCGCCACGGTCGATCACCTCCACCACGCCCGGCGCGAAAAGCGTCGAGATACCTGCGCGGAAGAATTGAGTGCGGAGGACGAGCACGAGAAGGATCAGGCCGATGAGTACGAGCAGCATGACGAAGATTCGTCGAAGCGCGCTGATGGGAACGACGATCGCGTTCTCGCGCACCGAGGACCGAGTCTACCGGCCGATCACGTGATAGAACATCTTGTAGGTGCCGGCCGGAAGGCCAGTCGTGCTGTTGTTGAGCACCCAGGTCGTGAGGGTCGTCGTCACGAACGGCCTCGGTGCCTCGGCGATCAGGGCTCCTGCAGCGTTCGACCAGTAGATCACGACGGCCGGAGTGTTGGTCACGAAGGCCGTGTTGAAGGTGATCGTGCAGAGGGCCGTGTTCGCGGTACCCGTGGCGCTCATGACGACCTGCAGTTCACCGGCGGTGTCGTTCGAGCTCGTCGGGAAGGTGCAGGTCGCGTTCGTTCCGTTCGCGACGGTCGGCGCAGTCGCCTGCCTGGCGACGATGTGCACCGTGCTCGTCCCGTTGCCGAGGTTCAGGTTGCCACCGGTGACCGTCGCACCACCGTTAAGGGTCGAGGCGCCCGTCACCGTGAAGGTGCCGGCGACCGTGCCGTTGCCGAGGAGCGCCTGGGTCTGGCCAGCGCGGCCAAGATTCAGCGTCGTCGCGCTCGTGCCACCGATGTTGATCGTCTGAGCGCCGCCCGCGTCGATCGAGAAGGCTGCCGCGGCCGGCCCGGTGAGCGTGCCGCCGAGCGTGGTGTTACCGGTGAGGGTCGTCGCGCCAGTGACCGCGAATGTGCCGGCGACGGTGCCGTTGCCAAGGAGCGCCTGCGTCTGCCCGGTACGACCCAGGTTCAGGGTCGTCGCGGTCGCGCCACCGATGTTGATTGCGGAGGCGTTCCCGTTGTCGATCGAGAACACGGTGGCCGCAACGGAGGGACCGACCAGCGTGCCGGCGATCGTGACGTTGCCAAGGAGCGCCTGAGTCTGACCCGACCGACCGAGGTTCAGGGTCGTGCCCGTCGCGCCACCGATGTTGATCGCCGCCGCGTTGCCGTTGTCGATCGTGAACGCGGTTGCGGCGACGGTGGGTCCGGTGATACCGCCGCGAAGGCTCGACGCGCCCGTCACCGTGAGGGTCCCGGCGACGGTCCCGTTGCCGAGGAGGGCCTGCGTTTGCCCGGCGCGGCCGAGGTTGAGCGTTGTGGCGTTGGTGCCACCGATGTTCACGTTCTGCGCTCCACCTGAGTCGATCGCGAATGCCGCCGCGGCGGGACCGGTGAGCGTCCCACCGAGGGTCGTGTTACCGGTCAGCGTCGACGTGCTTGTCACGGCGAGGGTGCCGGCGATGGTCGCGTTACCGAGGAGCGCCTGCGTCTGGCCCGCGCGACCGAGGTTGAGCGTCGTGGCGTTCGTGCCACCGATGTTGATGGCGGATGCGTTGCCGTTGTCGATCGAGAAGGCGCCGCTCGTTGGGCCGGTGATCGACGCTCCGAGCACCGTCAGCGTGCCGCCCAGCGTTGTGTTCCCGGCCTGGTCGACCTTGAGACGGTCGGCGCCGTTCATCTGCAGTTGGATCAGGTTGCCGCTGTATGCGGCGGCGGTGTTCAGGTAGAAGCCCGTGCCCGCGGTGCCGAGCGTCACTGCGACAGCCTTGCCGGTGGTGAGCGATGTCGCGCTCACGTTGAGGATCTGGCCGGCGAGCTGGTTGCTTGAGAGGTTCGCGAGGTTGCCGGTCGAGGATGCCGCGCCCGACGCCGACACATTGAACACGTTGCCGGTGAAGGACTGCGCGCGAACGTTGACGGCGCCGATCGTGTATCCGCCGACCGCGTCGGTCTGACCCGAGTAGAGGGTGCCGAGCGAGACGTCGATCGCCTTGCCGCTGGTCAGGTTCTTCGCGCTGATGCCGAGGATCGTGCCGGCGGTCGTCTGGTCCGCGGTGAGGGCGACCAGAGTGCCGGTGAAGTTTCCGGTGCTAAGGAAGGTGTTGGCGCCCCGGTACAGGTCGGTCTGGCCTGCGCCACCGTAGAAGAACCCGGCGGTCGTGCCCGTACCGGTGGTGAACGTGGAGCTTCCGGTGCTGGAGTTGAGCGCCTGGCCGGTCGTGAGCCCGTTGCCGGTGCTGATGCTCGATGCGGTTCCGGTCGTCGTCGCGTTGTTCACCGTCGTCGTCCCGGTGAATATCGTGTTGCCGCTGAGCGTCTTGTCACCCGCGATCGACTCGGTGCCGGTCGTGTGCACGAAGCCGGATCCGTCGACGGTGATCTTGGTGCCGACGGTGCGCGTCACGGTGAATCCACCGGTGAAGTCCACGGTGCTCTCGGTGCCCTTCGACACGCCGCTCTGCTGATAGTCCGAGACGCCCGCCCCGGTCGCACCGGTCGCGCCAGTCGCGCCAGTCGCGCCAGTGGCACCGTTCGTTCCATTCGTCCCGGCGGTTCCGGTCGCGCCCGTCGCGCCCGTAGCACCATTAGTTCCGTTTGTCCCTGCGGTACCAGTAGCAC
>JALYSZ010000126.1 GCA_030854525.1 Chloroflexota bacterium | reverse complement strand
GTCATGGTCTGTCGGTCGAAGTAGTCGCGGTAGCGGACGATCTTGCCATCGCGGAGCTCGACGATCCCAACGCCTGTGCGTGCGAACGAGCGACCCGTTGGCGGGTAGTCGCCTCCGTCGGGGCGCGGAAGCGGGCCATCGTGCGTTCCGCGAGCGCTCCACTCGTTCGCGACCAGGTCGCCCTGGCCGATGAGCGTTACGCTCTCGACGGAGAAGTCGGGAAACGCGGTTGTGAACGCGCGGCAGACGTCCACGAGCTCATCAACGCCACGGATCGTTTGGCCGCTCGGAACGTCCGTCCACTCGCAGTCCTCTGTAACGAGGTCGTCGAATGCCGTCCAGTCATGATTCGTCAGTGCCTCACCGAGTTTGCGAACGACCTCGACGTTGTCTTTGACGGACATGCTCCACGAGAGCATAGGAGCGATTGACGTAAGGAGCGGAGATGCATGAGTGAGGTAATCGATCACGTCGGTATCAGGGTGAGCGAGCTCGCCACGAGTCGAGGCATGTACGAGGCGGCGCTAGCCGAACTTGGATTCGCGGTGCTGGGCGAGGGTGAGTTCGAAGGCGATGCATACGTCCTGTTCGGGCGCGGTACGAGCGACGACTTCGCGCTGCACGCGGTCGGAACAGTGCCAGGTCGAGATCGCGTCACGACGGGCGCACACATCGCGTTCCGGGCGCCGGACACGGTAAGCGTCGAGCGCTGGCACGCAGCGGCGATCGAGAACGGCGGCACCGACAACGGCGCGCCCGGCGTCCGTCCCGAGTACAGCGGCCGTTATCACGCCGCGTTCGCGCTCGACCCGGACGGCAACAACGTCGAAGCTGTCTTCCACTCACGCGACCCGGCCGTAGAGACTCACCCGTAGAGACTCACTGCAGGGGACATTCCCGAACTGTGAGTGTGTGAGTGGCCCCGTCTGGGGGTTTGTCAGGTTGGTTTGGCGCAGACGAGACTCCGCTCGGATTAACGCCTGAAGCGCCTAGCGGTTTTCGTCGTATTGTGCTGCCCCATCGACAGGCGCTATCCACGTCTCGCGCCGTTTCGTCCAGACTTCAGCCGCTGGCTTCAGATTGAACGGGGCGTCGTCGAGCGTCCCGATCCGGATCTCGACGAGCGAATCGCCTGGGTCGGGAGGATCGAGGATCCGTGAGCCGCAACGAGGGCAGAACCCGCGTCCGTCATAGACTGAGATCTCCCCGCTGATCTCGAACGCTTCCACGGGCCACTGCGCGTACACAGAGAAAGCGCTTCCCGATTCCTTTCTGCAGTCTGCGCAGTGGCAGCGCCCGACATGGACCGGCTCGCCGCTCACGCGATACCGCACGTCGCCGCAAAGGCATCTCCCGGTGCGGACGATGTCCTCTATGGACCGATCCTAACATGCGAGGTGATGGGGTTTACCTCTCGGCGTTTCGGCGCTCGGCTCCGAAGCTCCCTCAGGAACATTCCTGAACACTGGCGCAGGCGACGCAGGTGTCCCTGGTGAGGTGGCGGCTACCGGAGCATTAGCCGTCAACCGCATAGCTCGAGCTTCCCTCGCAAAATTGCGACCCCCATTCCTCGAACTACAAATTCGGGGCCGATAGCCTTTCCGTGTGACAAGACCACCGCCGGACCCAGCGCGAGGTGCGGAAGTGGCCAAGAGACTCGTGACAAGATCGCGGTGATCGAGGGGTTCGCTGCTGAGCGCCAAGAGCGCTGACGAACCCGCGACATCGTACTTCAGCTAGGGAGAGCGAGCGTGGAGTCCATTGCGCGTCAAGCGACATTCCCGCACGCTCGCGCAGGCGACGCTGCACCTCTTCCGAAGCGCAACCCCAACTCTGCGATGTCCGCGGTACGCTCGTGGGGTGGCGCACTACCTTTCAACTTCGAAAGGGGGGACGCAGCGCCACGGCCAGCGCTCCGCGAACAGGCCATTGGATTCCTGCGGGTCAGGATGTGGGGCATCGGCGCAGACGAGCGGCACCGCAACGCGCTTGCCGCCGGCGACCTCATCCTCGTCTATCTGGGCGCACCCGAGCGGACGTTCATCGGCCGCACCGAGCTCGCCTCAGCGGTTCATGATTGGACACCGTCCGAGGCGCAGGTGTATCCCGGCGATTCCCCTGGCGGTGTGTTGCTGGCTCAGGTCGAGGAATGGGACCCGCCGGTACCGATGAGTACCGTGCTGTCGCAGATCGACCCGGCAGAGAATGCCAGAGCCGACTTCGAAGTGGGCGTCGTTCGGATCACCGCTAACGAGTACGAGACCGCGCTTGCGGTGGCGGCTGGACGCGCGACCTCGACTGGCTGATCTGTCGGCGCTAGCCTCGCGTCTTGAATCCGTCGGGGGACATTCGCGAA
>JALYSZ010000094.1 GCA_030854525.1 Chloroflexota bacterium | reverse complement strand
GGGGCCAAGCCCTGAGGGTGCACGACAGCATCACGCGCGCACTATGGACTTCTCCCGCGAGAGCGGAGAGCTACCCTTGGCCGTCGTTTGTGCGGACGCGAAGGGCCGCGACGGAGCGGAAGACGGGGGTCAAGCACGCGGAAGTGGTAACAGCTCGGCTCGCCCAGGACGACCGCGGGTGGCTCCGGCTCGCGGGCTAGCGCTGTCGTCAGTCGCGCAGAACGGCAACAAGCCGGTGAATGGCGGTCAATCTCAAGGGCCGCATGAACCGACCGCCGCTCAAGGTCTCGGAGCGTCAACCCGAGTACCCCAACTGGGTTCGAGCCAGCGATCTGGTTACATCAAGCACACAAAAACCCGAAGGCTTGAGGCATCACGGCTAGAGGCCCTTGACGTACCTGTCGACGCTCCTCTGATCTCCCGTTGCTAGATCAGGGCTAAGGTATCAGGGCAAATGTCGGACGAGGTCGCAAGCCACCTTACCGGAATCATCGAGTCGATGGGCGGATTCCTGGCCGCGATCATGGATCCCGAGATGGGCCGCCACGTGGCTGACCCGGCGGCTTCCAACTTCATCGCGGGAAACCCCCAGCAGCTGGCGTCGCCGCAGTACGTGCGTACCCTGCAGCGTTGGGCCGAGCCCAAGGACAAGGACTGGTTCGGGTACAAAATGCCGCACCGCCCGGCCCTGGCCGCGGCGGCTGACGGCTTGAGCAAGGAACTCGGGCTGAGCTTCGGCACCGATGACATCGTGCTCACCCGCGGCGCCCACGGAGGCCTGGCGGCGGCATTGAACGTGGTCCTGGATCCAGGCGACGAGGTGATCTTTGTCTCGCCGCCGTGGTTCTTCTACGAGGCTCTGATCCTCGGCGCTCGCGGCAAACCAGTGAAGGTCCGCGTCAAGCCGCGCGACTTCGACCTGGACGTCGATGCGATCTCGGCGGCGATCACTCCACGGACACGTGCGCTGTTGATCAACACCCCGCACAACCCAACCGGACGCATCTTCGGCGAGGACACACTGGCCGCGCTGGCGTCGGTGCTGGAGGATGCTTCCGCGCGCAACCGTCGCCCGATCTACCTCATCTCCGACGAGGCCTACAGCCGCATCCTCTTCGACGGCAACCGGATGATCACGCCGGGCGCGTTCTACCCACGCAGCCTACTGATCCACACTTACAGCAAGAGCGCGCTGGCCCCCGGACAACGCCTCGGCTATGTCGCGCTCCCACCCAGGATGCCTGGCCGCGACCAGGTGCGGCAGGCCTTCATGGTCGCGGGCTTCTCGACAGGCAACATGCTTCCCGACGCGGTCATGCAGTACGCGCTCCCCGAGATCGACGCTATGTCGATCGACCTCGACCATCTGCAGCGCAAGCGCGACCGCGTCGTGGACGCGCTCAGCGAGATGGGCTACGAGGTGCACTCGCCGCAGGCGACCTTCTACCTCCTGCCGAAGGCACCGATCGAGGACGACATGCTTTTCGCCCGCACGCTCGCCGCACATAAGGTCTTGGTCCTGCCCGGGGTGGCCGTGGATATGCCGGGCTACTTCCGGATCTCGCTCACGGCGACCGACGCGATGATCGATCGGGCGCTCCCGGTTTTCGCGGAGGTCAGATCGGGGCTAGCCGCCGGGGTTCCTCTCTAGCCGAGAACGGACCTCAAAGACCAAGCGCGTGAAGCCCTGTGCCTCAGTGCTGGTCCCGCTCACCGAAAAGTGGACGCCACGACCCCTTAAGAAGCGCGGGCGCGTAACCGGCGCGTCTTCGGCAGGATCCACGCGAGCACGAGGGATCGCGTCGCTTTCCGGCGTTTAGAACTGGAGACCCTAGATGCAACCCTATTCGCGCGAGCTGGCCACGCTCGGCTGGGGAGGACGGAGCGGAAGCCCCCCGCGCAACGTACCTTCGGGCTGCTTCGCGAATCAGGTGACCGTGTGCGTGTCGTCACTAATCCATCACGCCACCCGGGCGGAGTCCGCGGTCTGGACTGAACTTGGGTCGATGCCGACCGAGCTTGAGCGGTACCCGTTTCGTCGAAGACAACCGTCTGGATGGCGTGCCGGGCGCTCTGCTATTACGCTCGCCCCGGTCGCGGCGATATGAGGTAGTGCGACGGAACTAGATCGAATCATCCCGGGCGTCGTAGGCGCGGTCGTCGGCGTCGTTGGCTGGCTCCTTGTCGGCGTCTACATGCAGCGTCGACAACTCCGCCACCAGGTCAAGAGCGCCGGCCGAGCGGTCTACTTCGAGCTTCTTCTGAATCGCATGCAGGTCGTCCTGGCGCGCGACTATGGCAGCTTTCTTCCACTCAGCCGATCCGCGTTCGAGCGGCTTCTCCCCGATCTCGCCGCCTGGCTGCCGGCTGAGTCGCTGCAAACCATCGTCACCGCCTACATGGGGCACGCCGGATACGCGCAAGCCGGCACCGAGCCCGAGGCTCCAGTTGAACTTCGCCGCCGAGCGCTCGATGGGATCGAGGCGGCACACCGCTTCGCCCTCGACACGCTAAGGTCGAGGCTGTTCAGCAGCCGGGAAATCGCAGCCCTCTCACGATCGGGTGGTCCGTACGCCATCGGTGCCCCAGTGTCGGAATTGCCGAGCTCCGATGCGCGGCCGGCCGGCACGTGAGCGCTGGTACGTCCGACCCTCGCGCGATCATTGAGCGATGGGTTGATGGGATCAACGCGGGCGACTTCGCCGCGCTCGAATCCTTGCTCAGCGAGGACTGCGTCTCGGAGTACCCCCAGTCGGGTGAGATCATCCGAGGAAGAAAAAACATCCGAGCCATCCTCGAGAACTATCCGGGCGGGACGGGGACAGTGGACCGAACGACCATGAAAGTCACCGGTGGCGACCAGTGGGCGATGACCCCGTCCTTCGTGCTAGTTCGTCTGACCGGCAGCGGCGACGCGCGAACCGCGATCCTTAAGAGCCGCTATCCCGATAATTCAGTCTGGTGGCTCGTTCAGTTCATGGAATTTGCCGGCGGCAAGATGACGAAACAAACCATCTACTTCGCACCAGAGTTCAAGGCGCCGGAGTGGCGAGCGCAGTGGGTTGAGCGTCACAGCTAGAGGGTCGGTCGAGCTCGCGTGGGTCGGGGGACTCTGAGCGGAAGACGGGGTCAAGCACGCGGAAGTGGTAACAGCTCAGCTGGTCCAGGACCAGCGCGGGTGGCTGCGGCTGGCGAGCTGAAGCTCAAGGTCGAGGACGCGGCGGTCCTCCTCGGCGACTGTGGTCCGGAGATCGCATGCCCATTGTGCCCAAGGCTTCCTGATCTCGAGATTAGGTGCCTGGGTTGTGGGCGTGTACAAGCCAGACGTAAAGGACGACGTTGCATGAGCAGAAGAATGGGTGTTTACAAAACCACTGCTCTACCGTTGAGCTAGGTCGGCACGTATTTCCTCATGATTCTCGCGCCTCGTGAATCGGAGGGCGAGAGTCCTCAAAACCACTGCTCTACCGTTGAGCTAGGTCGGCGAGCTCTCTCTTCGGAAAGTCTAGAGGTCTGACGAGCGCGAGCACGGTAGTTCGTCGCTTCAGGACGGTAGTTCGTCGGTTTGGTAGTTTTCTCTCCTCGGACGACCCCGTTAGCGCGCGGCCCTCCCGTATGCGTCAGTGAACGCCCGTGGAATCCGCGCGAGGTCATCCCAACCCGCGATGAGGGTTTTGCAGACCTGTCTCGCAATTTGGGACCGAGGTTGCGAGGAATCTAGGAAATAGATCAAATCGCGCTGCGCGGCTGACCACCTCGGGCGCGCAGTCTTCTGCGGTTCACCGAAAGCGATCAGCACAGGAGGCTCGCCCCTCCTATCGATGGCAGCTCTGTGCTCATTTCCCACTCGAAGTGGCCATCGCCGGCGTACGGGAACCGGTGCGGCGCGCGGATCGGCCAGGAATAGCCTCATGCGGATGGGGAGCGACCTTGTCGGCCGGGACGTCGAGCTCGCGGCCGTTACCGCTCTGCTTTCTAGAGCGGCGGGCGGCGCAGCGGTGTCCTGCGTCATCGAAGGTGGGATCGGGATCGGTAAGACCGCGCTCTGGAATGCCGCCCTCGGGTTTGCCGAGCGGCGCGGGTTTCTCATCCTCAGGGCGCATCCGGTCGAGGCCGAGACAACATATTCCTTCTCGGCGCTCGCGGACCTCCTTCGCCCCAATCTGACTGAGGTGCTGGAAGCGCTGCCACCCCCGCAGCGGATCGCGCTGGAGACCGCGCTGCTCATGCAGAAGGGCGGCGAGGGCGCTCCGGATCCACATGCGGTCTCGGTGGCCGCGCTGACGAGCCTCGAGCTGTTGGCCAAGAAGCGACCGGTGGTCGTTGCCGTGGATGACGTGCAGTGGCTTGACAGTCCGTCGCGCGGGACGCTCCAGTTCATCGCGCGGAGACTCGAACCCCGGATGGTGCTCCTCGCGACCGAGCGCGTCGACGAAAGCGAGGCGCCGAGGTTCCGTACCGAAGGCGAACGATTGAAGCTCGGACCACTGAGCGCAGGCGCGTTGCAGCAGCTGGTCCACGACCGCACCGGCGTCGCGCTGCCCCGACCGACGCTGCTGAGGGTTCACGAGACGAGCGGTGGGCATCCGTTCTACGCGCTCGAGATCGCGCGCGCGCTCCGCGCATCCGGAGGCGACCTCGCGGCGACCGAGGCCCTTCCGGTGCCGGGGACCCTCCGGCAGCTCGTTGCGCGGCGGCTGAGCACGATCTCACCCGCGACGCTTAGCGCGCTCGTCGCCGTTGCCGCAAGCGCTCGGCCCACACCGAAGCTCGTGCCGCCAGAGGCTC
>JALYSZ010000085.1 GCA_030854525.1 Chloroflexota bacterium | reverse complement strand
TTCATGTCCTGCCCACCTTGTGAGCTGCCGCCGCCATTGGAGACCTGTGACCCGTTCGAGTTGCCTGCGCTGGCGTTTTCGTTGCCCTTGTCGCTCCCCTTGTCGTTGCCCTTCGCCTCGGCGTTCGCCTTTGCCTTCGCATCCGCGTTCGCCTTCGCGTCCGCGTCGGCCTTCGCCTTCACAGAGGCATCGGCCTTTGCCTTCGCGTCCGCGTCCGCCTTCGCCTTCGCGGCTGCGTCGGCCTTGGCCTTCGCGGCGCTGTCAGACTTTCCCTTGTCATTCCCCTTGTTGTTCCCGTTATCGTTCCCGCCCCCGTTTGCCGTGACCGGTGCGCTCTCGATCTGCTGGTAGTACCCGTTCGCCATCTCGACGCGCGCGAAAACAACGACGATCGCGAACGCCGAGATGAAAACGAGCTTTAGCCCTCGCATCTCCGAGCCTCCCTGTTCTATTCGCCCGGTTGCCCGGGCACCTCGCAACGGAGCGTTCAGGGAGCACGGCTCAATCCACTGGCGTCACCCAGTGGTAACGGCCGCATAACGGTTTACGGGTGAGTCGGTAACGCGAGTTCGAAGCTAGTGAGCGGTTCGAACCGGCACCAAGCCCGAGGACCAGTCCGCGATCCGGGACACGGCTTTGTCGAGATTCGAAAGAGAGTTGGCGTACGAGAGCCGCAGGTAGCCCTCGCCCGCTGCGCCAAAACAGGTCCCAGCCAGCGTGGCGACGCCTGCCTCATCGAGAAGGCGGTCGGCGACCTCAGTGCTCGACCCGAGTCCGAGACCGCGCACGTTCGGGAAGACATAGAACGCGCCCTGCGGTGCGCGGCACGTGATCCCGGGCACCGCGTTGAGCCCCTTTACGACCGCATCCCGTCGGCGCCGGAACTCGGCGATCATCCGATCGACCTCCGGTGGTCGTGAAGACAGGGCGGCTGTGCCGGCGCGCTGAACAAATGTCGCGGTACACGACACGGAGTTCGTGACCAGCTTCGTGACCGGCTCGACGAGTGCTCGCGGAAAGACACCGTAGCCCAGGCGCCACCCGGTCATCGCGAATGTCTTGCTGAACCCATCTAGGAGGATCGTCCGCTCGGCCATCCCGTCCTCCACCGCGATCGATCGGTGCTCGCCGTCGTACACGAGTTCGCCGTAGATCTCGTCAGCGAGAACCCAGAGATCGCGCTCGCGAGCGATGGCCGCGATGTCGCGGATAGCCTCCCGCGAGAGCACGCCGCCGGTCGGGTTGTTGGGACTGTTGAGGACGAGCACCTTGGTTCGCGCATTCACGAGCCTGCGGAGCTCATCCAGATCGGGCTGGAAGCCGTTCTCCTCGCGAAGTGCGAGGGGCACGCCGCGCGCGCCCGCGAAGTCGATCATGGACGAGTAGATGGGGAAACCGGGATCCGGATAGATCGCCTCGTCGCCCTCGTCGAGTAGCGCGAGCAACGCGTAGAACATGATCGGCTTTGCGCCGGGGGTGACGATGACCTGACTGGGATCAGCGCGTACCCCCCGCCGCTCCTTCAAATAGAGCGCGATGGCTTCGCGTAGCTCGATGACGCCGGCGGATTGGGTGTAGTGGGTCTCTCCGCGTTCGAGCGCCGCGACGCCAGCGGCGACGATCGCCGGTGGCGTGTCGAAATCCGGCTCGCCGATCTCCAGGTGAACGATGTCGCGTCCCTTGGCTTCGAGGGCCCGTGCCTTCGCGAGGACCTCGAAGGCGGTTTCCGTCCCAAGACGCGACATACGTGATGCGAGCGGTCGCATGGAAGCGCGTTGAGTCTAGGGCGGAAGCTTTCCCTCCACGCAGGCGCAGCCCTCCGGTCCGACGAGGGCGGCGTGGCGCGTTCGCGGAGGAAGCAGGAGGCGGTCGCCCGGGCTCATGGCAACACGTTCGCCGTCCGCGAGCACGAATTCGATTGAGCCGCGCGTGCAGTACAAGAGTTTGGTGTAGCCGTGCTCGTGTTCGCCGTAGGTGTCGCCCGGCGCGTTCGACCATCCGTAGACGTCGCGAGCCTCACGACGTAGCGCGTCTTCCATTAGGACGGGATCGGCGGCCGCGGCTCCGGTGTATGGACGGTGCTCGACCCTCACGAATGCCATGATGCGACGGTGCGCGTGGGAGTCGTCTATCCGCATCAGGAGATCGGCGACGATCCCGCGCGCATCGTCGCGTTCGCGCAAGCAGCCGAGGACCTCGGATACGCGCACATCGTCGCGTACGACCATGTCCTCGGAGCCGACCCAGCCGGTCGGCCGCCCTGGTGGAAAGGGGCGTATACGCATCGCGACGCTTTCCATGAGCCGTTCGTACTTTTCGGCTACCTCGCCGCGGCCACGAAGAAGCTCGAGCTCGCGTGCGGCATCGTCATCCTCCCTCAGCGTCAAACGGCGCTCGTCGCTAAACAGGCCGCGACGCTCGACGTGCTCTCGCGCGGGCGGGTGCGTTTCGGCGCGGGGATCGGCTGGAATCACGTCGAGTACGAGGCGCTTGGCATGGATTGGCGCGACCGCGCGAAGCGGATCGAGGAGCAGATCGAAGTACTCCGCCTTCTCTGGACGAAGGAGCTTGTCGACTACACCGGCCGTTGGCACCGCATAGACCGCGCTGGCATCAAGCCACTGCCGGTCCAGCGGCCGATCCCGATATGGATGGGCGCGGACGAAGAGGTCGCGGTGAAGCGTGTCGCCCGACTCGCCGACGGCTGGTTCTCACATCTGGCGCCGACCGACGAAGGCCGCGCGGCGCTCGAGCGGTTCCGCGGGTACGTTCGGGAGGCGCGCCGCGATCCGGCTCGGGTCGGCGTCGAGGGACGGGTCGCCGCGACCGGCTCGCCCGACGAGTGGGCGCGCAACGCCGAGGTCTTCCGCGACATGGGAATGACCCACCTCGAGCTCCGTACCGCCGGGTCGAAGCTGCCGGACATGGACGCGCACATCGACACGATGAGGCGCTTCCGCGAGACGGCGCCGGTCTTCTAAGGCGCGACGCCCCGACGGACCCAAGCGTCCGCGCTGATAACACTGTCAAGCAGCACGACGAACGCGATCTCAGCGGGATTCAGGCTGCGCGTCAGGTCCATCCGTACTGTCCGTGACCCGCCGAAACCGAGAGCGGTCCCGCGATCGGCGCTGACGACCGCGCGCCGAAGAAGACTCGATGGGGCGAGGCTGCTCGAACGCGGGCCGACCAGGTACTGCGTCTGATCTCCTAACACGTGCATGAGAAAACGTCCGTCAGGCCAGAGACCGTCGAGCCGGAAGGTTGCGGCGACCTCGAGGCGCCGTTCGGCGCGCCGATCCTGCCCGTCCGGACGGACGCTCCATACGCTCGGGTTCGTGACGAAAATGCCGGCGGCGTTGCCGGTCGCGCTCACGACGCCCGCGAGGAAGACGACTCGACTCCCGTCGAAGAACGGTGATGCGGCCGATCCTTCGACGAGCCTACGCACCGGCTGACCCGGCTGCCGGAGCACTCCAAGCAGGCCTGTGTCCGACTCGACGAGCACCTCGTCATCGTTGAGCCAATCACCCGCGAACGCATTCCCTAGCTCGCCCGCGCGTACAAGCTCTCGACGGTCGAGCGATCCCAGATACATCTCGGTCTTCCCATCGGTGGATCGCTGGAGGGTCGCGGCCAGTCGTGACCCCGAGGGGGACCATCGCTGATCGATCACGCGGAATCCCGAGTTACGTACCTGCGGGGGGACCGGAATATCGGTGCGCGTGCCGTCCAGTTTGATGACGGTGATTCCAAGATCGGTCACGTACGCGACCGCATTCCCGTCACCAGTCCAGCGCGTACCGAAGGGTCTCGATGTGTTCGCCGCGAGAGTTGTGAGTGGTCGCGCCCTGGAGCCATCCAGGTTGGCCGCCCAGAGCACGAATGCACCCGACGGGCTCTGGCGCCAGTACGCGAGGCGTCCGTTCGAGGAAAGCTGCTGCTGCGGTGTGCCTCCTGTGCCGCTCGATGCCCGCACGAGGTCGCCGGCGTCGACCGTTGTGAGGACGAGCGCCATGGACCCCACCGCGATGATGGCGGCGGCCGCGATATATGGCAGGAGCGCCCTGGCGTGCCGCACGTCCTCAATAATCGCTGAGTGCAGGATCCCCTCTCAGCCGCGAAGACCTTCATGGCGGCGCTCGAGGCGAACGACGCCGACAAGGCCGCCGCGGTGTGCGCCGAGGACGTCGCCATCGAGCTGCCGGGCGGTGACCGCCAGCTCGAGGGCCGCGAGGGCGCCAAACAGCTCATCCGCATGGCCCCGCCGTTCGTTCGGGTGGTGCGTGAGGAAGCGGTCATGGGGACGACCGTGATCCTTCGCGGCCTGACCCGATCGCCCGGCCACTTCGCGAACTACACGACCTGGACCTTCGAGACAGATGGCGGTCTCATCACCCACGTCACCTTCGCCTGGAGACCCGCCAACTAGATCTCGTTCAAGCGACCAGAGCGTCGCAGCGGCCCGTTTTCGACGTCCGCGAGCCGGGTCAGGACCCGCGGACCTGAAGACGGATCAGCGTTCGACGTATCTGAAGGAGCGCGGGATCTTGGACAAGCCGAAGTCGGCGACGGGGCGTGGTTTGCGGTAGCGACGCGGGTTGGTCACCGGCAGCACCCAGCCTTTGGAGGTGCGACGCTCGGCAGCGCCCAGCTCGCATTCGCCCACGACCGCGCCGGTGCCGACGACAGCGAGGTACGCGCGCGCCGGCAGCTTCTTGGGCGGGAAGCGACGATGGTCCCGATCGCGCTCTCCTGAGAGCAGCGCTTCCGCATTCTCGGCCGTGGTCGCAAGGACGATGGCAGAGGACATGGCTTCCTCCTAGGAGCGTGGTCCTCCTACCTAGCGGACCTGCCTTGCGCGGTATTTCTTGTCGATCGCGGCCATGTCGCCTGGCTTGATGCCCTCGAAGAAGGCGAACGTCTCTTGGAGGAACGTGGTCTCCGAGTTGGCCTTCTTGCGATCGTCGTCGGTGTCTTCGGCGGAAACGGCCTGGACCTGCCAGGCAAAACCAAGCACGTTGCGGAAGACAACGAGCGCGCGTTCGAGGTGAAACGGCGAGGTCACCAGGTAGATCGGCCGAGGCTCGATCCGCGCGAGGTACCGCGCGGCCACCTCCACCGCGTTGCCAATCGTGTCTCGCGACCGCTCCTCGAGGAAGAGACGGTCGCGCGGGACGCCTGCCTCCGCGATGAGATCGGCGATGATCGCCGCTTCGCTCTTGGCGGGCGCGGGACCGTCGCCGTGACTGCCCGACGCGATGATCGCGAGGCTCGGCCGTTTCTGCGCGAGGTGTGCCGCAGCCCGCGCGCGCGCGACCGTGGAGGCCGATGGCTCGCCGTTCGCCGACATGCCCCCACCGAGTACGACGGCGACCTCCGGAAACCCGCCGAGATCGCCGTCGCTAGTCGTCATTCCTGAATCAGATCTTACCGAGCGTGCCGTCCATGATCATCAGAGTCGTGAACGCCTCCGTGCTCCACGGGTTCTTGTAGATCGGATCGCCATCCGGTTTCCAGCCAGTGACGCGCTTCTTGTCGTTGACTGGGTTGTTGCCATAGCGCTCCCACAGCGGGATGACCGGCAGGAGGTCGTTGAACGCGAAGGCGGCCTCGGTGACCGGCGCCTTCTGGGCATTCGTGTCGAATCCGTCGCCCATCCTATTGATCAGTGCGTCGAAGTCAGTGTTGCCCTGTTTGAGGGGATATTTCATACCGCCTTGCGCAGGGATCGTGTTGTGCGTGCGGAGGTCCTGGATAAACGAACCCTGCGGGTGCGGGTTGCCGGTCCCCCACGCCATGATGGCGATCTGGAATCTGCCCGCGTTGATGTCGGGCAGTTGCTGGCTGCGGATCGCGCCACGCGGCAAGATCCTGATGCCGAAGCTGTTCAGAGACTTCTGGGCATGGTCCGCGGCGCTCGACCAGTCGGGTTGGTCACTTGGGTAGTACAGCTCGAACTCGAGCTTCTTTCCGTCTTTCGCGTAGATGCCGTCCGGGCCCTTCGCGTAACCGGCGGCGGTCATGAGCGCATTCGCCTTCGAGACGTCGTACGTGTACGAATTCAGCTTTCCCAGATCCACCGGGGAAAGCCATTGCGGGACCAGGTTGTCGGAGAACCCAGCCATGTACTTCTGCGGCTTAGCCGAATCGCCGTACGCGACCTTGGCGCTCTCATCCTTGTTGATGGCGTAGGCGACCGCCTGGCGCAGGCGCCTGTCCTGGAACTGCGGCGCCTTCTCCCAGTGGAAGACCATCGCCGGACCGGTGTAGCCGGGGCCGCGGATGAGCCGGAAACCGGCGTCGACGAAGGCTCGGTCCGTCGCGAGTGGGAATCCATGCGTGGCGTAGTCGATGTCGCCCGCGAGGACGAGCGGCGTGATCTGAACGGTCTCGCCCTGGTAGACGACCACCGTGTCGAAGTTGACCTTGTCGGCGAAGAGCCCGTACTCGTTGCGCACCATCGTGAGGCGCGCCTCGGTCACCGAGTCCTTGTCGATCTTGTAGGGGCCGACTGAGAACGGGTCGGGGCGAAGGCTGTCCTTCTCAGCGCGCAGCGCCCTGACCTCCTCGGAGGTGGTGTCCTTGCCGGCGGCAAAGAGCTCCGCCGCCTTCTTGGCGGTCGCGCCATAGATCGAGTCCGGGCCGATCGAGACCCGCAGGACGTATCGCTCACCAATGCTCGAAGGCGTCTTGTAAGTGAACTTCACGCCGAGGTCGCCGTCCGCTTCGACCTTGCTGATGTAGTTCCAGATCGTGAAGTTGTCCATTCGCCCGATCGTGAATGTGGTGACGACGTCCTGCGATTTGAACGCCGAGCCGTCTGACCATTTGACGTTCGGACGGAGCTTGACTGAAAACACATTGCCGCTCAACGAGGTCGATTCGGCGAGCAAGTAGTTCCACTTCGCGTCGCTCCACAACCACGTCGCGAGTGTCGGCATGAACAGATCCTGGTAGATGCTTATCTGGAGGATCCCACCGCTCGCCGCGAAGTAGTTGTAGTGGCCTTTCGGCGGAAGGTCGTACGGCCACGCACCGTGGAACTCGCCGCCCTTGGCCAATGGGCCGGTGGACCGCGATGGGCCTGGCGTCGTTGGGTCCGGCGTGCACGCGCCAGCCACGACGCCGAGGCTCGTGAGCGTCGCATCACGAAGGAAACGCCGGCGTGTGACGGAATACCCATTCGCGATCTTCTTCATGTGTCCCTCCGTGGTCCCATCCGGACATTGGAACTCCTGCCGCCTGCCCTGTCGACGGGCCTCGGTTTCGGTGGACGCGCACTGGACAGCCGCACGAGCACCACAACGAGCCCGACGAAGATGAGTCCCACGATCGCGGCGAGCACCGTAACGACGAATTCCGCGGAGTTCGGCGGCTGAAACGGCAGCATGGCCACCGCGACGATGAGGATGAGGACCGCGACGCGGAGCGCCGCCCGGAGAGCTATCGGGTCCAACTAGCGCACCCCCATGAGCTCAGCGGCGGGCTGCCGCTCGCGCAAGGCCACGTGGCACGCGACCGCGCGTCCGCCCGGTAGATCTCCGAGCACCGGCACCAACACGTCGCACAAACCAGTCTCGGACAGGGGACAGCGTGGATGGAAGACGCAACCTGGCGGCAGATTCAGGAGGCTCGGTACGTCCGCGCTCTTGAGCGGGACGCGCGTCTTCGTGCGCGTCATGATCGGGTCGGCCTCGGGAATCGCCGCGATCAGGGCGGTCGAGTAGGGATGCGCGGGGTCGCTCACGAGCGGCTCGGTGTCCGCGAGCTCGACCACCCGACCGAGATACATCACCGCGACGCGGCCCTTCCGCGCGAAATAGCGCGCGACGGCGAGGTCGTGCGTGATGAGAACGGTACTCACACGGAAGTCGGTCGCAAGCCCCCGCAGAAGGTCGAGGAGGCCGATGCGGATGGAGACGTCGACCATCGAGACCGCTTCATCCGCGACGATCACCTGTGGGTCGACCGTGAGAGCGCGCGCGATCGACACGCGCTGGCGCTGCCCACCGGAGAGCTGGTGCGGATATTTGAGCAGGAGGTCCTCTGCCGGCGTGAGGCCGACACGTTCGAGCAACAAGATCATCGCGGCGCGGGCAGCTCGTCCGTGCGTCTTCTTGTGCTTCGCGAGTGGTGGCGCGAGCGTCTGGGCGATCGTGCGGGCGGGATTCAACGACGCGTACGGATCCTGATGGACAAGCTGCACCGCGCGACGAAAGCGCCCAAGATCTTTGCCCTTCTTCTGCCAGACATCCGCGCCCTCGAACAGAAGTCGGCCACTCGACGGCTTGAGGAGGCCGGCGAGCATCCGGCCCGTCGTCGTCTTTCCGCATCCGCTCTCGCCGACGATGCAGATCGTCTCGCTCTCGCCGATCGACAGCGAGACATCACCGACCGCCGTGATCGTCCCCGCGGGCGTGCTGTATGTGCGTGAGACGTGATCGAGCTCGATGAGCGGCCCGGTCATGCGAGCTTTTCCGCGACCGGGGTCGCGTCCGAGCCTAGGGCCGCGGCGACGTCCTCCCAGCGAATGCATGCCGCCGCGTGGTCCGGGGTGTCGACCGGAAGGAGTGGCGGTTCCTGCTCGAGGCATCGCTCGACGTGGAACGGACAACGCGGGTAGTACGAGCAACCGCGCGGGAGGCGGATGAGGTCGGGCGGTGATCCCGGGATGGACGCGACGCTGCCGAGGGCACCTGAGACCCGTGGCACCGCTCGCATCAGGCCGACCGAGTACGGGTGCCGCGGCCGGTAGAAGAGGTCCTCGACGCTCGCGCGCTCCACGATCCGGCCGGCATACATCGTGAGCATTCGGTCAGCCAGCTCGGCCGCCATCGAAAGGTCGTGCGAGATGAGGATCGTGGCGAAGCCGAGCCTGGCACGAAGCTCGCGGAGCAGATCGATGATCGCCCGCTGGGTAAGGATGTCGAGCGCGGTCGTCGGCTCGTCGAGGATGACGATGCGCGGGTCGAGCAGGAGGGCCATCGCGATCAAGAGACGCTGGCGCATGCCGCCGGAAAGCTCGTGCGGGTACGCGCTCAGGACCCGCTTCGGATCGAGGTGGACCAGCTCCAGGAGATCCCGGGTGCGGTCGTAGACCCTGTGCTTGTCGCTCATGCCGTGGGCGCGCCCGGTGTCGAGAAACTGCTCCCAGATGGTGATGACCGGGTTGAACGCCGAGAGCGCCGCCTGGAACACCATCGCGCAGTCGGCCCAGCGAAAGCGGCGAAGGCCCTCCGTATCCAGGGCGAGGACATCAAAGGCCCGCGTGCCGTCGTCGTACCGGATCTCACCGCTCGTGACGCGGGCGCTCTGCGATAAGAGGCGGATCAACCCCAAGGCGAGGGTCGTCTTTCCAGATCCGGACTCGCCGATGATCGCGAGCGTCTCGCCAAGGTCGACCTCGAAAGACACGTCTCGCACCGCGCGCAGCGGGCCGCGCCGAGTCCAGTAGTCGATCGAAAGGCCGCGGACAGAGAGGACCGGCTTAGTCAAGAGCGAAGGCGCGGGTTGAAGATGTCCTCGAGGCCTGAGGCGAGCCACACGAGCGAGAGCTGGAACAGCGCGATTGCCATGATCGGCCCCATCAGATACCAAAAGCTGTCCCTGAAGAAGAGCGCGCCCTGGTTGTACGCGAAGTACAGCATGATCGCCCAGTTCTTTCCCGAAAGCGGGACCAGCCCGAGGAACATGATCGCCGCCTGTGCGTAGATCGCGAGCGTCATCGCGATGATGAACTGAACGACGATGTAGCTGCGCATGTTCGGCAGCATCTCGCGGGAGACGATGTGCAGGAGGCCGAGATCCAAGGATCGCGCTGCTTCGACAAAGTCGCGCTCCCTCAACGACAGGACTTGGGCGCGGATCTGTCGCAGGAGTGCGGGCCACTGCAACAGAGCCAGGATCACCGCGAGAGCAATGAATGAGGTTGGCCTGAAGATCGCGGCGATCACGATGAGAAGGATGAGTTGCGGGATGCTGAGGACGACGTCCGTTATCGCGAGGATGACCGAGTCAATCCGGCCGCCGAGGGTCGCCGCGATCGACCCGAAGGCGATCGCGATCAGAGTCGAGAAGAGCGCCGCGAGGATGGCGGTTGTGATGATGTCGCCTCCGCCATAAACGATCTGGTTCACGACGTCGCGTCCCTGGAAGTCGGTCCCGAGCGGATGCGCCCAGGATGGCTTCGCGTAGATCGCCGTCACGTCGACCTGGTCCTGGAGAGGCACGATGAGCGGCGCCACGTAGGCAAGGAACAAGAAAAACGTGACTCCGATGAGCCCGAGGAGTCCAACCGGTTTCCGCGCCATGTTTCGCAAGAACTCGACCGCGCTTTCCAGCGGCGGCGGAAGGCTCACATCCCGGCGCGTCGTTGTCGCGACCGCGGTCACTTCCCCGTGGCTCCCCCGGCCCGGCCGATGCGCGGGTCGAGCCTACTGTAAACAAGGTCAGCGACCAAGTTCGCGACGATCACGCAGACCGTGGTCATGAGAATGATCCCCTGCATGAGCGGGTAGTCGCGCTGGTTGACGGACGCCACAAGGCGCAGGCCGACTCCCTGATAGACGAAGATCTGTTCAATGATTACGGCCCCTCCGACGACCGCTCCTGCGGCGATCGCGAATTGCGAGACGAGCGGCAGGACCGCGTTGCGACCCACGTACGCGGTCGTTATCCGGCCGTCGGTGAGTCCACGAGCGCGCGCCGCGGTCACGTGGTCCTCCTCGAGCACGGCGAGCGTGGCCGAACGCATTGACAAGATCCAAAGGCCGATGTGGGTGAGGAAGAAGACCGTGATCGGCAGCGATGCGTGGAACAGGATGTCGCCCACGAACTCAGGTGAGAAGCCGGGCTTGATTCCCGGCGAGAGTGCCCCGCGCATCTCTGTAATCGGTATCCAGCGGAGCTGGATACCGAAGATGAGAACGATCAGCAGCGCGATCAGGTAACCGGGGACCGAGCTGATGATGGAGCCGCCGGTCGAAACGACGTGATCGAGTGGGCTGTTGCGGCGGTAGGCCGCGACGAGACCCAACCCGATTCCGCAGACGAACGAAAGCAGGAGGCCCGTACCGACCGCGAAGAGCGTCCACGGCAGGACCGAGAGGATGATCGACATCACCGTCGTGCCCCGAGAGAGGAACGAGTTGCCGAGGTTGCCGTGCGCGAGATTGCCGAGGTACTCCAAATATTGTTCGTGGATCGGCGCGTTCAAATTGATGTCGAAGAGACCCGAGACCTGAGCGGCCGCGTCCTCATACGACATCTGGCTTTGCTGCATCAGCTCGTCGATCTTGATCTCGACCGGACTTCCGGGCATGAGACGAATCAGCACGAAAGTGATCGTGCTGGCCACGTAGATCGTCAGGATCGCCTTGACGATCGCCCGAGGGATCGGCCGGCCCCACACGCCTCCGAGGTGGCCTCGCATCACTCGAGAGATTACGTCGAGATCAGCGGCGGAGAAGCCTCGAGAGAAGCCGGAGGATCTCGATGTACAGCCACACCAGGGTGACCAGCAGCGCGAACGCCGCGTACCACTCCATGTATTTGGGTGCGCGCGCAGCGACGCCTCGCTCGATGAGATCGAAGTCGAGCAACAGGTTGAACGCCGCGATGCCGATGACAAGCACGCTCACGCCGATGCCTAGAGCGCCCGAACCGCCGATCGCCTCATTCAAGAAGCTGAGTTGCACGCCGACGAGGTTGAGGACCAGCGAGGCTAGGTAGACGAGCGCGACGGCGCCCGTTGCCGCGAAGACGGCGATCCGCAGCTTCTCTGTGACGCGAATCAGGTGCGAGCGGTAGATGAGGAGAAACGCGACGAAGATCGCTACGGTCAGCGATACCGCCGGTATGACGATCCCGGGGTACGTGACCTCGAGGACCACCGAGATCCCGCCGATGAACAAACCTTCGGCGAACGCGTAGAGCGGCGCCGTGATCGGCGCCCACGTCTTGCGAAGGACGGTCGCGATCGCGAGGACGAAGCCTGCGATCGCGCCGATGATCATGTAGCCAGGCCCCGAAAGCACGCTCACGAACGCGCCCGCCATGAGGATGACTACGAGCGCGAACGAACGGTTGACCGTCCCGTCCAAAGTCATGGCCTCGCCGGTGGTGGCGAGCCCATCGAATATCTTGTCGCCGAGGACCGGATTGCCCGAGCGTTGCGGCATGAGATTCTTCACCGATCGATCCCCTTCCTGTGCCACCTCGATTATCGGGCACCGCCGCGCCCGGGCGAGGTTTGGGCATGATGACCCCGATGGACGCGTGGACCCGGACCGTGCGCGACGTCGTGAAGCGGATCCCGCCCGGTCGCGTCGCGACGTACGGCCTGGTGGGCGTCGTCGCGGGCCGCCCCCTCGCCGCGCGCGCCGTCGGCAACGTCATGCGCACTTGCGATGACCCCGCGGTGCCTTGCCACAGGGTCGTCCGCTCGACCGGTCTCCCCGCGTTCGCGCGGGCATCGGGTACGGCTCCGTCGTGAAGGGGTGCGTTTCCTCGGCCCGCGCGTCGATATCGCGCGTCATCTGTGGACTCCGCGGCTACCTCAGCGCCAGATAAGGCGGCCCTCCTTGTAAAGGTCTTTCACGAAACGGTCGGTGAACACCGCGTCGACGTCGACGCTCTTGGCGAGCGCGCTGTATTGGAGAAGGAAATCGCGGAGCGCGACGTAGCGCGACCGGTCCATCGCACCGATTCCACTTGTTCGAGTCAGCTCGTTTTGCGCGGCGTCGATCTCCGTGTCGAGCATGTAGCGCTGGTGCGCGCGATCCTCGCCGGTCGCGTACTTCATAACGACGTCGATCGCGGCATCGCGATCGGCCATCGCGTCGGCCAGCCCACGCAGCGCCGCGCGCAGAAAGCGCGTCACGACCTCTGGCTTGGTCTGGATCATCTGCTGATTCGTCATGAGGGTCAGTCCGAGGCCCGGCAGGCCGTACGTCGTGGGGTCGAAGAGGCGAACCGGGATCCCGAGCCGCGCGAGAGTGTCCGGCTCGTTCGCGGTGAAGACGGGATAGACGTCGACGCGCCCGTCCGCCAGCACCCGCGGATCGAAGCCGACGGCAACCTCGCGGACCTTTGCGCGATCGACCCCGCCGACCGACATGAGGGCGAGATAGGCGGCGCTCACTGTGGTCTTGTAGCCGACGATCTTCCCCTCCCAGTCCTTCAGCGTCCGGATGGGTGAATCCGCGCGCACCGCGAACGACTGCTCGTCGCGCTGCCCGATCTGCGCGATCGCGACGAGCGGTACGTCGGCACTTGCCACACGCTTCATCACATCGCCTGCAGCGCCGGTCGAGAACTGCGCTCGGCCGGTGGCCAGGAGCTGCACGTGCTCGCCCTGGGTCGCGTGCTGGATGTCGACCTCGAGCGACTGGTCACGGAAGTAGCCCTTCGCTTGCGCCACGTAGACGGCGACGAACGGCAAGTCGGCCTGTGGCTTGAAGCCGGCGATGAAGGTGACCTTCTCCACCGGCACGGGCGTCGGTGACGGACCCGCGACCGGCGCGTTGCATGCCGCCAGCAACACGGCCATGAGCAGCGCGAGCTGTCTCACGTCGCCACCGCGATGGGGTGCCAGTGGAGGACGCGCCGCTCGGCCGCACCGACGAGCGCGTTCGCCGCGATGCCGATCGCGGCGAGGACCAAGACCGCTCCGAAGAGGATGGTCAGGTCGAGGTTCGCGTTCGCCACGAAGATGATCCGGCCCAACCCGCGGTCGGCGCCGGTCCACTCACCGATCACCGCGCCGATGAGCGCAAGGTTCAGCGAGATGCGAGCGCCCGAGAAGAGGTACGGCAGGGCGCTCGGCACGCGCAGATGGCGGAAGATCTCGCGTCCGGATGCCCCGAGCGTCTGGAGGAACGCGACCTCCTGCAGATCGGCCGAGCGCAGGCCGACGAAGGAGTTCACCAGCATCGGGAAGAAGGTTATGAGTGCGGCGATCGCGACCTTCGGCGCCGTGCCGAAGCCGAACCACAGCGTGAAGAGCGGGGCGATTGCGACGATCGGGGTGAGCTTCACCAGGATCGCCAGCGGGAACAACGTTCGCTCGAGCGGCCGCGACCAAGCCATAACGGTCGCCAGCGCGAACGCGACGCTGGTCCCAAGGACGAACCCGGCCGCTGCCTCGCCGAGGGTGATCGAACCTTCGCGCGCCAGCAGACCGGCATCGGTCGCCATCCGCGCGACAACGGCCGACGGCGGCGGCATTAAATAGGAGGGGACGCGAAAGGCGCGCGTCCCTAGCTCGAGGACGAGCGCGATGGCGGCGATCGCGGCGAGCGCCACGGCGAGATCGGTGAGCGTGCGGCGTGCGGTCATGCCAGGTGCGAGCGGACCTCCTCGACAAGGTCGTGGAACCGAGGCTCGCGTTGCACCGCCTTCGTTCGCGGTCGCGGGAGCAAGACGTGAACCTCGCCGCGGATCTTTGCCGGCCGTTGGCCGCCGATGACGACGACGCGATCCGCGAGGAAGACAGCCTCTTCGATGTCGTGCGTCACGTAGACCACGGATCGGGAGCGGCCCTCCCATAGACGGAGAAGCTCGTCGCGTAGATCTTCACGGGTGAGCTCGTCGAGGGATGCGAGCGGTTCGTCCATGAGCAGCACCTCAGGGTCGATGACGAGCGAGCGGGCCAGCGCCACCCGCTGCCGCATGCCGCCGGAGAGCTGGTGCGGGTACGCGTCGATCGCGTCGCTCAGGCCCATCCGCGCGACCCACTCGCCCGGACCGACGTGGCCGTTGGTGCGTGCAGCGCGGTTCACCTCGAGCGGAAGCGTTACGTTCTCGCGGACCGTGCGCCACGGGTGCAGACGCGCGTCCTGCGCGACGAAGCCGATGCGCTTGTGACGGCGGGCTACGGCCGGGGCGACGCCCAGGAGATCGACCGTGCCGGACGTCGGCTCGATGAGGCCGGCGATGAGCCGCAGAAGCGTGGTCTTACCGCTGCCGCTCCGCCCGACGACGGCGACGACCTCGTTTCCGACTTCGAGATCGACGTCGTGCAGGACCGGGCCCTTGTAGCCCGCACTGACGCCGTGGAGCGCTATCGCGACAGACATCGCACTCGATGCTAGTCGCGTCAAGGGCTAGCATCCGAGCACGCGAATCGCTTACGGGGGAGCCATCAATGACGACCGTGAAAGCTGCCCTTGTCCAGTGCGCGTGGACCGGCGACAAGGACTCGATGATCGAGCGGCACGCGAAGTACATCGCCGATGCGGCCAAGCAGGGCGCGCAGGTGCTCTGCATGCAGGAGCTCTTCTACGGCCCGTACTTCTGCCAGGTGCAGGACACCAAGCACTACAGCTACACCGAGAAGATCCCCGACGGTCCGACGACGAAGCTCATGCAGGAGCTCGCGAAGAAGCATTCGATGGTCCTGATCGTTCCGATGTACGAAGAGGATCAGGTCGGCGTGTACTACAACACCGCCGCGGTGATCGATGCTGACGGGAAGTACCTCGGCAAGTACCGCAAGACGCACATCCCCCACGTGAACGGGTTCTGGGAGAAGTTCTATTTCCGCCCCGGAAACATGGGATACCCCGTCTTCGACACGGCCGTTGGCAAGGTCGGCGTCTACATCTGCTACGATCGGCATTTCCCGGAGGGCGCGCGGATGCTCGGTCTCCATGGCGCGGAGCTCGTCTTCATTCCGTCCGCCACCTCGCGCGGCCTGTCGATGCACCTCTGGTTTATCGAGCAGACGGCGCACGCGATCGCGAATGGCTACTGGGTCGGGACCATCAACCGGGTGGGGCAGGAGAAGGAGTTCGGCCCCAACGAGTACTACGGCTCGAGCTACTTCGCCGATCCGCGCGGCAAGATCATCGCGCAGGCCTCGGACAAAGATGAGCAGCTGCTCGTCGCCGACCTCAACATGGATCTCGTCCGCGAGGTGCGAAACACGTGGCAGTTCTACCGTGATCGTCGACCCGACATGTACGACGACATGGTGAAGCCGTAGCACCGCGATGACCGTCGCCACGGCAGGCAAGGCGCTGCGCGAGAAGATGCTGATCGGCGGCGACTGGGTCGACGGTGTGGATGGCCGCACATTCGATGTCGAGACGCCGGCGAAGCGAGGATCGGTCATCGCTCAGGTGCCGCGGGCCGGAGCGGAGGACGTCGACCGCGCGGTCAAGGCCGCGGCCGCGGCATTCCCTTCATGGCGCTCGGTCGCGCCGCGCGATCGCGGCCGCATCCTCGCGCGCATCGCGGACGACGTCGAAGCGGCGATCGAAGACCTCGCACGCACGCTCGCTGCGGAGACGGGCAACGCCATCCGGACTCAGGCACGGCCGGAGGCGAAGACAGTGGCCGACGTGTTCCGCTACTTCGGAGGCCTTGGCGGCGAGCTGAAGGGCGAGACCATCCCGCTCGGCGAGACGATGTTCTCGTACACCCGGCGCGAGCCGTTTGGCGTCGTCGCCGCGATCGTGCCGTGGAACGTACCGATCCTCATCGCCGCGTGGAAGATCGCGCCAGCGCTCCTCGCCGGTAACACCGTCGTGCTGAAGCCGTCGGCAAACGCGCCGCTCGCCGCACTCGCGCTCGCGCGCATCAGCGCGAAGCACCTGCCCGCGGGCGTGCTGAATGTCGTCACCGGGACCGGCGAAGAGGTCGGGACGCCACTGGCCGTCCACCCGCTCGTCGCAAAGATCTCGTTCACCGGCGCGACCGATACGGGAAAGGCGATCCTCCGTCTCGCGGCCGACCGCATCATTCCGGTGACCCTCGAGCTCGGCGGCAAGAGTCCGCAGGTCCTGTTCCCGGACGCCGACGACGAAAAGACCGCCGACGGCGTCATTGCGGCGATGCGTTTCGCGCGGCAGGGCCAGTCGTGCACCGCGGGCTCGCGTCTCTTCCTGCACAAGAGCGTGTTCGACTCCTTCCTGGACAAGCTCAGGACGAAGCTCGGGAAGCTGAAGGTCGGCGATCCGCTCGACGAAACCAATGACATGGGCGCGATCGTGAGCCGTCAGCAGTTCGACCGCGTCGTGCGTTTCATCGACGAGGGCTCCCACCAGCAAGGCGCGCGGACAGTCATCGGGGGGCTTCCACCGAAGGAGGGTCGCCTCGCCGAGGGCTACTACGTCGAGCCGACGGTTTTCGCGAACGTGCGCAACGATTGGCGGATAGCTCGCGAGGAGATCTTTGGACCGGTGCTCGTTGCGATCCCATGGGACGACCCCGCCGATGCGGTTCGCATGGCGAACGACACGCACTACGGCCTCGCGGCCTACATCTGGTCGAGGGACATCACCCGCGCGCTGCGCACGGCGCACTCGATTGACGCGGGCTGGGTCCAGGTCAATCAGGGCATCGGTCAGGTCGTGGGCCAGCCGTACGGCGGGTTCAAAGAGAGCGGGCTCGGGCGCGAGAACTCGCTCGAGGGAATGCTCGAAGGCTTCACTCAGCGCAAGAGCGTGACGATCAACCTCGCGGACTAGCGAGCGCCGAGACCTGGCTCGCGACGTTCGCGAGCGCGAGCGGCGGCCCATCGGGCGTGACGCGTTAGCATGGCCGACCGCACGGAGGGGAGCAGATGGCGACGACGCTCATCACGGGTGGCACGATCGTCACCGCGGCCGACACCTACAAGGGTGACGTGCTCATCGATGGCGAGAAGGTCGTGCAGATAGGTAAGGCGTTGAAGGCCGCCAGCGCGAAGCGCATCGACGCGACCGGGAAGTACGTGATCCCCGGCGGCATCGACGTCCACACTCATATGGAGCTGCCGTTCGGTGGCACCTTCGCGTCGGACGACTTCTACACCGGAACGGTCGCCGCGGCTTTCGGCGGTACGACCTCGATCGTCGACTTCGCCGTGCAGGGAATGGGTGAGCCGCTGGAGAAGGCCCGCGACGCGTGGCTGAAGAAGGCACGTGGCAAGGCCGCGATCGACTACGGCCTCCACATGATCGTCCGAGACGTCACCGACAAGGTCTTGAAAGAAATGGATGTCATGGTCAAAGAGGGCGTCTCATCGTTCAAGCTGTTCATGGCCTATCCCGGTGTGTTCCAGGTCGACGATGGAGCGATCTTCAAGGCGCTCTCGCGAACGGCTGAGAACGGCGGCCTCATTTGCATGCACGCCGAGAACGGCGGCGTCATCGACGTCCTCGTCAAGCGCGCGCTCGCCGCGAAGCACACCCAGCCGAAATGGCACGCGCTCACTAGGCCGCCCGAGGCCGAGGGCGAGGCGACCCATCGTGCGTTCCGCCTCGCGGAGCTGGCCGGCGGCATACCGCTCTACGTCGTTCACCTGTCCTCGTCGCAGGCGCTGGAGCAGGTGCGGCTCTTCCGCGACCGCGGGCTTCCCGCGTATGCCGAGACGTGTCCCCAGTACCTCTTTCTATCGATCGACAACTACGACGAGCCGGGCTTCGACGGAGCCAAATACGTGATGAGTCCGCCGCTGCGCGAGCGCTGGCATCAGGACGAGCTCTGGAAGGGACTCGCGCGCAATGACCTCCAGGTGGTGTCGACCGACCATTGCCCGTTCTGCATGAAGGAGGGCTACCAGGGCCTGCCGAAGCAAAAGCAGCTCGGCATCGGAGATTTCTCGAAGATCCCGAACGGCGCCCCGGGCGTCGAGACGCGCATGGTGCTGCTCTACGACGGCGGCGTTGTGCAGAAGCGGATCACCCTGAACCGGTGGGTCGAGGTCACCTCGACGACGCCGGCAAAGATCATGGGCATGTTCCCGAAGAAGGGGACGATCGCGGTGGGCAGCGATGCGGACATCGTCGTGTGGGATCCGCGCACAACCTCGACGATCTCAGCGAAGACGCACCACATGCGCGTCGACTACAACCCGTACGAAGGCCGCCGAGTGAAGGGCAAGGCCGCGGTCGTGCTGTCGCGCGGCGAAGTGGTCGTGGAGAAGGACAAGTTCCTCGGCACGAAGGGCCGCGGCAAATTCATCAAGCGCGGCAGCCCGCTGCTTCAGACATAGCGCGGATGGCGCCTATGCAGGCCACCGACTACGAGAAGCTTGGTCAGTTCTATCTCGGGCGCGAGTACGACCTCGAGAAGAAGAGCTCGACTGGCAAGAACATCGTTCTCTACGACTCGAAGGATCTGGTCACGCACGCGATCGTCGTGGGCATGACCGGCAGCGGCAAGACGGGCCTCTGCATCGACCTCATCGAGGAGGCCGCGATCGATGGCGTGCCCGCGCTCGCCATCGATCCGAAGGGCGACCTTACCAACCTGCTCCTTACGTTCCCCGACCTGCGCCCTGAGGACTTCCGGCCGTGGATCAACGAGGAGGACGCTGCCCGAAAGGGTCTGGCCCCCGACGAGCACGCCAAGCAGCAGGCGGATCTCTGGCGGACCGGGCTCGAATCGTGGGGCGAGGACGGCGAGCGCATCCGTCGGCTCAAGTCCGCCGCCGACTTCGCGATCTACACGCCCGGCTCGACGGCGGGCATCCCCGTGTCGATCGTTCGCTCGTTTGCCGCGCCGCCCGCCGCTCTGCGCGAGGATGCCGAGCTCTTCCGCGAGCGCGTCGCGACGACGGCGACGAGCCTGCTGGCGCTTGTCGGGATCGCGGCGGATCCAGTCAAGAGCCGCGAGCACATCCTTCTGTCGACGCTCTTCACCGCAGCGTGGACCGCCGGACAGGACCTCGATCTGGAGACCCTCGTCAACCAGGTGCAGAAACCGCCGATGGGGCGGATCGGCGCGCTCGACGTCGAGAAGTTCTATCCGGCCAAGGATCGCGAAGAGCTGGCGCTGCGCATCAACGGGCTGATCGCCGCGCCCGGGTTCGCCGGATGGCTGCAGGGCGAGCCGCTCGACATCGGCGCGTTCTTTCGTTCGCCAGCCGGAAAGCCGCGTGTCTCGATCTTCTCGATCGCGCACCTATCCGATGCCGAGCGGATGTTCTTCGTGGCGCTACTCCTGAACGAGATCTACGGCTGGGTCCGAACGCAGAGCGGCACGACGAGCCTGCGAGCGATCCTCTATATGGACGAGATCTTCGGATTCTTCCCGCCGGTGGCCGAACCGCCGTCGAAGAGGCCGATGCTCAACCTCTTGAAGCAGGCGCGCGCCTTCGGGCTCGGCGTCGTGCTCGCGACCCAGAACCCGGTGGACCTGGACTACAAGGGACTCGCGAACACCGGCACGTGGTTTCTCGGACGACTACAGACCGACCGCGACAAGCAGCGCGTTCTCGAGGGCCTCGAGGGCGCGGCCGCCGCCCAGAGCGCGTCCTTCGATCGGCGGTCGATGGGAGAGCTTCTCGCCGGGCTGACGAGTCGGGTCTTCCTAATGAACAACGTCCACGAGGATGCGCCGGTCGTCCTCGAGTCGCGATGGGCCATGTCCTACCTCCGCGGTCCGCTTACCCGCGATCAGATCAAGGTCCTGATGAAGGACCGCCGCCCGGCAATCGCCGCCGCGCCCGCGGCGGAGGCGACCCGGACCGCGCACGCCGACGATGACCAGGCGGCGCGCGAGAAACGTGATGCGGCGATCGAGGCGCTTCGCGCGCAGTACGCGCCGAAGATCCATCGCGCCGAGGAGAAGGCCCGTCGTGCGCACCAAACCGTCGAGCGCGAGGAAGGGCAGCTTCGTGGGGCTGGTCTCCAAACCGCGGTCTCTGCCGGCGCCACGATCCTGACCGCGATGTTCGGCCGCAAGAAGGTGAGCTACTCCACGATCGGCCGCGGTACGACGACCGCACGCGGCGCCGCCCGCGCCATGGAGCAGCGGGAGGACGTGAAACGCGCGAAAGAGGATCTCGCCGCGGCCCAGCAGGAGCTCGACGAACTCAACGCCGAGGTGGAGGAGAAGGTCGCAGGGATGCGCGCTAGATGAGCACGCCACCGATGCTTCGCCAGATGCGTCACGACGTGTGGGCCACCGAGCAGCTCCTCCAACGCTGCCGCTCGCTTACGACGGAGCAGCTGCAACTCACAGCACCGGGAACATACGGCACGATCCAAAAGACGTTCGCGCATATCGTTCGCGCGAACGAGGGCTACCTCAATACGTATGGCCTGATCGCGCAGCCCTTCATCGAAGTGACCGATGCCACGCCGGTCGACGAGATCGCGGCGCGACTCGCGCGCGTTCATGACGCAGTCGAGGAGCTCTTCAAGTCCAAGGAGTACGACTTCGATCGTCGGATCCATGACGAACGGCGCAAGCTCGACCTCGAGCTTTGGGTGCCGCTCGCCCAGTTCTCGCACCACGGAAGCGACCACCGCTCCCAGATCTGCACCATCCTCACTTTGAACGGTCTGGACGTCCCTGAGCTTGATGTTTGGGCGTACGCTACGGCCAAGGGAGCGATCGTTAGCTTCTAAGGGGCGCGTGGGGAATGGCGGGCGTAATCCTTGACCTTGACGGCGTTGCCGCGCAGCCGGTCTCGCCGCTACTCGGTCGGATGCTGTCAGCCGCGTCGGCAGCCGCGGCTGCCGCGACCCTTCTGATGATCGCCGCGCTTCCCCATGAGCAGCCGGCGCACGCTCTCGCGAGTGGGCCGTCGGTCTTGGAGGAGGCATTTGCGCGGCAAAACATGTCGCTTACGCTCCGCCTCCAGCTCCCGGTCGATGTTGCCGCCGAGATCCTCATGCCGAGCGTGGATGGCGTCTCCGGGCCGGCGCGCCCAGCGCCGAAGCTTCGTTCATTCCGCCTGCGTGACTCGAACCAAGTCGTGAGCGTTGCCATGCTTCCCGGCGCGCCGGCGGTCGTCCGGCCCACGAATGCGCTCGCCGATGAGCTGTCGGTTCACGGTGCGTACGCTGCGAACTACTCCGTCGAAGCCACGTCCCTCAGCGTCGTCCGCTGGACCGAGGATGGAATGACCTACGAGATCTCATCCCGCGCGCTCCTGCTGCGTGATCTGGTGCGCATCGCGGAGCAGGTGCGCTAGAGCCTCGGCGCGCACGCGCGCATTGCCAGGCGCACAGCGGCCAGATCGTTTCCTGTCGCCGGCACCAGCCGAACGACCGCGATGTCGAGGCCATCTGCGAGCCGGAGAAAGGCGTCGCGCGCGCCATCCGGGCGACCCCAGTACCCAACGCGTCGAAGGAGCTCGTCCGGGAAGATCCTCGCGAGGTCGTCCTCGCTCGCGCCGTTCGCCTGTCGCGACTCGAGGTCGGTGAGGGCCTCGTCGAATCCCAGCCGCGCGAAATGGGCCCGATAGCCCTTCGTCTTGTCAGTGCCGGGTCTCGCGAGCGCGTACGTAAGGACCATCTTCGCGAACGCGATCCTCGCGGCCGGCTCGTCGTCGTCGACGCAGACCCGGACGTACTCGTGTAACCGGATGGACGATGGATCGCGTCCCGCCGCCTGTGCGCCCGCCATTACGCGTTCGCGGCTCCAGCGCACCTGCTCGCTGGTGCACCAGTTGAGCGCGGCCCCGTCGTAGCGCTGGCCAGCGAGCCGCAGCATCTGGGGACCGAGCGCGCCGAGGTAGACGCCGAGATCGGGTAGGCGTTCTCGCAGCGCCTCGATCGCTTTCCGCATGACCCGGATCGGTGCCTCGGTCGTTCGCCCCGCCCCGATTCCCAAGGTGAACATGCCCCGGCAGCGCTCCAGTGTTTCCTTCGATACAGAGGCAAGGTCGTCGATCGACCACCCTGAGTGGGGCGCGACCGCTATGCCGGTCGGGAGGCCGCTCGATTGAGTCCAGCTCGCGCAGACATCGAACGGTTCTCGCGTGTTTCCGATGGGCGTCCAGAGGCTTTTGTATCCGAGCTCGGCGGCGTCGCGCGCCACGGCGCGCTGATCGTCGTCGCTCAACGCGAAACGGCTGTCGATACCGAGCCCGATGTCCATCGTCGGAACGGTAACCTCTGTAATCGTGGGGAGTGATCCGCTGGCGTCCTTCAACCCGGCGACCCGCGCGTGGTTCGAGGCCACCTTCCAAACACCGACGCGAGCGCAAGAGCTCGCCTGGCCCGCCATCGCGCTCGGCGAGAATGTGCTCGTCCTCGCGCCGACCGGCTCGGGCAAGACGCTCGCCGCATTCCTTGCCGCGATCGATCGCCTCATGTTCTCGCCGGCGCCGAAAAAAGCCGCGACCCGAATCGTCTACGTCTCCCCGCTCAAGGCGCTCGCCGTCGACGTCGAGCGCAACCTACGCGAGCCGCTGGTCGGGATCACGCGGCAGGCGCAGCGTCTCGGAATCCCGTACCGCGAGCCCACCGTCGCGATCCGCACGGGCGACACGCCGTCGCGCGAGCGGGCGCGTTATCAGCGCGAGCCCGCGGACATCCTCATCACCACGCCGGAGTCGCTCTACCTGATCCTCACGAGTCTCGCGCGCGACGGGCTCCGCACCGTCGAGAGCGTGATCGTCGACGAGATCCACGCCGTGGTCCCGTCCAAAAGGGGATCGCACCTCATGCTCACGCTCGAGCGCCTCGAGGAGCGTCGCGAACGCGGAGCGGCCAAGCTGCAGCGAGTCGGTCTCTCCGCGACGCAGCGTCCTCTGGATGAGATCGCGCGGTTCCTCGGCGGCCTCGACGACGGGGTGCCGCGTCCGGTGCGCGTTCTGGACGCCGGCCATAAGAAGACCCTGGAGCTTCGTGTTGAGGTCCCGGTCGAGGACATGGCGCGCCTGGGCGAGCCGGCCGAGATCCCGACCGGGCCGGTCACTGCGGTCCAGCGCTCGTCGATCTGGCCCGCGATTCATCCGCAGATCCTCGAGCTCATCCGCTCGCACCGGTCGACGCTCATCTTCGTGAACTCGCGCCGCCTTGCCGAACGTCTCGCTGGCGCCCTCAACGAGCTCGCGGGCGAGGAGCTCGTCCGCGCGCACCACGGCTCGATCGCGCGGGAACAGCGGCTTCGGATCGAAGACGATCTCAAGTCAGGTCGCCTTCCGGCGCTCGTCGCGACGAGCTCGCTCGAGCTCGGCATCGACATGGGCGCGATCGACCTGGTGATCCAGGTCGAGTCACCTCCGTCGGTAGCGAGCGGCATGCAGCGAATCGGACGTTCCGGCCACCGCATCGATGAGCCCTCCACCGGGGTGATCATCCCCAAGTACCGCGGCGATCTCCTCGCGAGCGCGGCGATCACTGAAGGAATGCTCGCGGGCTCCGTCGAGCCGCTGCGTTATCCCCGCAACCCACTCGACATCGTGGCGCAACAGGTCGTGGCCATGACCGCGATGGACGACTGGGGGGTGGACGATCTCGAGCGCGTCATCCGTCGTGCCGCGCCCTTCGCCGAGCTGCCGCGGAGCGCGTTCGAAGGTGTGCTCGATATGCTCTCGGGCCGCTATCCATCGGACGAGTTCGCCGAGCTGCGGCCGCGCATCGTCTGGGACCGGACCGCCGGAATCGTGCGCTCGCGCGAAGGGGCGAAGGTCGTGGCGATCTCGAACGGCGGCACGATCCCGGACCGCGGCCTGTACGGTGTCTTCCTCGTCGGTGCCGAAAAGGGCAAGGGCCGTGTCGGTGAGCTCGACGAGGAGATGGTTTTCGAGACCAAGGAGGGAGATGTGTTCCTCCTCGGTGCATCGAGCTGGCGGGTCGAGGAGATCACGCAGGACCGGGTGCTTGTTTCGCCGGCGCCAGGTGTTCCTGGGCGCATGCCTTTCTGGCACGGTGAGAATGTCGGCCGTCCGCTCGAGTTCGGACGTGCGATCGGCGCCCTCGCTCGCCGGATGCGCTCGCTCTCGCCGGAGGATGCGACGAAAGAGCTCGTGACGAAGCACGCGCTCGCCGAAGGCGCGGCGCGCAATCTCCTGCAGTACTTGCGCGATCAGGAAGCCGCGACGGGCACCGTGCCGGACGACCACACGATCGTCGTCGAGCGCTACCTCGACGACATGGGCGACTGGCGCGTCTGCATCCTCAGCCACTTCGGCGCGCGGGTGCACGCGCCGTGGGCGATGGCGATCGGCGCGATGGTGCGCGAGCGGAACGGCGATGAGCCCGACATCCTCTGGACGAACGACGGGATCGTCGTCCGTTTCCCGGGGACGGATCAGCCGCCACCGGTCGAGCTGCTCCTTCCCGATCCCGACGCCGTGAGCGATCTCGTGCAAGCCTCGCTCGCCGTCGGCGGCGGCGGGGCGCGCGCCGCCAATCTGGGTGCGCCGACGACCGCGCTGTTCGCGGCCCGATTCCGAGAGAACGCGGCCCGCGCGCTGCTCCTGCCGCGACGGCGTCCGGGACAGCGCGCGCCTCTCTGGCAGCAGCGAAAGCGTGCCAGCGATCTCCTCGCGGTCGCGAGCCGGTACGAGGCGTTTCCCATGGTCCTCGAGACCTACCGTGAAATCCTTCAGGACGTCTTCGACATGCCGGGCCTCACGGATCTGCTCGCCGCGATCCGGTCGCGCAAGCTTCGGGTGGTGACCGTGGAAACGCGCGCGCCGTCGCCCTTCGCCGCGTCGCTCCTCTTCAACTACGTCGCCAACTTCATGTACGAAGGCGACGCCCCTCTCGCCGAGCTGCGTGCCCAAGCGCTCACGGTCGATCCATCGCAACTGCGCGCCCTCCTGGGCGAGGTGGAGCTGCGCGAGCTTCTGGACCAGGATGCGGTCACGGATCTCGAGCTCTCGCTCCAGCACTTGGTCCGTGAGCGCGCCGCGCGCCACGCGGACGGCGTCCACGAATTGCTCCTTCGTCTCGGAGATCTCACCGCCGAAGAGATCGAAGCGCGCAGCGCCGAGCCTGGGGCGGTCCACGAATGGATCTCGACGCTCGTGACCGAGCGCCGTGTTCTCGACCTTCGCATCGCCGGCGCGCGCCGCTTCATCGCGGCCGAGGATGCGGGCCGGTACCGCGACGCGCTCGGGGTCGGCTTACCGCTCGGGCTGCCCGCCGCGTTCCTCACGAACGATGACGTCGATCCTCTCGTGTCGCTGTTGCGGCGGTACGCCCGCACGCACGGTCCATTCGTCGCCGGCGATCCAGCCCGGCGATTCGGTCTCGCCGAGTCGCCCGTCGTCGACGCGCTGCGGCGGCTGGCCGAGGCGGGCACCGTCGTGGAGGGGCGGTTTCGTCCGGGGCAGTCGGGTTCCGAGTGGATGGACACGGGAGTGCTGCGCACGCTCCGCGGGCGATCGCTCGCGCGTCTTCGTCGCGAGGTCGAGCCCGTCGAGCACGATGCGCTCGGCCGATTCGCGATCGCATGGCACGGCATCGATTCGCCGGAGCGTGGACAGGCGGCGCTCCTCGACGCGATCGCCAAACTCGAAGGCGCTTTCGTACCGGCGTCGGACCTCGAGACGCGCATCCTTCCGGCCCGGGTCGCGAAGTACGACCCGCGCGACCTCGACGCTCTCCTCGGCTCCGGCGCTGTCATGTGGATGGGCGGCGGTGCGGTCGGTCCGAAGGACGGTCGCATTGCGCTCTTTCTCGCGGAGCACTTCTCGCTGCTGCGGCCAACACAGGAGACACGACCCGACCGCCCGATCCACGATCGCCTTCGCGAGGTCCTCCAGGCGCGGGGTGCCTCGTTCTTCCCACAGCTTCTCGCAGCTGCGCGTGGCGGCTTCGCTCCGGAGCTCGGCGACGCGCTGTGGGATCTCGTCTGGGCGGGCGAGGTCACGAACGACAGCTTCCATGCGGTGCGCGCGCTCCTCGCGCCACTCCGGCGGTCGCGCCGCAGCAGCGCGTCGGTCGGTCGGGCGATGCATCTGCGGAGCCTCGAGCGGTTCACGGTGCGCGACGACGTCGCCGGGCGCTGGTCGCTCACCGAGTCCGCTGGTGACGCGCCGATCACCCCGACCGAGCGGGCGACCGCTCAGATCCGTCAGCTACTCGAGCGCCACGGCGTGCTGACGCGCGAGGTCGTGCGGTCCGAAGGGACCGGCGGCGGTTTCGCAGCCGTGTACGGATTATTGAAGGCGATGGAGGACGCCGGCCGGATCCGGCGTGGCTATTTCGTGGCCGGGCTCGGCGCGGCGCAATTCGCGCTGCCCGGCGCCGTCGATCGGCTCCGCGCCGCGCGCGAACGACCCGAGGAACCGAATGCCGTCGTGCTCGCGGCGACCGATCCCGCGAATCCGTACGGCGCCGCGCTGTCGTGGCCCGAGCGCGCCGAGGGCCGCAAACCGATGCGCACGGCCGGGGCTTTGGTGATCTTGGTCGACGGTCGGTTGGCGGGATGGCTCGGCCGTGGGGAGGAGCAGCTCCTCACGTTCGTTGCCGAAGAGGCCGATGCCGAGCCGACGCGCAACGCGCTCGCCACGGCACTGGCCGCCGAGGTCGGGCCCGACCGGCGCACCACGCTCTTCATTCAGTCGGTCGATGGCGCTCCGGTCGACGAGTCGCCACTCGCGGACCCGCTGCGCGAGGCCGGCTTCGCGCGCACGCCGCGCGGCTATCTCCGCCGCGTCTCGCGCATCTAAGGGCCGCAATTGCCCGAAGGCGACACGATCTTTCGCACAGCGACGGTGCTGCGGCGCGCGCTGGCCGGGCGCGTCGTCACCGGGTTCGATCTCGTGGCGCCGAAGATCACTCCAGCGGCCGCGCGCCGAAAGGTCGTCGGCGGGACCGTCAAAGCCGTCGAGTCGAACGGCAAGCACCTGATGATCACGTTCACCACCGACGGCGAGGACGTTGTCCTTCACACGCACATGCGCATGCAGGGGCAATGGCACGTGTATCGCCCCGGTCAGCGATGGTGGTTCGCTCCGTCGAAGGCGCGCGTCGTCATTCGGACGGACGAGTACGTCGCCCCTTGTGAGACGCCTCCGGTGGTCGAGCTCATGACAGCGCGAGAGGTCGCCCTCCACCCTGTGATTCCCGAGCTCGGACCGGATGTGATCGCCGACGACTTCGACATGGACGAAGGCCTGCGCCGGCTGCGCGCCCAGCCCGACCGTGAGATCTCGACCGCGCTCCTCGACCAGCGAACGCTTTCGGGCATCGGTAACGAGATCAAGAACGAGACCCTCTTCATCACGCGAGCGTGGCCCTGGGCGAAGGTAGAAGAATTCGACGACCCCGAGCTGCGCCGCGTCGTCCTGGCCGCCCGTGACCTGCTCCGCCGCAATCGCGATGGGGGTCCGCGGCGTTCGCGTTTCACGCTCGATCGCCGCCAGCTTCGGTCAGTGCAAGAGCGGCGCGGATTGCCGTGCTACGAGTGCGGGACTGCGATCGACGTCGGATTCCATCCGAACGAGTTCCGCAAGAGCTACTTCTGCCCGACCTGCCAAAAGAAACCGCAAGACTCAACTAGCACGAGCCGGATATGCGAAGACGCCCGGCCAAATGGC